>JBDHTK010000097.1:0-10773 GCA_039808625.1 Devosia sp. | reverse complement strand
TCATCGGCGGCGTGCTGATGGTGACGCCGCTGCTCTACATGTTCTCGACCTCGCTCAAGACGGCGGGGCAGATCTACGACCTGCGGCTGATCCCGGTGGCGCCGACGCTCGACAACTACGTCAAGGTGCTGAGCGACGGCAAGTTCATGCGCTGGTTCTTCAACTCGCTGTTCGTCGCCACGGCCGTGACGCTGTCCAACGTCTTCTTCGACAGCCTCGTCGGCTACACGCTGGCAAAATTCCAGTTCCGCGGGCGCTACTTCATCTTCCTCGCCATCCTGTCGACGCTGATGATCCCCACCGAGATGCTGGTCATCCCGTGGTATCTCATGTCCAGCCAGCTCGGCTGGCTCGACAGCTACTGGGGCATCATGTTCCCCGGCATGATGACGGCCTTCGGCACCTTCCTCATGAAGCAGTTCTTCGAGGGCGTGCCCGACGACTTCCTCGAGGCGGCGCGGGTGGACGGGCTCAACGAGTTCACCATCTGGTGGAAAGTGGCGATGCCGCTGGTGACGCCGGCGGTGTCGGCGCTCGCCATCTTCACCTTCCTCGGCAACTGGACGGCGTTCTTCTGGCCGCTGATCGTCACCACCAGCAACGAGCTCTATACGCTGCCGGTGGGCATTTCGAGCTTCTCGGACGCGCAGGACACCAAGTGGGAGATGATCATGACGGGGGCGGCCATCGGCACCATCCCGACGCTGCTCGTTTTCCTGCTGCTGCAACGGTTCATCGTGCGCGGCGTCATGCTGGCGGGGCTCAAGGGCTGATGGACGGACCGGCCACGACAGACAGCAGCCGCTTTCCCGACGCGACCTATGCGCGCACCGTGCTGGCGCCGCTGTTCGAAGGGGCGCGGGCGCATCACGTCGAGGGCTTTCGGCGCATCGACCGGGCGCATCTGGTGATGCTCGCCGAGACCGGCATCCTGCCGGCCGACCAGGCCGCCGCCATCGCCCGCGCGCTCGCCGCCGTCGAGGCCGGGATCGACGTCGCGGCGCTCACCTATACGGGCGAGGTGGAAGACTATTTCTTCCTCATCGAGAAGGAGCTGAAGGCGCGGCTCGGCCCCGATCTCGGCGGCCGGCTGCACACGGCGCGCTCGCGCAACGACATCGACCACACGCTGTTCAAGCTGAGGCTCAAGGCCGAGATCGACGGGCTCATGGCGCGGCTCGAGGCGCTGCTCGGGGTGCTGATCGACAAGGCCGGGCGCGAGACGGGAACGCTGATCGTCGCCTATACGCATGGCCAGCCGGCGCAGCCGACCACCTTCGCGCACTACCTCGGGGCGATGATCGAGGTGCTGATCCGCGACATGGAGCGGCTCGCGGCGGCGCGCGCCATCGTCGACCGCTCGCCGATGGGCGCGGCGGCGATCACCACTTCGGGCTTTCCCATCGACCGGGCGCGCATGGCGGAGCTGCTGGGCTTCGCCGCGCCCTTGCAGAACTCCTACAGCTGCATCGCGGCGGTCGATTACGTCACCGCGACCTATGGGGCGCTGGAGCTGCTGTTCCTGCATCTGGGGCGGCCGATCCAGGACCTGCAGTTCTGGACCAGCTTCGAGGTCGGCCAGATCTACGTGCCGAACGCGTTCGTGCAGATCTCCTCGATCATGCCGCAAAAGCGCAATCCCGTGCCGATCGAGCATATGCGGCACCTGGCGAGCCAGACGATGGGGCGGGCCCGCGCCGTGCTCGACATCATGCACAACACGCCCTTCACCGACATGAACGACAGCGAGGGCGAGACGCAGGCCTTCGGCTACGGGGCGTTCGCCAGCGGCGGGCGGGTGCTCGAGCTGATGGCGGCGCTCTACGGCGCCGTCGCGGTCGACGGGGCGCGCGTCGCCGCCAACATAAGGCGTTCCTGCATCACGGTGACCGAGCTGGCCGACACGCTGGTGCGCGACGAGGGCCTGTCGTTCCGGCAGGCGCACGAGATCGCCGCGCAGGTGGCGCGCGCCGTCGTGGCGCAGGGCGGCGACCTCGGCAGCGACGGCTTCGCGCCGTTCGCCGCGGCCTTCGCGGCGGCGACCGGGCGGGCGCCGGCGCTGGACGCGGCGCGCTTCGCCGAGATCGTCTCGCCGGCCTATTTCGTCGCCATCCGCGAGCGGCTGGGCGGGCCGGGGCCGGCGGCGATGGCGGCGGCGCTCGCCGGCTATCGCGAGGCGCTCGGCGGCTTCGCCGCGCGCCGCCGGCAGCATGCCGATGCCGAAGCCGCCGCGCGCGACCTGCTGGAGCGCCGTTTCAACGATTTGCTGGGAGCCGCGTGATGGCCTCGATCACCCTCGACAAGCTGACCAAGAGCTATGGCAAGGTGACGGCGGTGCGCGGCATCGATCTCGAGATCGCCGACGGCGAGTTCATCGTTCTGGTGGGGCCGTCGGGCTGCGGCAAGTCGACGACGCTGAGGATGATCGCCGGACTCGAGGACATTTCAGGCGGCACGGTGACGATCGGCGGCCGGGTGGTCAACCAGCTCGACCCCAAGCAGCGCAACATTGCGATGGTGTTCCAGAACTACGCCATCTATCCGCACCTGACGGTGGGCCAGAATATCGGCTTCGGGCTCTATACCTCGAAGCTGCCGCAGGCCGAGCGGCGGACGCGCATCGCCGCCGTCGCCCGGACGCTGGGGCTCGAGGAGCTGCTCAACCGGCGGCCGGCCGAGCTCAGCGGCGGCCAGCGCCAGCGCGTCGCCATCGGCCGGGCGATGGTGCGCGACCCGGTGGCGTTCCTGTTCGACGAGCCGCTCAGCAATCTCGACGCGCAGTTGCGGGCGCAGATGCGCATCGAGATCAAGCGGCTGCACCAGCGGCTGGGGACGACGACGGTCTATGTGACGCACGACCAGATCGAGGCGATGACGATGGCCGACCGCATCGTGGTGATGCGCGACGGGGTCATCCTGCAGGTGGGCACGCCCACCGAGCTCTACGAGGCGCCGGCCGACGTGTTCACGGCGCGCTTCATCGGCAGCCCGTCGATGAATCTGTGCGCGGCGACGGCGGGGGCCGACGGGGCGCGCGTGCCGGGCGGCACGGCGCCGCTGCGCCTGCCGGCAGAGGCGGGCGGCCATGTGCTGGTCGGGGTGCGGCCCAACGATCTCGTCGTCGGAGCGCCGGCGGCCGCGGGCGGGCTCACGCTCACCGGCACGGTGAACGCGGTGGAGCCGCTGGGCGCCGAGACGCTGGTGCATCTCGACGCGGCGGGGACGCCCTTCGTCGCCACGGCGTCGGGCAAGGTCGTGCCCGCGGTCGACAGCACGATCACGGCGAGCGCCGCGCCGGGCGCGCTCTATCTGTTCGATGCGGCGAGCGAGCAGGCCCTCGGCCGCGCCTGACGCGCCGGAACATATGTTCCGAATTGACTCTTAATGGAACGCGTGATTCCTCTGGGCGCCGTGTCGCAGGGTTGGGAGAGCGGGCCGATGGCACTCAATTTCGCGCTGCTGGGGGCCGGCCGGATCGGCAAGGTGCATGCGCGGGCGATCACCTCCAACCCGGCGGCGAAGCTGGTGGCGGTGGCCGATGCGGCGCCCGAGGCGGCGACCGCCCTCGCGGCGCACTATGGCGCGGCGGTGCGCGACGTCGCGGCGATCCGCGATGCGGCCGACATCGATGCGGTGGTGATCTGCACGCCGACCGACACCCATGCCGAGCTGATCGAGACGTTCGCGAGAGCCAGCAAGCCGATCTTCTGCGAGAAGCCGATCGACCTCGACATCGCGCGCGTCAGGGCGTGCCTCGCCGTGGTCGAGGCGAGCGGCGTTCCACTGATGGTCGGGTTCAACCGCCGGTTCGACCCGCATTTCCGCGCCGTGCGCGCCGCCATCGACCGCGGCGAGATCGGCAAGGTGGAAATGGTGACCATCGTGTCGCGCGATCCCGGCCCGCCGCCGCTCGACTATATCCGCCGCTCGGGCGGGATCTTCCGCGACATGACCATCCACGATTTCGACATGGCGCGCTTCCTCCTCGGCGAGGAGATCGAGACGGTCTCGGCGCAGGCCTCGGTGCTGGTCGATCCGGCCATCGGCCAGGCGGGCGACTATGACAGCGCCAGCGTGATGCTGGCGACGGCGAGCGGCCGGCACGCCACCATCTCCAATTCGCGCCGGGCCAGCTACGGCTACGACCAGCGCCTCGAGGTGCATGGCTCGAGGGGCGCCGTCGCCGCCGAGAACCAGCGCGCCGTGTCCATCGAGGTGGCGACGGCGGCGGGCTATAGGCGGCCGCCGCTGCTCGACTTCTTCATGACGCGCTACACCGAGGCCTATGCCGGCGAGATGGCCGCCTTCATCGACGCCATAGGCGGCAAGGCGGAGGCGGTGCCGAGCGGCGCCGACGGGCTCGCGGCGCTGGTCCTCGCCGAGGCGGCGCTGCGCTCGGTGCGCGAGGGGCGCGCCGTCAGGGTGTCCGAAATCACGGGGTGAGCAGCCACGCGTGCTCGGCGGCGTTGTGGAACTTCCAGGTGCGGCGCGGGCCGGCCATGACGTTGAGATAATAGAGATCGTAGCCATGCATGGTGGCCACCGGGTGGTAGCCGCGCGGCACCAGCGTCACGTCGCCGTCCTCGATCACCAGCGCCTCGTCGAGGCTGCGGTCGTCGGTGTAGATGCGCTGCAGCGCGAAGCCCTGCGGCGGGTTGAGGCGGTGGTAGTAGGTCTCCTCGAGCAGTGCTTCGTGCGGCAGGTCGTCGGTGTCGTGCTTGTGCGGCGGATAGGACGAGGTGTTGCCGGCCGGCGTGATGACCTCGACGACGAGCAGGGAGTGGGCCGGCTCGGTCTCGGGCAGGATGTTGGTGACGTAGCGGGTGTTGGCGCCCGTGCCGCGAGTGATCCGCGGGGGAATGGCGAGGATGCGTGCCGGGTAGTCGCCGCCGCCCGGCGCGGTGCAGAAGGCAAGCTCGAGCCGCGACGTCGCCTCGACCCGCCAGTCGGCATGGGCGGGGACATAGACGGCGGCGGGCGGGCCGTCGAAGGGGCTCGTCCGCCCGCCCAGCTCGCCGAAATCCCTGCCGCCGACGCCGACGCGGCCGGTGCCGGAAAGGAAGACGAGGCAGAGCTCGTTGGGGCCGGTATTGTCGCGGGCGGCGCGGCCGGGGTCGAGCGTATCGACCTCGAAGCCGACATAGGTCCAGCCGGCGCTTTGCGGCGTCACGGCGATATGCCCGTCGGCCGGGCGCTTCAAACGCAGCTCACTCATTTGGGGAATCCTGCGGTGGCGACGGTATAGCCGGCGGCGGTCATGACACGCATGAGCTCGGCATGGCCGATCTCGGCCATGCGCTGCGGCGGACTCCGGCGCGGGTCCTGCTCGGCCTCGACCACGAACCAGCCTTCATAGCCATGATCGGCGAGACGCTGCACGATGGCGCCGAAATCGAGCGAGCCGTCGCCGGGCACGGTAAAGGCGCCGAGCGCCACGGCATCAAGGAAGCTCTGGCGGGTGCGGTCGAGCGCGTCGATGACGGGGCGGCGGATGTCCTTCACATGCACGTGCCGGATGCGGGCGTGGTGCCTGTCGATGGCGGCCAGCACGTCGCCGCCGGCAAAGGCGAGGTGGCCGGCGTCGAGCAGCAGCGCGATGCCCTCGCCCGAGGCGCGCATGAAGGCGTCGAGCTCGGGCGCCGTCTCGACCACGGCGGCCATGTGGTGGTGATAGACGAGCGGCATGCCCTCGGCGGCGCACCATTCGCCGAAGGCGGTGACCTTTCTCGCATAGGCTTCCATCTCGTCGTCGGCGAGCCGGGGCTTGGCGGCGAGCGGCCTGGTGCGGTCGCCCTGGATGGAGCGGCCGACCTCGCCATAGACGATGCAGGGGGCGCCGACCGCCTTGAACAGCTCGATCATGGGCCGGATGCGGTCCTTGTTGGCGGCCAGCTCCTCATCGACCAGCGTGCCCGAGAACCAGCCGCCGCACAGCGTCACGTCGGCGGCGCGCAGGATGGGCAGCATCACCGCCGGATCGCGCGGGAAGCGGCGGCCCATCTCCATGCCGGTGAAGCCGGCGGCGCGCGACTGGCGGAGGCATTCCGCGAGCGACACGTCGTCGCTGAGCTCGGCCAGATCGTCGTTCCACCAGGCGATGGGCGACATGCCCAGTTTGGCCAACATCCGGGTTCTCCCTAGATTTTCTGCGCCTTCAGCGCGTCCTCGTAGGCGCGGCGGGCGGCGTTGACCTCGGCGCGCTCCGACACTTCGGGCACCACCACGTCCCACCAGTGGCCGCCGGCCTCGGTGGACAGCAGCGGGTCGGTGTCGATGACGATGACCGAAGGGCGCGTGTCGGCCTCGGCCTCGTGCAGCAGCGCTTCGAGCTCGGCGACGGAGCTGGCCTTGCGCGCCACGGCGCCCATGGATTCGGCGTGCTTGACGAAGTCGATCTCGGGCATGGCCGCGTGGCGCGTGTCGGCGAACAGGTTGTTGAAGCTGGCGCCGCCGGTCGCCATCTGCAAGCGGTTGATGCAGCCGAAGCCGCGATTGTCGAGGACGATGACGGTGA
Organism: Devosia sp.; assembly: GCA_039808625.1. Taxonomy (GTDB): domain Bacteria; phylum Pseudomonadota; class Alphaproteobacteria; order Rhizobiales; family Devosiaceae; genus Devosia_A. Next base: position 4,259 of record JBDHTK010000097.1, on the reverse strand, counting down.
GCTTTGCGCCCAGCATGACGGCGCTCGACAGCTCGGAATTGAGCATCATGTAGCTGCCGTCGCCGACCATGACGATGACGTCGCTGTGGGGTTTCGCGAGCTTGACGCCGAGGCCGCCGGCGATCTCGTAGCCCATGGTCGAGTAGCCATATTCGAGATGATAGCTGCCCGGCGCGCCGGCGGGCCAGAGCTTGTGCAGCTCGCCGGGCAGGCCGCCGGCGGCGCAGACCAGGGTCACGTCCGAGCCGCGGGCGCGATGTACGGCGCCGATCACCTGCGCGTCGGAGGGCAGCGCGTTGGTGGGGGCGAGCACGGCGGCGGCCTCGGCGAGCCATCGGGCCCTGGCCGCGGCGGCGGCCTCGGTCCAGCCGGTCGGGCTGCGCCAGGCGCCGAGCGCCGCGTCGAGTGCGTCGAGGCCGACCCGTGCGTCCGCCACGAGCGGCAGGGCACGGTGCTTGCCGGCATCGAAAGGCTGGACGTTGAGGCCGACGAGCTGCATGGCGTCGGCTTGGAACAGGGCCCAGCTGCCGGTGGTGAAATCCTGCAGCCGCGTGCCGACGGCGAGGACCAGGTCGGCCTCGGCGGCGAGGCGGTTGGCGGCCGAGGTGCCGGTGACGCCGACGGCGCCCATGTTGAGCGGATGGTCGTGCGGCAGCGAGGATTTGCCGGCATTGGTCTCCATCACCGGGATGGCATGCGCTTCGGCGAAGGCGCGCAAATCCGCGGCGGCCTCGGAATAGAGCACGCCGCCGCCGGCAATGATGACGGGCTTTTGCGCCGCCCGGAGGGCGGCGGCCGCCGCCGCCAGTTCGCGGGCATCGGGGCCGGGGCGGCGCGGCACCCAGACGGTCTCGGCGAACATTTCGGCGGGATAGTCATAGGCCTCGGCCTGCGTGTCCTGGCAGAGGGCGAGGGTCACGGGGCCGCATTCGGCCGGATCGGTCAGGACCTGCATGGTGCGGCGCAAGGCGGGGATGAGCTGTTCGGGCCGGGCGATGCGATCGAAATAGCGGCTCACCGGGCGGAACACGTCATTGGCGCTCACCGTGCCGTCGCCCCAGTCCTCGACCTGCTGGAGCACGGGGTCGGGGCGGCGACTGGCGAACACGTCGCCCGGCAGGAGCAGCAGCGGCAGGCGGTTGACATGGGCGAGGGCGGCGGCGGTGACCATGTTGGTGGCGCCCGGGCCGATGGAGGAGGTGACGGCCATCATGCGGCGGCGGAAGCTCGCCTTGGCGAAGCCGATGGCGGCGTGCGCCATGCCCTGCTCGTTCTGGCCGCGATAGGTCGGCAGCTCGTCGCGCACCCCGTAGAGCGCCTCGCCCAGCCCGGCGACGTTGCCATGCCCGAAAATGGCGAAGACGCCGCCGAAGAGGGGGACGATGCGGCCGTCGATCTCGGTCCTCTGGCGGGTGAGAAAGCGCGCCAGGGCCTGCGCCGTGGTCAGCATCACGGATGTGCTCATGTCGTCTCCTTCGCGGCGGCGCCGGCCCGCCGCCAGATGTCGACCAGCGCGGCGAAGCGGCCGGCCATGTCGGCGACGGCCGCCGCATCATCCATCGTGCCGGCGAGCCAGGCGCGGGCGGCAGGAAAAAAGATCGTGCGGCCGACGGCGAAGCCTTTGACGCTCGTCGCCGCGCGGGCGGCGGCGAAGCCTGCGGCCAGCGCCTCGGGGCTGGCGTCGAGGCCGAGCAGCACGACGCCGCGGCAATAGGGGTCGGCGCCGGCGATGACGGCGTCGATCCCGGCCCAGGCGGCGGCGCTGGCCTGCGGCTCCAGCTTCCACCAGTCGGGCTTGAGGCCGGCGGCGTAAAGCTCGGCGAGGGCACGGGCGAGCGTGTCGTCGGCGAGGGGCCCGTGCTTCGAGGCGATGATCTCGATCAGGATTTCGCGGCCGACCTTGCGGGCGGCGTCACAGGCGGCGCGGAGCTTGTCGAGCTGGGTGGCCTTGAGCGCCGCATCGTCGTCGGGGTGGTAGAAGCACAGCACCTTGAGGCAGTGATCGACCGGCCAGTCGACGAGGCGGCTGCCGAGGTCCTGCGAGACTTCGAAGCGCAGCGGGCGGCTGCCGGGGTCCTCGACGGGGCGGCCGATCCACAGGCTGGTGCCGGCCACGTCGAACAGCGCGTCGCGGCCGAACCTGTCGTCGAGCAGCATGCCGAAGCCGGGCCGGCCATCGGCCACCTTGAGCGCCGCCTGCACCGCCAGCCGCTTGAAGGCGGTGAGGCGCTCGGGCGTGGCGCCGGGCAGCGCCTCGAGCTGGGCGCGGTGGTCGATGGCGAAGGCCATGAGCTCGGGCCAGTCGGTACGCCGCGTGGTGGCCCAGTGGATGTGGCTGAGCGCGGCGTCGCGGCGCAGCGCGCGCTCGGGGCTGCCGTGGGCGAGGAAATGGCCGAGCTCCTCCCAGGTCGGATATTCGGGGGCGCAGAGCAGGCGCGACACGGCGAAGGCGCCGCAGGCATTGGCCCAGGTGGCGGCGGTGGCGAGCGTCTCGCCGCGCAGCCAGCCGCGCAGGAACCCGGACATGAAGGCATCGCCGGCGCCGAGGACGTTGTAGACCTCGATGGGAAAGCCGTCGCCGACGATGCCCTGCTCGAGATCGTCGGGAATGGCGCCGTCATAGACGATGCAGCCCATCGCGCCGCGCTTCAGGACGATGGTGGCGGCGGTCACGGCGCGGATGGCGCGCAGCGCCTCGGGCAGGGTGTCGGCGCCGGCGGCGATGAGCACCTCCTCCTCGGTGCCGACGACGAGGTCGGCATGCGGCAGCACCTGCCGGTAGACGGCGGTGACGCGCGGCGACTTCACATAGCGCGAAAAGCCCGCCTCGTGGCCGGCGAGGCCCCACAGGTTGGGGCGATAGTCGATGTCGAAGACGACGCGCCCGCCATGGGTGCGGGCGATGCGGATGGCCTTGAGCTGCGCGGCCTCGGCATTGGGCGTCGAAAAATGCGTGCCGGTGACGACGACGGCGCGGGCCGAGGCGATCAGGGCCTCGTCGATGTCGGCCTCGCCCAGCGCCATGTCGGCGCAGTCGGTGCGATAGAAGATCATGGGCGAGACGCCCTGGCGCTCGACCGCGAGCAGCACCAGCGCGGTGAGCCGGTCGGGATCGGTCGTGACGCCGCGCGTCTCGACGCCCTCGCGCCCGAGCTGCTCGCGGATGAAGCGGCCCATCTGCTCGTCGCCGACGCGGGTGACGAGGGCCGACCGGAGGCCGAGCCGCGCGGTGCCGATGGCGATGTTGCACGGGCAGCCGCCCACCGATTTGGCGAAGCTGCCGACATCCTCGAGCCGCGTGCCGATCTGCTGGCCGTAGAGATCGACGGAGGCGCGGCCGATGGTGACGACGTCGAGCACTACACTCCCCTTGCGGCTGCCGGTTCGGGGCGAAGTGAAATACATGTTCCCGACCCCGTCAACATGGAACGGATATTCCGATCAGTCCCCCCGCCGCTCGGCGACCGCGACGGTGAGGGCCATCGCGAAGGCCATGCTGGCCGAGAGCGAACGGAAGCCGGCATGGTCGGCCTCGGCCAGCGAGAACCAGACGCGGGCGCAGTCGGCCAGCGGCGAGAGGGCAGAATCGGTGAGCGCCACCACCGGCACGCCGCGCGCGGCGAGGGCGCGGGCCTGCGCCGCCGTTTCCGAGGCATAGGGCGAAAAGCTCACGGCGAAGGCGGCGTCGCGCGGGCCGGCCTGGGCCAGCACGTCGTCGTCGATGCCGGCGGCGCTGCCGGTGGCGACGCATTTCACCCCGAGCTTGCCGAAGGCATAGGCGGCGTAGCTGGCGATGGGGTAGGCGCGGCGGCGCGCCAGGAGGTAGATGGTGTCGGCGGCGGCGAGGAGGGCGATGGCGGCCTCGAAGCCGGCCGGGTCGATGGCGGCGGCGAGCCGGTCGAGCGAGCCGTGGCCGGCCGCGATGAAGCCGCTCAATATGCCCATCGCGCGCGGCATCGCGGCCTCGTCGGCGCGCAGGCGCGCGAGGCGTTCTCCGTAGGAGGCGTTGCGGGTGCGCAGGCGCTCGCGGAACAGCATCTGCAGGCTGGAAAAGCCGTCGAGGCCGAACTGGCGGGCGAAGCGCACCAGCGTCGAGGGCTGCACCTCGGCCGCGGCGGCGATGCGTGCGGCGGTGGCAAAGGCCATCTCGTCGTAGTTGTCGAGGGCGCAGGCGGCGACCTGTGTCAGGCGCCTGGGCAGCGTCGCGCGGCGCTGCAGGATGGCGAGGCGCAGCGCCTCGAAGTCGCGGGGCGGCAGGT
>JBDHTK010000096.1:0-10776 GCA_039808625.1 Devosia sp. | reverse complement strand
AGGCTCACCGGGTCCTCGAAGGCATAGGCGTCGGCTTCGGCGATGTGGAAGCGCCCCTTGCACAGCGTCGGATAGCCCGCCGCTTCGTCCTTGCCGAAGCGGTTGATGGTGAAGCCGCCAAGCTCCGACACCATCTCTTCGCCATCCTCGCGATAGCGTACATGGCTCGCCGGCGAGCACACGCCCTGCATGTTGGGCGATTTTCCCGTGACGTAAGAGGAGAGCGAGCAGCGCCCCTCGGCCATCACGCACAGGCCGCCAAAGGCAAATACCTCGAGCTCGCACGGCACCTGCCGCGCCAGCGCCGCGATCTCCGCCACGGTCAACACGCGCGGCAGGACCAGCCGCTTCGCCCCGAAACTCTCGACGAGGAAATTCACCGCGTCGGCATTGGAGGCCGATGCCTGCACCGACACATGCAGCCGCTGCTGCGGGTGTGTGGTGGCGACGTAGTCCATCAGCGCCATGTCGGCGACGATGACGGCATCGGCACCGAGCGTCGCCGCATCGTCGGCGGCCCGGTACCAGAGCGCCTCCGCACCGGCGCGCATGAAGGTGTTGAGCGTCACATAGGTGCGCACGCCGCGTGCGTGTCCGAGCGCGACGGCGTCGCGCATCTCCTCGCGCGTGAAATTGAGGCCGGGGAAATTGCGCGCATTGGTTTCGTCGCGGAAGCCGCAATAGATGGCGTCTGCGCCCGCCTCCAAGGCTTCGCGATAGGCGGCGGGCGTGCCGGCGGGGCAGATGAGATCCATGCTCAAGCAAGCTCCGCGAGGGCCCGGGCCCGCACCGCCTCGGCGAGGCGGCGGAAGGGACGGGCAAAGGGTCCGGCGAGGCCGGAGAGATCGGCCGGCAGGTCGAAGCCGCAATCGTCGAGCGCGTTGCGCAGCGCCAGCATCGCCTCCATGTCGCCCGCCACGCCGAGACCACGCGCGAAGAATACCGCATCGCCGTCGATGCGGCCTTCGAGCAGGGCCAGCAGCGTCAGCAGCGGTCCCGTGGCCGTCGCGTCCGCGGCCGGCGCCCTGGCCTTGCGATAGACGGCGATGCTGCGCCCCGTCGGGTGCACGATGAAGCTCAGATCGAGATCGGTCGGCGTGAAGCCGAAGCGCTTGTCGGCTTCGGTGCCCAGCCTGTCGAACAGGCCGGGGTGCTGCGCCAGGGCCTGCCGGAAGACCGCCGCCACCACGCGCTGCACCACGGCCAGGGGCACGGTATCGATGGCGAGGCGGATGGGGCGCGGCAGCAGCATCGGAGCGCTCGGAATGGTGCAGACTGCCCCATAATCTAGGACTTCGCACCGTGAGGCGGTTTGATGCAGCGCAAAGAAGAAGAGCGAAAGTCCCGGCTAGCTTTCGCCGATGTCTCTGCTGCCCGCCCTGCGCCACCCCGTCGCCGCCAGCCTGCGCGAGTTCGTCGCGCTGCTCGAGGCGCGCGGCCTGCTGCGGCGCCTCACGACGCCGATCAGCGTGCAGCACGAGCTGACCGAAATTCACCGCCGCGTGCTCGCCGCCGACGGACCGGCCCTGCTGGTCGAAAATCCGCTGCTCGCCGGCGGCGCGCCGGCGCAAATGCCGGTGCTGGTCAATCTTTTCGGCACGCTGGAGCGCATCGCGCTCGGCTTCGGGCTCGACCGCGACGACCTGCCGGCGCTGGGCGAGGCCCTGGCCGAGCTGCGCTTTCCCCGCCCGCCGCGCGACCTCAAGGGCGCCTGGGCGCAACGCGACATGCTGCGGGCGGCACTCAGCCTGCGCACCAGGCCAGCGCGGCGCCCGGCCTGTCAGGAGCTCGTGCGCACCGGCGCCGACATCGACCTCACGCGCCTGCCCATCCAGTGGTGCTGGTCGGGCGAGCCGGCGCCGCTCATCACCTGGCCGCTGGTTATCACCGCCGCGCCCGACGACCCGCACGACATCAATGTCGGCGTCTACCGCATGCAGGTGCTCGGCCCCGACCGCGCCATCCTGCGCTGGCTGCCCAGCCGCGGCGGCGCACGCCACCACCGGCTCTGGCGACAGCAGGGCCGCGACATGCCCGTCGCCATCGCCATCGGCGCCGATCCGGCCACCATCCTCGCGGCGGTCATGCCGCTGCCCGATGGCATGAACGAAATGGCCTTCGCCGGCGTGCTGCGGCGCCGCCCGAGCGTCGTGGCCCGCGCCGTCAGCGTCGATCTGCCGGTGCCGGCCGAAGCCGAGCTGGTCATCGAGGGCATGGTGTCGGCCACCGAAACCGCGCCCGAAGGGCCCTATGGCGATCACACCGGCTACGTCAACGCGGTCGAGCCCTTCCCGGTGATGACCGTCTCGGCCCTCACCTCGCGGCGCGATCCGCTCTACCTCTCGACCTATACCGGCCGGCCGCCCGACGAACCGTCGCGGCTCGGCGAGGCCATGACGCCGCTCTTCGTGCCGCTGGCCAAGCGCCACTTCCCCGAGATCGCCGACCTGTGGCTGCCGCCCGAGGCCTGCTCCTATCGCGCGATGGTGGTGGCCATCGACAAGCGCTATCCCGGCCAGGCGCGGCGCGTGATGATGGGGCTGTGGTCCGTGCTGCCGCAATTCTCCATGACCAAGCTCATCATCGCCGTCGATCCCGACATCGACGTACGCGACTGGGCCGATGTCATGTGGGCCGTCTCCACCCGCTTCGATGCGCCGCGCGACCTCGTGGTGATCGGCGACACGCCCATCGACTACCTCGATTTCGCTTCGGCGCAGCCGGGTCTCGGCGGCAAGCTGGGGCTCGACGCCACCACCAAGCTCGGCGCCGAAACCACGCGCGACTGGGGCCAGGTGCTGGCCATGAGCCCCGACGTGATCGGCCGCGTCGACGCGCTCTGGCCGCAACTGGGATTGCCGGGATGAGCGCCCCCTGCCGCGTCGTCCTCGCCATCACCGGCGCTTCGGGGGCCGCCATCGGCCTGCGCATCGCCGAACGCCTTGCCGCCTGTGCGGGCGTCGAGACCGAGCTCGTCGTCTCGCCCTCCGGCCGCCGTACCCTGCTGCACGAGACGGACGCCGCCAGCTTCGATCGCCTCCGCCAGCTCGCCACGCGCCTCCATGATCCGTCCGACATGGGTGCGGCCATCGCCAGCGGCTCCTACCGCACGGCCGGCATGATCGTCGCGCCCTGCTCCATGCGCACGCTGTCAGCCATCGCCGGCAGCGTCTCCGACAATCTGGTGACGCGCGCCGCCGACGTGCACCTCAAGGAGCGCCGCCGCCTCGTCCTGCTGGCCCGCGAGACGCCGCTGCATCTGGGCCATCTGCGCCAGATGGTGGGGGCCACCGAGCTTGGCGCCATCGTCATGCCGCCGGTGCCGGCTTTCTACCGGCTGCCGCAAAGCGTGGCCGAGATCGTCGACTATCTCGCGGCCCGGGCCATCGACCTGCTCGATCTGCCCGGCCTGCACCTTGCTCCCGAATGGCAGGGCGAGACGCGCTAGCCCTCGCCGGCCCGCCGATGCGCCAGGAGGAACACGGCATTCGGGCAGAACGCAGCGAGCTCCGCCGGCGAGCCCGACGCTTCGCGCCAGCGCCGGCAGCGGCGGAAGGACGGGCAGACGAGGCAGGCATTGCGGGCCATCGCCAGTTCCAGTCCACCGCCGGCACGCGCCGCGCGCGACACGTCGACATCCAGCTGCCGCATGACCAGGTCGAGCTGCGCGAACTGCCGCCACACCCTGCTGGTCAGCGGCCAATGCTGCCCATCCATCGCCACCTCCGTGCCGATTGCATGTGCGCTAGCGACAATAGGCGGAAGCACAAGAGGCCGGTGTGCGTCCTCTCGTCGCGGCTATAATATCGTTCCAGACTGGCGCCTGAATGGCAGGACTGTTGACGCAACACCGAATCCGTCTTGAGATTCCGTAGCTTGTGCGCCAGGATCCATCGTGCGCCGCCGCATGGCGCCTTTCCCCCCAACGTCAGGCGCAGGATCGGTAATTCGCGTTTCTCTTTGCGCTGGCGCAAACTCTCGCGAATTTTCCGTCCTAGGCTACTTGCATCGCTCAGCGCGCCTCGCGCGACGCGGCGAGCGAGGGGGGTGTCTCCGCAGAAAAGCGTCTTTTGGAACCGCAATCCTGTGGTCCACCGGTAGCATTCGCAACTGAGAGGGGAAGGTTGCGCCATGACCGTTCAAACCATGTCCGCGCTGCTGAGCCTGGTGGCCATTGCCGCCCTGGCCGCAGTCTTCATCCATGTCCGGCTCCAGGCCCATGCCGCGCGCGACTACGCGCCGGTGCAGGCGAGGGCCTATCGCATCCGCACCGTCGGCTTCTGGGTGCTGCTGCTCGTCGGCCTGCCCATCAGCATCTACCTGCTGCGCGTGCATCCTTATGCGGTTGCGGCCAGCCCGCCGCAGATCGTCAACGTCACCGCCAACCAATGGTACTGGGAATTCGATCCCGCCGAGGCCGCCACCGGCACGCCGGTCGAGTTCCGCGTGACCAGTACCGACGTCAACCACAATTTCGGCCTCTATGACCAGTCGGGCCGGCTGGTCGCGCAGACGCAGGCCATGCCCGGCTACGTCAACCATCTCACGCATACCTTCGAGGCGCCCGGCACCTACCAGGTGCTTTGCCTCGAATATTGCGGGCTCGCCCATCACGGCATGATCGCCGAGTTCACGGCAACGCAGGGAGAGGGGCAATGACCGAAATGGCGATGGCGGCGGGCCACGACGACACCTACGATCGCGGGCGCCTGTGGGTCGTGCTCTATCTGGTGACGACTGGCGTGGTCCTCCTGCTGATGATGCTGGCGGGCCTCGTCATGCGGCTCGCGCAATCGGGCTGGCTCGCGCTCGATCCGGAGCTGTTCTACCAGCTGATGACCGTCCACGGCACCGGCATGGTCGGCATCGCCGCCTTCGGCGGCGCGGCACTGATGTGGCACTACGTATCTGCCTACATCCGACTCAATTCCTGGGTGATGGGCACCAATTTCGCGCTCTTCGTCGTCGGCGTCGCCGCCATCCTCGCCGCCGATCTCATCGGCGGCTTCGGCGGCGCCTGGACCTTCCTTTATCCGCTGCCCGCCATCTCGCAGTCGGTCTGGCCGGCATGGGCCGCGGAGCTGCACCTGGGCGGCGTGCTGATCGTCGGCATCGGCTTCCTGCTCCTCTGCCTCGAAGTCGGACGCGGCATCATCGCCACCTATGGCGGACTGAGCCGGGGCCTCGGCTGGCACGTCCTCTTCCTCAACGCCAAGGACAACGTGCCACCGCCCGCCGTGGTCGCCGCGACGATGGTGGTGATCGTCGACACGCTGGCGCTGGTCGCCGCCGCGGCGATCCTCGTCATGAGTCTCGTCAACCTCGCCTTCCCGGCCGTCGAGGTCGATCCCCTGCTGGCCAAGAACCTCATCTATTTCTTCGGCCATACCTTCATCAACGCCACCATCTACATGGCGGTGATCGCCGTCTACGAGCTCCTGCCGGCTATCACCGGGCGGCCGTGGAAAACCACGAGGCCGTTCCTCGCCGCCTGGACCCTGTCCACCGTGATGGTGCTGGTCATCTTCCCGCACCATCTGCTCATGGACTTCGCCATGCCGCGCTGGGCGATGGTGATCGGCCAGGTATTCTCCTACATCAACTCGTTCCCGGTGCTGATCGTCACCGGCCTCGGCGCGCTCGCCATCCTGCACCGCTCCGGCATCCGCTGGAACCTCGTCTCCACCCTGCTGCTGATCTCGATGTTCGGCTGGATGGCCGGCGTCATTCCGGCGGTCGTCGATGCCACCATCGCGGTCAACTCGGTGATGCACAACACGATGTGGGTGCCGGGGCATTTCCACTTCTACCTGCTGCTCGGCCTGTTGCCGATGATCTTTGCCTTCATGATCCACATGGCGCGCGACGAGGACGTCAGGGCCGGCGGCGGCGACCTCACCGCCATCCTCTACCTGTTGTTCGGCCTCGGCTTCGTCGCCATGTTCCTCGCCGGCGGCTGGGCCAGCGTGCCGCGCCGCTGGGCCGAGCATCTGGCCGAATGGATGATCTGGGACCAGATCGCCTCCGTCATGGCTATCGGCGTGATCGCGCTGACGGCGGTCTTCGTGCTCATCTTCCTCGCGCGCGTGCCGCGCATGCTGCACCCAAGGTGACAGTATGCGCGCGGCCCTCGCGGCCATCATCGTCGTCGCGCTGGGTGCCGGCGCGCTGTGGTGGGGCACGGACGGCCTGCAGGCCCTGACCGCCGAGGCGGTGCGGCGGCGCGACATCGCCGCGGCACCGCGCCTGCTGCCCGACGCCGAGCTCCACGACCAGGCGGGCCAGCGCCTGCATCTGGCCGACTACCGCGGCGCCCCCGTCGTGCTCGAATTCGTCTATACGACCTGCCCCGACATCTGCCTCAGTCTCGGCACCGCCTTCGAGCAGCTCGACAAGGCGTTGCCGGAAACCGCGCGCCTGCTCTCCATCAGCTTCGATCCCGCCGACGACACCGAGCGCCTCGGCTGGTTCGCCGGGCGCTACGCCGCCGCGCCCCCGCGCTGGCGTGTCGCCGGCATCGCCGAGCCCGCCAGCCGCGCGGCGCTGCTGGCGCGCGCCGGCGTCGTCGTCATCCCCGACGGCTATGGCGGCTTCGTGCACAATGCCGGTCTCTATCTCGTCGATGCCGAAGGCCGGCTGACGGCCGTGTTCGACCTCGACGACCTCGAAGCGGTGCGCGCCGCTTTCGCCGATCATGCGCCCTGACGCACGCCTCGCGCTCGCCGCGGCGCTCATCATGCTCGCGCTTCTGCCGCCCCTCTCCTCCTGGCTGACGGCGCGGCTCGCCACCCACATTCTCGGCCAGTATCTGTTGCTGGCCAGCGGTGGCGCGCTCATCGGCACCGTGCTCGGCCGGCGCGCCGACGCCCGATGGACGGCCGCGCCGGCCCTCCTCGTGGCGCTGTTCACGCTCGGCTTCTGGCTCCTGCCCCGCTGGATCGACGCCGCCCTCGTCGATCCGCTCGCTGCCGCCACCAAGCCCCTGGCCCTCGTCCTCCTCGCCGGCCTGCCGCTCGGCTGGGGCTGGTCGCAGGCCGGCCCTCTCCTGCGCGGCTTCGCGGTCGCCAACGGCGCCTCGATGCTGCTCGTCATGGGCTGGCTTCAGCAGGCCGTGCCGCAGCGCCTCTGCAACGCCTACCTCCTCAGCGACCAGCGCACGCTGGGCCTTGGTTTCCTGGTCCTCGCCGCGGCGCTGGTCGCCAGCGTCCTCCTCCACGCCCTGTTCGACCGAAGGCCCGCCGCGAGGCGCGGCCTCGCCTGACGGCTAGCTTGCCGTCGCCACCACGGGCGGCGGGCGCACCCGGAACCACCGCGTCGCGCTTGCCTCCCATCAGGGAATATGCAACGGGCCGTCTGTTCGGGCGTTGCGCCGCCATACAAAAGGCGCCTCGCCCTCCAAAGCTGCCCGTCTGCTCAGGACCCAAGGTTTCCCCGCATGACTTCGTTTTCCGCCCTCGCCCAGGCCGCCGCGCTTGCCGCCCTCGTTGCCCTCGCCGGCTGCTCGACCGGCGCCGGCCTGTCGCCGGGGCTCACGGCGCGCATGGACCAGAGCGGCGCCCAGCTCAATCGCGGCGAGGCGCTCGGCATCATCAACCATTATCGCGCCACGGTCGGCGCCGGCGCCCTTCTCGAAGACCCCGCGCTCAATGCCCAGGCAGCCAGCCTCGCCACGGCCTACGCCAAGACCGGCCGGCAGCCGGCCAAGCCGGCAGGCGTCGTCGAGGTGCGCTATTCGGCCGGCTACGCCACCTTCGCCGACACCTTCTCGGGCTGGCGCAATTCCGGCCAGAACTCCTCCGTTATGTCCGACAAGAACGTGACGCGCGCCGGTATCGCCGTGGTCTACGAGGAAAACTCGCCCTACGGCGTCTACTGGGTCGTCATCGTTGCCTGAAACGCTCGACTGCCGCGGGCTCAAATGCCCGCTGCCGGTGCTCCACACCGAAAAGCGCCTCGCGAGCCTTTCGGCGGGCGCCGGACTCACCGTGCTCGCCACCGACCCCATGGCCCGGATCGACATTCCACTCTATTGCACCCAGCACGGCTTCGCGTGCGAGACACATGCCGAAGGCGAATTGCTGCGCTTCGAGATCACCCGCCCCTGAGGCTCAGTTGAGCGCCAGTTGCTGCAACGCCGCCGGGCGCGGCCGCGGCAGCGGCACGCCCGATACCAGCTTGCCGAGATTGATCGCCACGTAGGTCGGCCCGGATATGCTGTCGGTCAGATAGCTCGGCTGGCCCTTGAGGCCCATCGGGAACGCCTTCTCGCGCTCCTTGACATAGGTCTTGGCGTTCTTGCCGCAGATCAGCGGCCGCATGTCGACCGGCTCGCCGGGTACGTTGCGCAGGTCGACCACCGTCTGCCCGGTCGCCGTCAGTGCCCCCGACAGCCCACGCAGGAAGAGCTGCGCGGCCAGTTCGTTGCGCTCGCGCGCCGACGAGCCGCCCAGCACCACGGCGATCAACGAACGCCCCTCGCGTTCCACCGAGGCGACGATGTTGAGCCCCGAGGCGCAGATATAGCCGGTCTTCATGCCGGTCATGCCGGCGAAATGCCCGAGCATTTCGTTCGAGGTTTTGAGCGTCGTCTGCCCGAGCTTCACCGCCTCGGTCTGGAACATGTCGGCATATTGCGGAAAATCGCGCTGCAGGTAGAGCGCCAGCATGGCGAGATCGCGGGCCGAGCTGACCTGCCCGGGATTGTCGAGCCCGTTGGCGTTCTCGAAATGCGTGGCCGTAAGGTCCATCTGCCGGGCCATGAGATTCATCTGCCGCACGAAGGTCTTCTCGTCGCCGGAGATGGTCTCGGCAACGGCCACGGCCATGTCGTTCGCCGACTTGACCAGCATGATGTAGAGCGCATCCTTGAGGCTCACCGCCGACCCCTTGTCGAGCCCCGACTTGGCCGGTGCCTGGTTCCAGGCATGCTGCGACACGATCACCGGCGTCTCGAGCCCGACCCGTCCCTCCTTGATCGCCGCGAAAGCGAGATAGGCCGTCATCATCTTGGTCAGCGAGGCCGGATGCCAGGGCTGGCCGGCATCCTCGGCATAGAGCACCTGCAGCGTGCGCGCATCGACGAGCAGCATCGGCAGCGCCAGGGCCGGCGGAGCGAGGGTGAGGAGGAGCGCGAAGCCGAGGAGCACCCTGCGGGCGTGTCGCGCAATCTGCATCACATCAAAGTCCCGGCCGCAATCAACGGCCCCGCTTCTAGCGCCATAGTCTGACGGCCTCAAGGCAAGGGCGCGGCGCTGACAGGATTTTGAACCGCTGGCTGGCGCCGCCGCTTAGCTCTCAAACCGAGCCCTAGGCACAAATAAGAACCTGCACTATATTCGATCCTGAAACGAAGACGGGGTTAGTCATGGCTTTTCGGGCGGACGGCGACCAGGTGCACATCTGCGGCGCGATGGGCGACATCCTCAATCGCATCGGCGACAAGTGGAGCGTCATGGTGGTCGGGCACCTGACCCGCAAGACCATGCGCTTCAACGAGCTGCGCCATTCCATCGGCGGCATCAGCCAGCGCATGCTGACGCTCACCCTGCGCAATCTCGAGCGCGACGGGCTGGTGACCCGCACCGTCTATCCCGAGATCCCGCCGCGCGTCGAATACCAGCTCACCGAGCTCGGCCGCACGCTGACGGCGCCGCTCGACATGCTTTGGAACTGGGCCGCCGAACACATGGCCTCGGTGAACGAGGCGCGCGCCAATTACGACCGCGCCCACGCCGCCCTGGAGGAGCCGCGCCCCGAGCGCCGCTACGCCGGCGCCGCCAATTGACCGCCGCGCGGCGGGGCCTCGTGCCGCTCTCGCCGCGCCGGACCTCGCCGCCCTAGACCAGCTTCTTGATCGGCTTGTGCCGCCAGAAGAACCAGTAATAGGCGCCCTGCAGCACCAGCATGGTGCTGAAGCTGATCGCGTAGGCCGTCCAGATGCCGTTGAGGCCCAGCGTCGTGGTCGACAGGTAGAGCGCGAGCGGCGTCTCGACCAGGATGATGGTGCCGAGGCTCAGCAGCATCGGCACGAGCACGTCGCCCGAAGCGCGCATGATGCCTGACAGCACGGCGCTGAACCCGAACAGAAGCAGGCTCCACAAGACGATATGGAGCAGCGTTTCAGTCATCAGCACCACCTCGTCCGAGGTGATGAACAGCCTGACGATGCTCTCGGAGAAGATATAGGCGATGATGATGAGTGCGCCCGTGATGACGAGGTTCATCGCCATTGCCGTGCGCGTGATGCGGCGCAGCTGGTCGGCCTGCCCCGCCCCGATCGCCTGCGCCCCGAAGATCGAGGCGGCGATGGCGATCGACAGGGCCGGAAACTGCACATAGCTCATCACCTGCCCCACCGCGCCATAGGCGGCGGTGGCGTTGGAGCCGAAGCGGTTGACGATGCCGACCACCACCACGGCCGCCACCGAGGCGACGATCATCTGCACCCCCGCCGGCACGCCGATGCGCAGGATGGTGCCGAGCAGCCGGACATTGATCCCCAGATGCTTGAAGAACGCCGCGTCCGGTGCCAGCGGGTGCCTGCGTGCCCGAAGATAGAAGAACAGGTAGATCAGCACCACCACGAAGCCGATGATGAACGCCCAGGCGGCGCTCAGCAGCCCCAGCTTCGGCAGCCCCCACCAGCCCTGGATCAGCGCCGGCGTCACCACCAGCCCGACGAGGATGGAGAGCACCAGCGCCGTGAGCGGCGTCACCGTGTCGCCAACGCCGCGGATCACCGAGGTGACGATGAGGTAGACGAAGAAGCCCGGCATG
>JBDHTK010000095.1:0-10778 GCA_039808625.1 Devosia sp. | reverse complement strand
CGCGCGCCGCGACGATGCCGATGCGCAGCCGGTCGTTGAGCCAGGCAGCACGGTAATTGCCTGCCGAGGGCAGATAGACCGCGACCTCGACCGCGAGGATCACCAGCGTGATCGTGGCGATGAGTTTGACCGAGAGCCCGGCGAACGGCCCGGGCATGCGGCGAGGTTCGCTCATGTCCAGCAATGTGCTAGCCGAAAGCGCTCAGCGCAACAAGCGGTCGAGGCCAAGGCGCCACGCCGTGGGCCGGCGCGCCGGGGCCGCGGCGGCGGCCTGTTCGCCCAGCGCGCGCACGAGCCCGGCAAAGCCGGGATAGGGCGCGGCAAGTTCGGCCAGCCGCGCCACGGGCAGGCGCTCGGCGAGGACGAGAGCGAGGAGCGCCACGAGCTCGCCGGCGCCCGCGCCGACGCAGCCGGCGCCGAGCAGGTGGCCGCCGGGCGCGACGATGAGCTTGACGACGCCCATGCCGGCGCGGCGGGCGCGCGCCAGGTCGTTGTCGGCATAGCTGGCGCGCAGCACGGAAAAGCCGGTGTGGAAGCGGTGGCGCGCCATCGCCTCGCTGAGCCCGATCTCGGCGATGGGCGGGTCGGTGAGGGTCAGCCGCGGCACGGCGGCAGGATCGTAGCGGGCGGGCCGGCCGCGCAGCGCGGCGCGCGCCACGAGCTCGGCCTCGATGGCGGCGATGTGCGGGGCCGGCGCCTGTCCCGCCGCCTCGCCCACCGCAAAGACGCGCGGATTGCTGGTGCGCAGCGACGCATCGAGCGCCAAGGCGTCCGCATCCTCCCTGGCGCGGCGGATTTTCGCCGCCTCGAGGTTGAGCTCGGCGAGGTTGGGGGCGCGCGCGGCGGCGACGAGGATGTGCGAGGCGTCGAGCGTCACCTGCTCGTCGGCCGCGCGCAGGATGACGCCGATGCCCTGGCTGCGCGCCTTTATGGCGACGACGCTGGCCTCCTCGCGCAGTGCCACGCCCTCCTCGCGCAGCCGGCGCAGGGCGATGCCGGCCAGCTCGGGGTCGGCGGCGGGCAGCGCCCGGCCGGGCTCGACCACGGTCACCTCGCAGCCCAGCCGGCGGTAGCTCAGCGCCAGCTCGAGCCCCATCGGGCCGGCGCCGATGACGACCAGGTGGGTGAGCTTGCGGGTATTGTCGAAAATCGTCTCGGTGGTGAAATACGGCACCGAGAACAGGCCCGGAATGTCGGGCAGCACCGGGCGCGCGCCGGTGGCGATGACGAAGCGGCGGGCGCGGATCGTCGTGTCGCCGGCCGTGAGCGTTTTCGCATCGGCGAAGGCGCCGGTGCCCCTGACCAGCGCGATCTCCGCGGCGGCGAGGATTTCGGGCGCGACCGCGGCGCGGCCCCGGCCGATGATCTCGGCGACATGGTCGTGCACCTTGCGGAAGCTGACCTTGGGCGGCTCGCCGAAAACCCCGAACGCCGCCCCGGCGCGCGCGGCCGCCGCCGTCTCGGCCGCCGCGGCGAGGGCGCTCAGCGCCAGCGCGCCGGCCTTGAGGCTCATGCCGCCGGGGCTGCCCTTTTCGACGACGACGACGCTGGCGCCCAGCCGGCGCGCCGCGCGGGCCACGGCGAGGCCGGCCGCGCCGGCGCCGACAACGCACAGATCTGGGGTCAAAACGTCTGCCAATCCCGCCCTTTACCGCCGCCAGCGCCAGAAGACGCATCGGTTCTAGAGCAATAGCGGCAAAACGCCAGAGGCGCGGGAACCGGCGCCTCGCCACGTTGACTTGCGCGGCCCGTTTCTTTATAGCCCGCGACCAATCTGCCCCCGCGACGGATCGGCATTTGCTGCCCTTTTGCGGCCGGGCGCCGATCCAGCGTGAAGCTTAGCCAAGAGGACCGCGCCCGGCGTGGTATTGAACTATGAAGCGTACTTACCAGCCGAGCAAACTCGTGCGCACCCGGCGCCACGGCTTCCGCGCCCGCATGGCGACCAAGACCGGCCGCAAGATTCTCAACCTGCGCCGCGCTCTCGGCCGCAAGCGCCTGTCGGCCTAAGGGCGAGGCCGTGACCACGGCCGGAGCGCAGCAGGCCGGATTGCGGCGCCTCACCAGGCGCTCGCAGTTCCTCAATGCGGCGCGCGGCCAGCGTGCGGGCCGGCCGTCGCTGTCGGTGCAGGTCGTGGCGGTGGCCGCCGACACGCCCGGGCTCGGGCTGACCGTGACCAAGAAGGCCGGCAATTCGCCAGAGCGCAACCGCATCAGGCGGCGCCTCAGGGCTGCCGCGAAGGCTTGCAGCAGCGCCTTCCGCCCCCAACATGACTATGTGGTCGTCGCCCGCCGGGACGCCCTGACATTGCCGTTTTCGCGGGTCGTATCCGACCTTTCTTCCGCCATAGCCAAAGCGCACGCCTCAGGGCGCGCCACGCCGGGGGCCTGACAGACAATGAACGAGACCAACCGCAACATGATCATCGCCATCGCGCTCAGCGTGGTGGTGATATTCGGCTGGCAGTTCTTCGTGGCCGGGCCGCAGCTCGAGCGCGCGCAGCGGCAGGCGCA
The DNA here is from genome assembly GCA_039808625.1 of Devosia sp. Classification (GTDB taxonomy): domain Bacteria; phylum Pseudomonadota; class Alphaproteobacteria; order Rhizobiales; family Devosiaceae; genus Devosia_A. The sequence goes on along the minus strand of JBDHTK010000095.1, from coordinate 8,264 downwards.
GATCGCCGCCGAGCAGGCCGCCGCCGCCAATCCGGGCCTCGCGACGAGCACCACGACGACGACCACGAGCGCCGCCGCGCCGGAGGGCGCCGGCGCCAGCGCCGCGACCACGGCCGCGACCAGCTTCGCCGACCGCGACGCGGCGCTTGCGGCGAGCCAGCGCATCGAGATCGAAACGCCGGCGCTGAAGGGCTCGATCAACCTTACCGGCGGCCGCCTCGACGACCTGCAGCTCAAGAAATACACCGAAACGATCGCCAAGGATTCCCCGATCATCACGCTGCTGACGCCCGCGGGGGCGCCGGGCGGCTACTATGTCGAGCAGGGCTGGGCCGCGCCGTCGGGCTCGAACATCGCCGTGCCGAGCGCGCAGACGGTGTGGAGCGTCGACGGCAACACCAATCTCACCGACACCACGCCGGTGACGCTGCGCTGGGACAATGGCGGCGGGCTCGTCTTCACCCGCACCTTCGCGGTCGACGCCAATTACCTGTTCACGGTGACGCAGGGCATCGAGAACCAGTCGGGGCACGACGTGGCGCTGTTCCCCTATTCGCGCGTCGTGCGCGAGGGTACGCCGCACGTCGCCAATTTCTTCGTGCAGCACGAGGGTCCGCTCGGCGTGCTGGGCTCCAACAACCTCGTCTCGAAGAAATATTCCGACCTGCAGAACGACAAGCAGATCCGGCTCGACAACACCCAGGGCTGGCTCGGCTTCACCGACAAGTACTGGGCGACGGCGGTGATCGCCGAGCCCACCGAAGAGGTCAACGCGCAGTTCACCTATCTGAAGCCGGGCAATCTCGACGAATACCAGACGAGCTTCGTGCGCTCCAACGCCGTCACCGTGGCGCCCGGCGCCAGCGCCACGGATACGAGCTACGTGTTCGCCGGCGCCAAGGAAGAAGCGGTGATCGCAAGCTACGAAGCGAGCCTCAAGATCGACCGGCTGGAACTGCTGATCGACTGGGGCTGGTTCCACTTCCTCACCAAGCCGATGTTCTACCTCATCCGCTTCCTCAACGGGCTGCTCGGCAATTTCGGGCTCGCCATGCTGGCGGTGACGGTGATCGTCAAGGCGCTGTTCTTCCCGCTCGCCAACCGCTCCTTCGCCTCGATGGCGGCGATGCGGCGCGTGCAGCCGGAAATGAAGGCGCTGCAGGAGCGCTTCAAGGACGACCGGGCGGCCCAGCAGCAGGCCATGATGGAGCTCTACAAGCGCGAGAAGATCAATCCGCTGTCGGGCTGCTGGCCGATGCTCATCCAGGTGCCGGTGTTCTTCGCGCTCTATACGGTCATCTTCATCAGTCTCGAAATGCGGCACGCGCCGTTCTTCGGCTGGATTCAGGACCTCGCGGCGCAGGACCCCACCAACGTCTTCACGCTGTTCGGGCTGATCCCGTGGAACCCCACGGCCGTGCCGCTGGTCGGCGGGCTGCTGCATCTGGGCATCTGGCCGCTCGTCATGGGCATCACCATGTGGGTGCAGATGCGCCTCAACCCGCCGCCGCCCGACCCGACCCAGCAGATGATCTTCAACTGGATGCCGGTGATCTTCACCTTCATGCTCGGCACCTTCCCGGCGGGGCTGGTGATCTACTGGAGCTGGAACAACCTGCTGACCATCTTCCAGCAGTACTTCATCATGAAGCGCCACGGCGCCGACGTCGACCTGTTCGGCAACATCCTCACCTCGCTGGGGCTGCGCAAGACACCCAAGCCCACCGCCTGAGGTTGCGGTGGAGGCGGTGGCGGTCATCAGCGCGCGCCGCACCGGCGCCGGGCAGCTCTTTGCGCTGCTGGCCAATATCGAGGCCGTCGCTCCGCGCGACGGCCTTTTTGACAACGTCAGCACGGCGTTCGGCCCCCATCTCGACGCCGCCGAGGCGGCGGCCGGCGCCGCCGGCCATGCGCTGCTGGCGTTCCGGCTGACGCCGGCGCTGCCGCGCGAGGCGGCCGAGGAGGTGCTGAGCCGCCCCGGCCTGCGCGCCGTCTTCGTCGTCAGGCGCAACATCGACACCTATGTGTCGCTGGCCAAGGCGACGGCGCTCGGCGCCTTCCGCGACCGCGACCTCACGGCGGTGAAGGTCAAGCTCGACGCGGCGCATTTCGCGGCCTGGCTCGACGCGCAGGAGGCGTGGTACGGGCACTGGCAGGCGTGGCTCGCGCGGCGCGCCGTGCCGGTGCCGGTGCTGCGCTACGAGACGCACATCTTCGGGCTGCCGGCCGATACGGTGCTGCGCCGCTTCGCCGCCGCCGTCGCGCAGGTGGGACTGACCGTGCGGGTGCCCGCCGCCCTGCCCCATGCCGGGCTCGTGCGGCAGGATCGCGGCCGCATCGTCGCGCTCAAGGTGCGCAACTGGGCCGACTTTTCACGCGGGCTGGTGGCGCGCGGCCTCGAAAAGCGCGCCTTCGGCTATCCGTTGCCGGGCTTTTCGGCTACGGAGCGGCCATGACCGACGAGATCGACATCGAGGCCGGACGGCTGCTCTTCGCGCGCCCCTTCACCTTCGTCAAAGGCTGCGTGCGCATTGCCGACCTGCCGCCGTCCGACCGGCCGGAGATCGCCTTTGCCGGCCGCTCCAATGTCGGCAAGTCGTCGCTCATCAACGCCCTGACCGGCACCACCGGGCTGGCGCGCACCTCCAACACGCCCGGCCGCACGCAGGAGCTCAACATCTTCGAGAGCGCCACGGCGCCCCTGCGGATCGTCGACATGCCCGGCTACGGCTTCGCGCAGGCGCCCAGGCCCAAGGTCGAGGCATGGACGCGGCTCATCCACGCCTATCTCACCGGCCGCGCCAATCTGCGGCGCGTCTATGTGCTGGTCGACGGGCGGCACGGCCCCAGGGCCAACGACCTCAGCGTGATGAACGAGCTCGACGGCGCGGCGGTGAGCTACCAGGTCGTGCTCACCAAGGCCGACAAGCCCTCGGCCGCCGAGCTGGCGCAGGTGGTCGCGGCGACGCGCGCCGCCATCGCCAAGCGCCCCGCCGCCCACCCCGAGCTGATCGTCACCTCGTCGGAGAGCAAGGCCGGCCTCGACGTGCTGCGCGCCGAAATCGAGTTCCTGACCCGCACCTAGCCGCGCAGGAAGGCCGCGAGGTAGCCGGCCATCTCGCGGCTGTCGCTGGCGCGGGCGAGGCTGGCGATGGCGGCCTCGACGACCGCGTCGGGCGCCCGGCCGCGCCGCAATTCGGCGAGCGCCAGCGCATAGTCGTCGGCGAATTCAGGGTGCGGCTGCAGCGTCAGGGTGCGGCCGTTGCGGTAGACGAGGCCGGCATTGGGCGTGAAGTCGGAGGCGAGAAACGCCTCGGCCTCGGCGGGCGGCGCCAGCACCTGGTCCTGATGCGAGCAGGCGATGGCGACCTCCGGCGAGGCGCCGCCGAGCTGCGGCGGGCGGCGCGTCACGGCATAGACGTGGCGGCCGAGGCCCCAGCCCTTGTCGGACTTGCGCACGTCGCCGCCCAGCGCGTCGGCGATGATCTGGTGGCCGAAGCAGATGCCCAGCATCGGCGTGCGCGCGCCATAGGCGGCGCGGATGAAGGCGCGCAGCGGCTCCATCCACGCATGGCCGGTGTCGTAGACCCCGGCCGACGAACCCATCACCAGCGTCGCCTCGAGCCCTGCCGGATCGGGCAGCGCCTCGCCCGCGCTCAGCCTGATCGTCTCGAAGGTGAAGCCTTCGGGGGCGAACAGGCGCTCGAACATCAGGTGATAGGCGCCGAAGCGCGCGCGCAGCGGCTCCGGCACGTCGGTGGGCTGGATGAGGGTCAGCTTCATGCCGCACACATGGCGCGTGCCGGGCCGCGCCGCAAGCCCCGGCCTCAGGCGGCCTGCGGCACGAATTTGAGCGCCAGCCCGTCCATGCAGTAGCGCAGGCCGGTGGGCGGCGGGCCGTCGTCGAAGACGTGGCCGAGATGGCCGCCGCAGCGCCGGCAATGCACCTCGGTGCGCCCATAGCCCAGCACATAGTCGGTGGTGGTGCCCACGGCATCGTCGAGCGGCTGCCAGAAGCTCGGCCAGCCGGTGCCGCTCTCGAACTTGGTGGCGGCGTCGAACAACGGCAGGTCGCAGCCGGCGCAGTGGAAGGCGCCGGCGCGATGCTCGCCGAGCAGCGCCGAGCTCCAGGGCGGCTCGGTGCCCTGCCGGCGCATGATGGCGAACGCCGCCGGGCCGAGGATGGCGAGCCATTCCTCGTCGCTATGCGTCACCTCGAAGCTGCCGGCCACCGGCTCGCCCTCATCGGCCAGCGCGCGGACCAGGGGCACCGCGAGCAGCGCCGCGACGGCCGTGCCGCCGAACAGGACCGCGCGTCTATCGAGCCTTGCCATGTCGTGCCTCCTGCCGGGTCGAAACCTGGGCGCGAGTCTAGCACGCGGCGGCGGGGGCGGCGCTCACTTGCGCGTGTGCGGGCGGGAGCCGGCAGGAGGCGATCGGAGACGATCCCGAGCCCCTCCTCCCGCCGACCCCCTTCGCACAGTGACGTCGGTAGCAGCGTGTCAATCGACACAGCCATGAGACGCCGGGGCGCGGCATCGCCTTGGGGGATCGCGGGCGGATTTGGCAGCGGGCGGCGAAAGCTCCTGCAAACTCGGGAATAGGGCCTTTTCCCCGCGGCGCAATGGCCTATAGGGTGGCTACGAAACGAGGACGAGCCGCCAGATGCCCGATATTGAATCCTTTTCCCGCGACGCAGCCGTGCTCAGCGAGGCGCTGCCCTACATGCAGCGCTACGAGGGCAAGACCGTCGTCGTCAAATATGGCGGCCACGCCATGGGCGACATCGCGCTCGGGCGCGGCTTCGCGCGCGACATCGCGCTTCTGAAGCAGTCCAAGGTCAATCCCATCGTGGTGCATGGCGGCGGCCCGCAGATCGCCTCGATGCTCAAGAACCTGGGTATCGAGAGCAGGTTCGAGGGCGGGCTGCGCGTCACCGACCAGCGCACGATGGAGGTGGTCGAGATGGTGCTGGCCGGCTCCATCAACAAGGAGATCGTCGCCCTCATCAATGCCGAGGGCGAATGGGCCATCGGGCTGTGCGGCAAGGACGGCAACATGGTCTTCGCCCGCAAGGCGGAAAAGAAGTTCAAGGACCCCGGCTCGCACATCGAGCGGGTGCTCGACCTGGGCTTCGTCGGCGAGCCCGTCGAAGTGGACCGCACGCTGCTCGACCTGCTGGCGCGCTCGGAGATGATCCCGGTGATCGCGCCGGTGGCGCCGGGCCGCGACGGCAACACCTACAACATCAACGCCGATACCTTCGCCGGCGCCATTGCCGGCTCGCTGGGCGCCAAGCGCCTGCTGTTCCTCACCGATGTCGACGGCGTGCTCGACGCCGACAAGAAGCTCATTCCAGAGCTGACCATGAAGGACGCCCGCGCGCTCATCGCCGACGGCACCATTTCAGGCGGCATGATCCCCAAGGTGGAGACCTGCCTCGAGGCGCTGGAGAACGGCGTCGAGGGCGTCGTCATCCTCAACGGCAAGACGCCGCATGTGGTGCTGGTCGAGCTCTTCACCGAGCACGGCGCCGGCACGCTGATCGTGCACTAGATCGTTTCATCGTTTCACTTGAACGGTGAAGCGATCTAGGCCTCGACCACGGCCGCCGCCGCGCGGCGCGAGCCGTCGGACTGCCGGTCGGGGTCCTTGACGCGCAGCAGCAGCACGACGAGCAGCAGCACGGCGCCGAAGCTCGCTACCTGGTACCAGGTGGCGAGCGCCGCGGCGCCGGCGAAGGCGGCCTGCGACGAGGCGGCGTCCCAGCCGCCGGCCCCCTCCAGCGTCGAAAAGAAGATCTGGCCGACGAGCGCCACGCCGAGCGCGCCGCCGACCTGCTGGAACGCCTGCAGGGCGCCCGAGCCGGCGCCGGCGTCGCGCGCCGGCACGTTCGAGAGCACGGCCTGGAACAGCGCCGAGAAGCCGAGCCCGAGGCCGAGCCCGGAGATGAGCAGCGGCGGCAGGAACCACCAGTGGTCGATATGGTCGGCGAGCCCGGCGATGATGAGGTGCACCCACAGCATCCCGGCCGTCAGGAACGCGGCGCTGACGATGGCGCGGGCGCGGATATGGCGCGAGCCGAGCCGCCCCGAGATCAGCGACACGACCAGGACGCCCACCGAGAAGGGCGTGTTGGTGAGCCCGGATTCGAGCGGCGTGAAGCCGAAGCCCGATTGCAGCAGGATCGAAAAGACCATGAAGAAGCCGGGAATGCCCGAGGCGAAGATCATGGTGACGAAGACGCCGAAGACATAGCCGCCATTGGTGACGAGCGAGAAGTTCAGCAGTTGCGGGCGGCCGACGGCGGCGCGGTGCCGCTCCCACAGCACGAACAGCACGAGGCCCGCCAGCGCGGCCGCCATCAGCCCCCAGGTCCAGACCGGCCAGCCGAAGGCGCGGCCCTCGATGAGCGGGAAGACCAGCGCCACGATGCTGGCGCCGAACAGCGCGATGCCGACGAAATCGTTGGCCATGCCCTTGCTGCCGGGCGGCCGCGGGATGATGAACCAGCCCAAAGCCACGGCGAGCAGGCCGACCGGCAGGTTGACGAGGAAGATCGGGCGCCAGTCGAGCCCCAGCGGATTGTCGCCGATGAGGAGGCCACCGAGGATCGGGCCGGCGACGGCGGCCAGGCCCGAGGCGAGGCCGAACAGCGAGAAGGCCTGGCCGCGCTCCTCGGGCGGGAAGGTGACGGTGGCGATGGCGAGCACCTGCGGCGTCATCACCGCGCCGGCGAGCCCCTGCAGCACGCGGGCGGCGATCAGCCATTCGATCGAGGGCGCGAGGCCGCAGGCGGCCGAGGCCAGGGTGAAGGCGCTGACGCCGATGAGGAACATGCGCGTGCGCCCGACGATGTCGCCGAGCCGGCCGAAGGGCAAGAGGCCGAGCGCGAAGGCCAGCACATAGCCGGCCACCACCCATTCGATCTGCGCGGCGCTGGCGCCGAGGCTTTCCTGCATCGAGGGGATGGCGACGTTGACGATGGTCACGTCCATCAAATTCATGAAGCTGGCGATGAGCAGCACGGCGAGCGCCACCCAGCGGCGGGGGTCGGCTTCGGCCTTGTTGCGGGGCGCCTGGAACTTGGGGAGATCGGACATGGGCCGGGCCCCTTACACCTCCCCGGGCGCGCGATCAATCGTTTGCTGCCGGGCACGAGGAAACCAAAGCCGGGGCCGGATGTTATCCTCGAACCAGACCGGAGGGTTTTCGACATGCCCACCACGCCGCTGCCCGAACACAAGGAAAAGGCGCACGAGGTCGCGCGGAAGATCACCAACGAACGGCCGCTGCACAAGGACCCGCATGCGCCGGACGCCAATGTCACCGGCGGCTTCAACCAGAAGCGCGACGCCGGCGACGCGCCGCCGGCCGAGGAGAACAGCGCCACCGAAGGAGACGGCCAATGAGCGCCCCGTCGGCGGTCAGGAAACAGCAGGACATCCAGCGCGAAGTCGCCGCCAGCGACGGCAAGGCGCCGAAGCCCGGGGCCGTGCAGGCGGGTGCCCGGCCCTATCCCGAGCCGCCCTTTCCGGCGCAGCACCAGGCCAAGCCGGGCCATGAGCACAAGCTCGATCCCGCCCCGCTCTACGATGCGCCGTTCTATCTCGGCTCGAAGAAGCTCGACGGCAAGGTGGCGCTCATCACCGGCGGCGACAGCGGCATCGGCCGCGCCGTGGCCGTGCTCTTCGCCCGCGAGGGCGCCGACGTCGCCATCGTGCATGTCGGCGAAGAGCGCGACGCCAGCGAGACCGCCGCCGCCGTCGAGAAGGAGGGCCGCCGCGCCCTCGTGCTCAAGGGCGACGTGCGCGACAGCCGCTTCTGCGCCGCGGCGGTGGCCGAGGTCGTCGCGGCGTTCGGCCAGCTCGACGTGCTGGTCAACAACGCCGCCTTCCAGGTGCACACCAAAGACATCACCAAGCTCAGCGACGCGCATTTCGACGAGACGCTGAAGACCAATCTCTACGGCTATTTCTACATGGCCAAGGCCGCCGTGCCGCATCTGGGGCCGGGCTCGGCGATCATCAATACCGGCTCGGTCACCGGCATCGAGGGCAGCCCGGCGCTGCTCGACTATTCGATGACCAAGGGCGGCATCCACGCCTTCACGCGGGCGCTGGCCGGCCAGCTCGTCGCCAAAGGCATCCGCGTCAACTGCGTGGCGCCGGGGCCGGTCTGGACGCCGCTCAACCCCTCCGACAAGGAGGCCGAGGAGGTCACGCAGTTCGGCAGCAAGGTGCCGATGAAGCGGCCGGCGCAGC
>JBDHTK010000094.1:0-10781 GCA_039808625.1 Devosia sp. | reverse complement strand
GCCAGCTCGAACACGTCGCTGCGCCTTATATGCCGCTCGTCCGGCCGCGGGTGCACGGTGATGCCATCGGCGCCGGCGCCCAGGCAGATGCGCGCGATGCCGGTGACGCTCGGCCACGGCAGGTCGCGACGATTGCGCAGATGCGCCACGGCATTGAGGTTCACGGAGAGGTCGGCCATAGGCACGACGCTTACACCGCGCCGCCGGGCTAGGCCAGCACCAGCAGGCGCCGGCGGCGCTCGTCGAGCAGCACCACGGCGACGCCGCTCAGGACGATCAGCCCGATGCCGAACAGCGCCAGCGTGTTGGGGAAGGTGCCGAAGACCAGCAGCCCGGACAGCATCGCCCACACCGAGAACAGATAGTAGAACGGCGCCACGGCGCCGGTCGCCCCGTGCCGGTAGGCGAGGAAGATGAACAGCTGCCCGAGGCTGAGGAACAGCCCGGCGCCGGCGAGCAGCAGCAGGTGCTGCGCCGAAGGCATCACCCAGCCCTCGAAGACGAAGGTGGCGATCCCCGCCCCGGCCATCACCACGAGCAGCGCGCCATAGGCCACCACCGGCGCCGGGATGCCGGTCGCGACCTTGCGCCCTACGATGTCGCGCGCCGCCGTGGCCACCGCCGTGCCGAGCCCAAGCATCATATAGGGCGATATGCCCTCGAGCCCCGGCTGCGCCACCAGCAGCGCCCCGGCGAAGCCGAAGCTGATGAGCACCATGCGGTCGCGGCCGATGCGCTCGCGATAGATCACCGCGACGCCGATCAGCAGCAGCATCGGCGCCATCTGGCCAAGCGCCGAAAGGTCGGCGATCGGCATGTTGGCGAGCGCCACGATGAAACACAGCACGCCGACGAGCTCGCAGAAATTGCGCAGCAGCACCCATCTGTCGGCTACGTGGCGGAGCTGCGGGCCATTGCCGGTGAGGAGCACGAGGGGCAGCATCAGGAGCGCCGCCATCACCCCGCGCAGGAACAGCACCTGGTAGGGCGGCAGCCCCTCCGTCGCGAGCTTCATCAGCACGTCGTTGACCGAAAACGTGCCAGTGGCAATCGCCATCGAGGCGATGCCACGGAGGTTGGAGGCGGGGGAGGAGGACATTTCGGGCCCTTGCGACGCCCAAAATGCCTAGCTTGCGGCCTGCCGGGGGTCAACTGCCCCCACGTAGCCGAACGCTACATCCCGTCCGGCCCGCGCGAGATGGCGGCGAGGCCGGTGCGCACCACCTCGACCAGCCCGAGCGGCACCATGATGGCGATGAAGCTGTCGATCTTGGTCGGCTTGCCGGTGATCTCGAACACGAAGCTCTCGGTCGTGGCATCGACGATCTGCGCCCGATAGGCGTCGGCGAGGCGCAGCGCCTCGGCCCGCGGCTCGCCCGTGCTCGCGACCTTGACCAGCGCCAGCTCGCGCTCCAGCGCCTTACCCTCGTCAGTGAGGTCGTGGACCTTGTGCACCGGCACCAGCCGTTCCAGCTGCAGCTTGATCTGCAGCAGCACCTTGGGCGTCGCCACTGTAACGACGGTGATGCGGCTCAGCCCCTTCTCGTGCTCGGTCTCCGAGACCGTCAGCGAGTCGATGTTGAAGCCGCGCGCCGCGAACAGGCTGACGATGCGCGCGAGGATGCCCGGCTCGTTGTCGACCAGGACGCTCAGCGTGTGGCGCTCCGGCGCCTGCGTCTCGGGGACCAGCGAATAGACCGACCCCGTGGCATGAAGATGTGCGTTCATCAGACCAGCTCCCGTCCCTTGGCATCGATCACGGCGCCGATGTCGTCCTTGAAGTCGGGCAGGATCATCTCGTTGTGCGGCTTGCCGGAAGGGATCATCGGCAGGCAGTTCTCGTGTTTCTCGACCAGGCAGTCGAACAGCACCGGCTTGGGCGTCTCGATCATCTCGCGGATCGCCTCGTCGAGATCGGCCGGGTTGTCGCAGCGGATGCCGTGGCAGCCATAGGCCTCGGCGAGCTTGACGAAATCGGGGAGCGATTCCGAATAGCTGTGCGCGTAGCGCCCGCCATGCAGCAGCTCCTGCCACTGGCGCACCATGCCCATGCGCTCGTTGTTGAGGATGAAGATCTTGACCGGCAGCCGGTACTGCATGGCCGTCGACATCTCCTGCATGGTCATCTGCACGCTCGCCTCGCCGGCGATGTCGATGACCAGCGCCTCGGGATGCGCCACCTGCACGCCGATGGCCGCCGGCAGCCCGTAACCCATCGTGCCGAGCCCCCCCGAAGTCATCCAGCGGTTCGGCATCTCGAACGGGAAATGCTGCGCCGCCCACATCTGGTGCTGGCCCACCTCGGTGGTGACGTAGACGTCGCGCCCCTTCACGGCCTCGTAGAGCCGCCTGATGGCGTGCTGCGGCTTGATGATGGTGCTCGAATTGGTGAAGCCGAACGAGTTCTTCGCCCGCCACTCGTCGATCTGCTTCCACCACGGCGCCAGCGCCTCGGTGCGCGGCGCGTTGGTCTTGCTGCGCCAGATGCGCAGCATCTCCCTGAGCACATGGCCGACATCGCCGATGATCGGCAGGTCGATCATGATGTTCTTGTTGATCGAGCTCGGGTCGATGTCGACGTGGATCTTGCGGCTATTGGGCGAGAAGGCGTCGATGCGGCCGGTGATGCGGTCGTCGAAACGGGCGCCGAGATTGATCATCACGTCGCAGTCGTGCATCGCCATGTTGGCTTCGTAGGCGCCGTGCATGCCCAGCATGCCCAGCCAGTTCGGCCCCGAGCCGGGATAGGCGCCGAGCCCCATCAGCGTCGAGGTGATGGGAAAGCCGGTAAGCTCGACCAGCTCGCGCAGATGCTCGCTCGCCTCCGGCCCGGCATTGATGACGCCGCCGCCGGTGTAGAACACCGGGCGCTCGGCCTTCAGCATCATGTCCACCGCCGCCTCGATCTGCGGCATGTCGCCCTCGACCTGCGGGCGATAGGAGCGGTGGCGGGTCGTCTCGATCTCGCCGGGCCCGTAATAGGTGCCCATCGCGAACTGCACGTCCTTGGGGATGTCGATCAGCACCGGCCCGGGCCGGCCGCTCTGCGCGATGTAGAAGGCCTCGTGCAGGATGCGCGGCAGGTCGGCGACGTTCTTGACCAGATAATTGTGCTTGGTGCAGCTGCGCGTGATGCCGACGGTGTCGCATTCCTGGAAGGCGTCGGAACCGATCAGCGGCGTCGCCACCTGCCCGGTGAGGCAGACGATGGGGACGGAGTCGAGCAGCGCGTCGGTGAGGCCGGTGACGGCGTTGGTGGCGCCGGGCCCGGACGTCACCAGCACGACGCCCACCTTGCCGGTCGAGCGCGCGTAGCCCTCGGCCATGTGCGTGGCGCCCTGCTCGTGCCGCACGAGGATGTGGCGGATCCTGTCCTGCTGGAAGATCGCGTCGTACATCGGCAGCACCGCGCCGCCCGGATAGCCGAAGATGTGCTCGACGCCCTGATCGATCAGCGCCTCGATGACCATCTCCGCGCCCGTCATCTGCTGGGCCATGTCCCCAAAATCCTTCCTGTCGAACCGACGCCGGAAAACCGGCAATAAAAAAGGCCCCATTCGGGACCTTGCTCGCGCACCAGCCTGCTCGCGGGGTGTTATCCCACGTCGCCGATGCGCTCCATAAGTACGAGAATAGTCCGCACGGATCGTGCCTCCACTTGCAGCGCGGACGATATTATCGCTGTCGCGGGCATGTCAAGCCGCCTCGCGGCAAAGCTGCGATGGCGTGCGGCGCCTTGCCGTTCCCCGTCCCGGCGGCTACCTCATCGGCATGAGCACCCTGATCCTGCCCGAAGCCGGCCGTCCCATCGCCAGCGAGGCCGACGCGCTCGACCTCATCGGCGAGGCGGGCGTCGCCGGCGCCAGCCGCGTCGTCATTCCGGTGCGCCGGCTGGCGCCCGATTTCTTCCGGCTCGACACCGGCCTTGCCGGCGCCATCCTGCAGAAATGCACGAATTACCGGCTGGCCGTCGTCATCGTCGGCGACATCGCGCCGCAGCTTGCCGCCTCGTCGGCGCTGCGCGACTTCGTGCGCGAGTCGAACCGGCAGGGCGCCGTCCGCTTCATCCCCGCCCTCGACGCCCTCTGAGCCAAGCTAGGCAAGCTGCCGCGCTTACGCTAAGACCGCGGCCTCGCACGGACACCATTGCCATGACTGCGACCCTGCCGGCCCCGGCTGCCGGCATCGAAATTCCCGTATCGTCCCATAGCTGGCGCGGCGAGTTCCGCGGCCTGTTCAAGCTCGCCTGGCCGCTGATCCTCGCCCAGGTGGGCCAGAACGCGCTGGTCACCACCGACGTCATCGTGCTCGGCCAGCTCGGCGCGAAATACGTCGCCGCCGCGGCGCTCGCCAACGCCATCTTCATCTGCGTGCAGCTGCTCGGCATCGGCATCCTCGGCGCCGTCGCGCCGATGGTGGCGCAGTCGCTGGGCGCGCGCGACTTCCGCTCGGTGCGCCGCACGGTACGCCAGGGCCTGTGGCTGTCGGTGATCCTGTTCGCGCTGCTGCTGCCCGTCGCCTGGAACATCGGGGCGATCCTGCACGCCCTCGGCCAGGACCCCGAGCTCATCGGGCTCGTCGACATCTTCATCCGCTACGCGGTGTGGATGCTGCTGCCCGCCTTCCTGTTCATCACCCTGCGCTCCTTCCTCAGCGCGCACGGCGCGACCGGCGCCATCCTCGCCATCACGCTCGGCGGCGTGGTGGTGAACATCGCGGCCAATTATGCGCTGGTCTTCGGCCACTGGGGCTTTCCGCGCCTCGAGATGGCCGGCTCGGGCATCGCCACGACGCTGGTCAACTTCGTCATGCTGGCCCTGACCATCGCCTATGTCGAGGCGCACCGGCGCTTCCGCCGCTACCACGTGTTCCACAACCTGCTGAAGCCGGACTGGCCGCGCCTCGGCCAGCTCGTCGTCATCGGCGGGCCCATCGGGCTCATGCTGATCGCCGAGGTCGGCCTGTTCACCAGCGCCTCGCTGCTGCAGGGCTGGCTGGGCGAGGCCGAGCTGGCCGCCCATTCGGTGGCGCTGACCACCGCCTCGCTGGCCTTCATGGTGCCGCTCGGCATCAGCCAGGCGACGACGGTGCGCGTCGGCATCGCGCTCGGCGAGGGCAACCGCGAGGGCATCCGCAAGGCCGGCTGGATGGCGCTGTTCGTGACGCTCGCCTTCATGTCGCTGACCGCGCTCACCTTCTTTTCCGTGCCGGACGTCATCGTCGGCTTCTTCCTCAATTCGGGCATCGCCGAGAACCGGACACCGCTGGCGCTGGCCGCGAGCTTCCTCGTCATCGCCGGCCTGTTCCAGCTCGTCGACGGCACGCAGGTGACGATGGCGGCGGCGCTGCGCGGGCTGTCCGACACCAACATGCCGCTGCTCATCGCGCTTGTCGGCTACTGGCTGGTCGGCTTTCCCGTGGCGTGGCTGCTCGGCTTGCAGCTCGGCTTCCGGGGAGTCGGCATCTGGCTCGGCCTCGCCGCCGGCCTTGCCGTCGTGGCGCTGGTGCTGACCATCCGCTGGGCCCTGCGCGAGCGGCTCGGCCTCACCAGCGTCGCCCCCGTCTAGCGCCGCGGCCAGTCGGCCATGCGGCCGCGAAACCACGTGCGCTGCCGCTTGGCGTATTGCCGCGTCGCGATCACCGCCGCCTCGACCATCTCCGCCTCGCTCATCTGCCCGGCGAGGAAGGCGCCGATCTCGCGCACGCCGATGGCCTTCATCACTGGCAGCGACGGATCGAGCGCGCGCGCCAGCAGCGCCGCCACTTCCGCCGCCGCGCCCTGCTCCAGCATGGCGGCGAAGCGCCGTGCGATGCGGGCGCGCAGCGCCTCGCGGCCGGGGTCGAGCAGATACCGCTCCACCTGCCAGCCGGCGAGCAGCGGCGTCTGCGCCGCGTCCTGGAAGCTCGCCAGCGAGCGGCCGGTGGCGTTGAGCACGGCCAGCGCCCGCACCACGCGCTGCGGGTCGGGCGCCTTGAGCCGGGCCGCGATGACGGGATCGCGGGCGGCAATGAGGCGGCCGCGCGCCCCCCGGTCGAGCCCGGCGATCTCGGCCTCCGCGGCCGCCACCGCGTCGGCCGGCACCGCCGGCACCTCGGCGAATCCCTTTGTCAGCGCCTCGAAGTAAAGCCCCGTGCCGCCAGCGAAAATCACCGGCACGCCGGCGCTCTCCGCGATGATGCCGGCCACCGCCCGCACCCAGTCGCCGGTCGAGAAGCGCTGCGCCGCCGGCACGCTGCCATAGAGACGGTGCGGCGCCGCCGCCAGGTCGGCATCGGATGGCCGCGCCGTGACGAGGCGCAGCCCCTCATAGACCTGCAGCGCGTCGGCGTTGACGACGATGCCGCCGCGCTCGCGGGCCATGTCCAGGGCCAGCGCCGACTTGCCGCTGGCGGTCGGACCCGCTATCAGAACCGCGATTTTCCGAGCCACGAGAACGCCTTGTCGGTCCTTTGCCTTATCGCCAACCCCGCCGAGCCGGCGCTCGATGCCGCCATCGTCGCGGCGATCCAGCGCGAGGTCGGCGGCGAGGTCAACTGGCTCAACCAGCGCATCGCCTGCGACATCGTCAAGCCGAAACTGACCGGCGCCGTCGCCGCCGCCCGTGAACTTCTGTCAGGCCGGCCCGTGGACGTGGCGCGGGTGCCGGTCATGGGCCGGCGCAAGCGCCTGCTCGTCGCCGACATGGATTCGACCATGATCGGCGAGGAGTGCATCGACGAGCTGGCCGACGCCGTCGGCATCAAGGCCGAGGTGGCGGCGATCACGGCGCGCGCCATGAACGGCGAGCTCGACTTCGAGGCGGCCTTAAGAACCCGCGTCAAGCTGCTGAAGGGACTCCCGCTTTCGCGCATGGAGGAGGTGCGGCGCGAGCGCATCACCTACGCGCCGGGCGGCCGCGCCCTGGTGCACACGATGAAGACGCACGGCGCCTACACCTCGCTGGTCTCGGGCGGCTTCACCTTCTTTGCCGACTACATCGGCAAGCGCATCGGCTTCGACGAGGCGATGGCCAATGTGCTCGAGGTCGAAGGCGACGTGCTCGCCGGCACGGTGCGCGAGCCGATCCTCGGCCGCGAGGCCAAGCTCAGCCGCCTCCAGACGCTCGCCGCCTATCATGGCGTGCCGCCGGCCGAGACGCTGGCCGTCGGCGACGGCGCCAACGATCTCGACATGATCCGCGCCGCCGGCCTCGGGGTGGCGCTGCACGCCAAGCCGCTGGTGGCCGCCGAGGCAGAGGTCAGGATCGACCACGGCGACCTCACCGCCCTGCTCTACCTGCAGGGCTACAGCGACGAGGACTTCGTCCGCTAGTCCGCGAGCTTGACCGCGACGAAGCGGCTGCTGCCGGCCGGGTCGGTGACCTTGAACAGCACGGCGGGCCGTCCGGCGGCGCGCGCCGCCTCGACCCGCTCGCGCAGCTCGGCGACCTCGGCGATCGGCTGCTGGTTGACCTCGACGATGACGAGCCCCGTGAGCAGCCCCTGCCGCGCCGCGTCGGAATCGGCCACGACCTCGGTGATGACGACGCCCTCGACCTCGTCGCCGAGATCGTAGGCCTCGCGCGTCTCGTCGTCGAGCGGCCCGACATCGAGCCCGAGCATGTCCTTGAGGCCGGGCGCGCCGGCCTCGTCGGCCCCGGGCGCCGGCGGCGGATTCGCCGCCTCGCGTGCGGCGGCGATGATCTGCTCGCCCAGCTCGAGCCGGCCCAGCGTGATGTCGAGCGTCAGCTCGTCGCCGTCGCGCAGCACGCGCACCTTGACCTTCTCGCCCACCGGCGTCTCGGCGACGAAGCGCGACAGGTCGCGCGCCTTGACGATGGCGCGGCCGTTGAAGTCGAGGATCACGTCGCCCTCGTGCACCACGCCGTCGGCCGGCCCCGTGGCCGTCACCTCGGCGACGAAGGCGCCATGCGTGTCCGGCCGGCCAAGCGTCGCGGCCATCTCGTCGGTGACGCTCTGGATGCCGACGCCGAGCCAGCCGCGCCGCGTCTCGCCGAACTCGGCCAGTTGCGTGACAACGGGCCGCGCGAGGTTCACCGGCACGGCGAAACCGATGCCGAGGCCCGAGCCGCCGCGCGCGATGATCGCGGTGTTGATGCCGACGACCTTGCCGTCCATGTCGAACAGCGGGCCGCCGGAATTGCCCTGGTTGATGGCCGCGTCGGTCTGGATGAAATCGTCATAGGGGCCGGCCTGGATGTCGCGGTTGCGCGCCGAGACGATCCCCAGCGTCACCGAGCCGCCCAGCCCGAACGGATTGCCGATGGCCATCACCCAGTCGCCGACCTCGGCGCTGTCGCTGTCGCCGAACTCGACGAAGGGCAGCTCATGCCCGGCCTCGACCTTGAGCACGGCGAGGTCGGCCTTGTCGTCGGCGCCGACGAGCCTGGCCGGCAGCCGCGTGCCGTCGGTGAGGAAAACGAGGATCTCGTCGGCGCCCTCGACCACGTGGTTGTTGGTGACGATGGTGCCGTCGGCGGCAATGATGAAGCCCGAGCCGAGGCTGCGCGCCTCGCGCATGGCGTCGGGCCCCTGCCCCTCATTGGGGTTGAGGTCGTCGAACATCTCGTTGAGCGGCGAGCCCTCGGGCGCTTCGGGGAACGGGATGCCGCCCCCGCCGATCATGCGGCTGGTGCCGATATTGACCACCGCCGGCGACAGCCGCGCGGCCAGCTTCGCCACCGACGCCGGCCCTTCGGCCATCGCCGCCGCCGGCGCGCCGAACGCCAGCATCGCGCCGACCAGCAGCGCCTTCGCCAAACCGAGTCGCGTCATCGAACCTTGTCCCCCGCGCTGGCCGCAACATGAAAGCAAGTCCGCGGGGCACGCAAGCCGGGCACCCGCACGAAAAGTTGAGGCCGGTGACTTGATCGTCACCGGCCTCCGCGTAACCGAGCTTGTTGGCGCAACGAGGGCAGCTATTGGGCCGCCGGAGCCTCCGCGGGCACGCCATCCTGCGTCAGCACTTCCGGCGTCGGCGGTTCGGCGGTGATGGCCGGCGTCGCCTGATCCAGCGTCACGACGGGCTCGTCGGTGGGCACCGGCTCGACCGTCACCGGCGGCACCTCGCTCGAGGGCAGCGGCGCGATGCCGCCCGGCGCCGCCGGCTGCGGCGCCGCCCCGTCGAGCGTGTCGGCCCCGAAATAGCGGAAGAACTCGCTGTCGGGCGACAAGACCAGGCTGGTGCCGCTGTTGCCGAGCGCCGTGCGGTAGGACTGCAGGCTCCGGTAGAACTGATAGAACTCCGGGTCGGCGCCATAGGCCTGCGCATAGATGCTGGTACGCTGCGCGTCGCCCTCGCCGCGCAGCACCTCGCTGTCGCGATTGGCGGCGGCGACGATCTCCACGGCCTGGCGGTCGGCGATGGCCTTGAGCGACTGCGCCGCCTGCTGGCCGCCGGCGCGGATGGCCGCCGCCTCGGCGAGACGCTCGGCCGACATGCGCTCGAAGGTCTGCTTCGACACGTCGGTGGTGAGGTCGGTGCGCAGGATGCGCACGTCCACCACGGTGATGCCCAGCTCCTCCATGCCCGCCCGGATCAGGTCGCGGGCCTCGCGCATCATCGCCGCGCGTTCCGCCGACAGCGCCGCGTCGAAGGCGCGCACGCCGTAGACCTGGCGCAGGGCGGCGTCGAAGCGCGTGGCGATGCGGGTTTCGGCGATGCCGAGGTCGCCCTGCACCCTCTCGCGGAAGCGCACCGGATCGGTGATGCGGTAGGTGAGGAAGGCGTCGACGATGTAGGTGGCGCCGTCGCTGACCTGCAGCTGCATGTTGGCGATGTCGTAGCGCAGCAGCCGGTCGTCGATGAGCTGCACGGTGTCGACGATGTTGGTCGGCAGCTTGAAGTAGAGGCCGGGGTCCTCGCGCACCGCGGTGATCTGGCCGAAGCGCAGCACGATGGCCTGCTGGCGCGCGTTCACCACATAGATGGACGAGAACAGCAGATAGAGCGCGACGAGGGCGCCGATGCCGAGGATGATGAGTCGGTTCATGGCTCAGTTCCCTCCGGTGACGCCGGCGGGCGCGCTCGCGGCGGACCCACGCGATTGCAGGGCGGGCAGCGGCAGGTAGGGCAGGACGCCCGTGCCGCTGATCCCGGGTTCGACGATCACCTTGTCGGAATTGCCGAGCACCTGTTCCATCGTTTCGAAATAGAGCCGCTTGCGCGTGACTTCCGGCGCCTTGGCATACTCGTTGTAGAGCGAGATGAAGCGGGCCGCCTCACCTTCGGATTCCTGCACCACGCGCGACTTGTAGGCGGCGGCGTCCTCGCGGATCTTCGCCGCCTGGCCGCGGGCGTTGCCGAGCAGCGTGTTGGCGTAGTTGCGCGCGTCCTCCTGGAAGCGCTGCTGGTCCTGCTGCGCGCGCTGCACTTCGGCGAAGGCGTCGGACACTTCCGGCGGCGGCGCCACGTTCTCGATGGTCACCTGGTCGATGGCCACGCCGGCGCCGTAGCTGTCGAGGATGGTCTGGATGATGGACTGCACCTCGGCCTGGATGCTGGCGCGGTCGGAACGGAAGATCTCCGTCGCCGGGCTGCGGCCGACCACCTCGCGCATGGCGCTCTCGGCCGTGGCGCGCACCATGTCGTCCGGGTCGCGGACGTTGAACAGATAGGCCTTCGGATCGGACACCGTCCACAGCACCGAGAAGCGCGCATCGACGATGTTCTGGTCCGAGGTCAGCATGACACCGTCGTCGCGGCGCGCATTGCCGCCCTGCACGGAGCCGATCTCGGTCTTGTTCTGGGTGATGAAGGTGCGCTCGACGTCCTGCACCGG
>JBDHTK010000093.1:0-10833 GCA_039808625.1 Devosia sp. | reverse complement strand
CAGCGCACCGAGGTGCTGGAGGCGGAGGAGTATTTCTCGCCGGGCCAGAAGGGCTCGTCGGCCATGCCGCACAAGCGCAACCCGGTGCTCAGCGAAAACCTCACAGGGCTCGCCCGCATCGTGCGCGGCATGGTGGTGCCGGCGCTCGAGAACGTGGCGCTGTGGCACGAGCGCGACATCTCGCATTCGAGCGTCGAGCGCATGATCGGGCCGGACGCGACGATCACCCTCGACTTCGCGCTGGCGCGGCTGACCGGGCTCGTCGAAAAGCTGCTCGTCTATCCCGAGAACATGCGGCGCAACCTCGACCTGCTCGGGGGCCTGCACAATTCGCAGCGCGTGCTGCTCGCCCTCACCCAGGCCGGCATGAGCCGCGAGGCGGCCTATGCCGCGGTGCAGCGCAACGCCATGCAGGTGTGGCAGATGCCGGGCGACCGCACCGGGCAATTCGCGAGTCTTTTGAAGGCCGACCCCGAGGTTTCTCAGAAACTGAATCCGGCCGAGATCGACGCCATGTTCGACGATTCCTACCACCTGAAGCATGTCGACACGATCTTCGCGCGGGTGTTCGGGGCGTGAGGATCGCCGAAACCGACATTCTGATCGCGCCGGGCCTGGGCAATTCCGGGCCGGGGCACTGGCAGCGGCGCTGGGCGGCGCGCATGGCCAATGCCCGCGTCGTCGAGCAGGAGGACTGGGACCGGCCGGTGGTCGCCGACTGGGTGGCGCGGCTGCATCGCGAGATCCTGCTGGCGACGCGGCCGGTGGTGCTGGTCGGCCATTCGCTGGCGGTCGCCGCCATCGTGCTGACGGCACAGCGGCTCGCCGACACCAAGGTGCGCGGCGCCTTCCTCGTCTCGCCGCCCGATTTCGACATCGACGCGCTGCCGCCGCTGATCCGGCCGTTCAAGCCGCCGACCGACCCGCTGCCCTTTCCCTCGATGGTGGTGGCCTCGAGCACCGATCCCCTGGTCAGCCTCGAGCGCGCCCGCGGCTTCGCCGCCGACTGGGGCGCCGATTTCGTGCCGGCGGGCGATGCCGGCCACATCAACGTCGCCTCCGGCCACGGCCCCTGGCCGGAGGGCCTGCTGATGTTCGCGGAGCTGATGAAGCGCCTGCGGGCTTGATTTCCCTCGCCTCGCGCCGCAGTTACCGCTAGAGTGCGCGTGTCGATGGGTGAGCACGGGCAGCCCCGGAGATCACGCATTCAGCGTCCGACGTTGGGCCGCTTGGAGGATGGGAGCCTCTGAGCGGCCCCCTTTGTCTGCGGGACTCAGTCGGCCGTGAAGCGGACGAGCTCGGTGCCCGCGGCGTCGAGCAGGACGAGCTTGCGCTCGGCCGCGTCGAGCCGGAAGGCGGCGGTGGCGGCGAGCGCGTCGTGGAACTTGCGCTCCTGGTCCATGACCGCCTCGGGGCAGGCCATCAGCGTGCCGGCCAGCGGGCCGAAGCTGAGCTTTTCGCCCGAAATCGTCGCCATGCCGCCGAAACCGTTGCAGCCGCCCCGGCCCGAGACGGTGCCGTCCTCGGCGATGGTGAGCGTCGATTGCACGTCGTCGAGCACGCCGGCACCGCCGATGTCCTCGGCAAGCCAGGCGCCGTAGAGCGAAGGCGCGGCGTCGGCGACACGGCGCACCAGCAGCTCGTAGCCATCGAGCCGGGCGGGATCGAAGGCGACATGGTCCATCGTGGCGAACATCAGCGCGCCGTCGGCGCGGATGCTGGCGCGCAGCGCGTAGCTGTGGCCGGCGGTGATGGCGGCGGCATCGTAAGGCAGGGTGAACGGCGTCGGGCTGGTATGCGCCGGCACGGTGACGGTGCCCAGCGAGGTGGCGGGCGCGTCGGCCAGCGACACGTCCTCGAGCGTCACCTCGGCTTCGGCGCCGGCGGGCAGCAGCATGCGCTCGAGATAGACGACGGTGCCGGTGAGCACCGGCTCATCCGCCACGCTCGCGCCGGCGAACCCGATCACGCCAGCCAGAAGGACGATGCCGAGCCTGCCGAGCATAGCGTCACGCCTCGTTGAGCACCTGGTCGCGGGCGACCTGCACCAGCTCGACCATCTTGGCGCGAATCGCGGCTTCCGTCACCTGCACGTCGCGGGCGGCGAAGTCGGCCGAGATCTTGCGGAACACGTCCTCGTCGCCGGCCTCCTCGAAATCGGCGGCGACGACTTCTGCGGCGTAGGCGGCGGCGGCCTCGCCGCCCAGGCCCATCTCCGCGGCAGCCCACTGGCCGAGCAGCCGGTTGCGGCGGGCCTCGGCCTTGAAGCGCAGCTCGCCATCGCGGGCGAACTTGGCTTCCTGGGCCTTGGCGCGATCGTCGAACTGGGACATGGCTTCGTGCTCCTCGTGCCGGTGCGGGCGCGGGCGCCCTTTCCCCGAGGAGATAGTCGGGAAGACGGGGCAAATCAACGGCCGCCTCGCCGCAGCCGGCGCCTCCGCGAGGAAACGCGGCTAAGCCCCTCGCGCGCCAGCACTATCGGCAGACCGGGCGGGCGACGGGTGAAACAGCTTGCTTTTGCGGGGCGTTCTGGCGCATGAACGGGCCGACCCCCTCCCCCGTCATCGCTGTCAGGATGGCTCCCCATGAACCGCCGCCGGAAGATTTATGAAGGCAAGGCCAAGGACCTCTATGAGGGTCCCGAGCCGGGCACGCTCGTCCAGTATTTCAAGGACGACGCCACCGCCGGCAACGGCAAGAAGCACGAGATCATCGACGGCAAGGGCGTGCTGAACAACCGGATTTCCGAGTACATCTTCACCAAGCTGAACATGCTCGGCATCCCCACCCACTTCCTGCGCCGCATCAACATGCGCGAGCAGCTCATCAAGGAAGTGGAGATCATCCCGCTCGAGGTGGTCGTGCGCAACGTCGCCGCGGGCTCGCTGGTGAAGCGCCTCGGGCTCGAAGCCGGCACGCAATTGCCGCGCTCGATCATCGAGTTCTACTACAAGGACGACGCGCTGGGCGACCCGATGGTCTCGGAAGAGCACATCACCGCCTTCGGCTGGGCCAATCCGGCCGAGCTCGACGACATCATGAGCCTCGCCGTCCGGGTCAACGACTTCCTCACCGGCCTGTTCATGGGCGTCGGCATCCAGCTCGTCGACTTCAAGATCGAGTGCGGCCGGCTCTATGAGGGCGACCTCATGCGCATCGTCCTCGCCGACGAGATCTCGCCGGACAATTGCCGGCTGTGGGACGTCAAGACCCGCAACAAGCTCGACAAGGACCGCTTCCGCGAGGACCTGGGCGGGCTGGTCGACGCCTATCGCGAGGTGGCGCAGCGGCTCGGCATCCTGGTCGAGACCGACAACGCGCTGACCACCGGCCCCCGCCTCGTGCAGTAGGAATTTCCGGCGATGAAAGCCCGCGTCACCGTCACCCTCAAGTCCGGCGTGCTCGATCCGCAGGGCCAGGCCATCACGGGATCGCTGAAGAGCCTCGGCTTCGACAGCGTCGCCGGCGTGCGGCAGGGCAAGGTGTTCGACGTCGAGCTGGGCGACACCGACCCCTCGCAAGCCCGGCTGACGCTGGCCGCGATGTGCGAGAAGCTGCTCGCCAACACGGTGATCGAAACCTACGCCATCGAGATCGTCTAGGCGGCCGGACGGGCCGGTGCGACTTCCGGGTGACACCGGTGCGGCATCGCGCGCGCCGATCCCAGAATAGCCCTGGCGGGCCGCCCCGAATCCTGTAGAGCAGCGCCGTCTCCCCGTTTGCGTGCCCCCATGAAGACCCTGTCGCTGTCGCTGCTGTTCGTTCTCGCCCTGTCGCTCGTCGCCGCCGCCTACGCCACCATCCCCGTCTGATCGGGCCTCGCTGCCGCCCTTCGGGAACCGAATTGGCCCGCATCGCCGTTCTCAGCGTCCCGGCCTATGGCCACCTCAACCCGGTGCTGCCGATCGCGCGCGAGCTGGTGCGGCGCGGCCATGACGTCACCGTGTTCAACGAGGCGAGCTTCGGGCCGCTGATCACCGCCACCGGCGCGCGCTTCGCCGCCTATCCGCCGGTCATCCATCTCGACGATTTCGCGCGCACGCTGCGCGACGGCGACATGATCGCCTGGATCGAGATGATCTTCCGCGCCACCGGCCCGCTGCTCGCGGCCACCCACGCGACCCTCGGCGCCGCACCGCCCGACATCATCGTCCATGACGGCGTCGCGGTGTGGGGCGAGATGCTGGCGGCGCGGCTCCGCCGCCCCTCCGTCTCGCTGTCGACCACCTTCACCTCGGACGCCATGCCGCGCAGCGCCGCCGAAACGCTGCGCGACACGGCCCGCATCGTGCCGCGCCTCGGCGGCTTCGCCGCCGGCTTCGCGGCCATCGCCCGCCACGGCCTGCTGCAGTTCCCGCACACGCTGCCGCTGGTGCCGCGGCGCGGCACGCTGACGCTGATGCTGACCAGCCGCGCCTTCCATCCGCCGAGCCGCTGGCGCGACCACCCCGGGCTGCGCTTCGTCGGCTGCGCCATCGCGCCCGAGACGCGCCAGGAGACGCTCGACCTCGGCTGGCGCGACGGGCGGCCCCTGCTCTACATCTCGCTGGGCACGCTGCATCACGGCAATGCCGGCTTCTTCGACAGCTGCATCGCGGCCTTCACCGATTTTCCCGGCCAGGTGCTCGTCTCCGTGGGGCGCGGCACCGATCTTTCCCGCTATGCCGGCGCGCCCGGCCATTTCGTCTTCGCCGAGGCGGTGCCGCAGCTGGCGGTGCTGGCCCAGACCAGCGTCTTCCTCACGCATGGCGGGCTCAATTCCGTCCACGAGGCGCTGTGGCACGGCGTGCCGATGGTGGCCGTGCCGCAGCAGATCGAGCAGCTCAACAATGCGCGGGCCATGCGGGCTCAGGGCGCCGGGCTGGTGCTGGAAGGCGGCCTGGGCGGCCGGCCGATCGCCGCCGCGCCGCTGCGCGAGGCGGTGGCGACGGTCATGGCGGCGCGCGACGACTTCGCCGCGGCAGCGGCGCGGATCGGCGCGACCCTGCGCGAAGGCGGCGGCTTCGTCGCCGCGGCCGACGCCATCGAGGAACTCGCCAGGCGTTCATGAAGGGTTCATCGGCGGCGGCCTAGGAACGCCTCATCCGGGCGCGCGTTGACAGCGTAACCGGACGATTAACCAAGTTCCTCCAGTTGCTCTTAACCTTCGCGGCGCCATATGGGCGGCGCGTGCCCCTCACACCTCCAGCCGGCCCAGATGCTCAAGACCTTTTCGCTCTCCATCCTGTTCTTCCTCACCCTGGGCCTGCTGTTCGCCGCCTATGCCTCGGTGCCCTCGGGCTTCTGAACCCCGACAATTTTAGCCGTTAAGCACGCCGGCTAACCCTCAGAACGGGTTGTGCGAGCATTAGCGGCGCGCCTGCCCTATCTCCGGGGTCTCAACCTGGAGCATGCGGCAATGTCAGGTCATACCGAACGTCTCGACTGGGTCGATTTCGCCAAGGGGATCTCCATCATCCTCGTGGTGATGATGTATTCCGTGTTCAATGTCGGCCAGGACGCCGAGGGCGTCGGCCTGCTGCACTACGTCATCGGCTTCGCGACGCCGTTCCGCATGCCGGAGTTCTTCCTGATCTCCGGGCTGTTCCTCGACCAGGTGCTGGCGCGCAGCTGGAAGGCCTATGCCGACCGGCGGGTCGTCCACTATCTCTATTTCTACGCGCTGTGGGCGGCGATCCACATCGTGCTCAAGGTCGGGATCATGAGCGCCGCGCCGGGCGAAGCGGCCACGGCGCTGGCCCTCGCCATCGTCGAGCCCTACGGCGTGCTGTGGTTCATCTACCTGCTCGCCGCCTTCAGCCTCGCGAGCAAATTCTTCTACGAGCTGCGCGCGCCGCGCTGGGCGGTGCTGGCGCTGGCGGCGGCGTTCCAGATGTCGCCGGTCGCGACCGGCAGCTACCTCGTCGACCAGTTCGCCGAGTATTTCGTCTATTTCTATGCCGGCTACGTCTTCGCGCCGTGGATCTTCAAGCTCGTGGCGCTGGCGCTCGACCATGTCGGCGTGACGCTGGCGGCACTGGTGTTCTATGGCGTGGTCAACGCGGCGCTGGTGTTCTCGCCCGGCTATGCGGTGCTGCCCAACCACGTCCAGATGGGCACGGCCGCCCTGCCCGGCCTGCACCTCGCGCTGGCGCTTGTCGGCTCGCTGGCGCTGTGCGTCGGCGCCGGCCTGCTGTCGCGGCTGCCGCTGCTGGGCTGGCTGCGCTGGCTCGGCGAGCATTCGATCGTCGTCTATCTCGTCTTCGTGCTGCCCATGTCGTTCGCGCGCATCGCGCTCGGCAAGCTCGGGCTGATCGACGACGTGACGCTAGCGAGCCTCATCGTCATCGTCGCCGCCATCGGTTTCTCGGTGGCGCTCTATCTGGCGGTGCAGTGGAGCGGGCGCGGCAAATTCCTGTTCGAGCGGCCGGCCTGGGCGCACCTCGCGGGCACCAGGGGCAGCCGCAGCTACGTGCCGCAGCCGGCACCGGCCGAGTAAGGCTTGCAATCGGGGCCGGGACTCACCACAAGCAGGGCATCCGCCCAGCCCTCCGAGGTACGCCCGTGAAATCGGCCGTCGTCGTCTTTCCAGGCCTCAACCGCGACCGCGACATGATCGCCGCGCTGACCAGGATCGGCGGCACGCCACCGGCCGTGGTCTGGCACAAGGACAGCGCGCTGCCCGACGTCGACCTCATCGTCATCCCCGGCGGCTTCTCCTATGGCGACTACCTCCGGGCCGGCGCCATCGCCGCCCGCTCGCCCATCATGCAGGAAATCCGCACCCGCGTGGCGGCGGGCGTGCCGGTGCTGGGCGTGTGCAACGGCTTCCAGATCCTCACCGAAGCGGGGCTGCTGCCCGGCACGCTGATGCGCAACGCCTCGCTGCGCTTCGTCTGCCGCGAGGTGCGGCTGGAAGTGGTCAACGCCGACACGCGCTTCACGTCCGGCTACCGGGCGGGCCAGATCATCAGCGCGCCGGTGGCGCATCACGACGGCAATTATTTCATCGATGCCGCCGGCCTCAAGGCGCTCGAGGACAACGCGCAGATCGCCTTCCGCTATGCCGAGGGCACCAACCCGAACGGCTCCGTGGCCGACATCGCCGGGGTGTTCAACGCCGAAAAGACCGTGCTCGGCCTGATGCCGCATCCCGAGAACCTCATCGAACCGGCGCATGGCGGCAGCGACGGCCGCGCCCTGTTCGAGGGCCTGCTCGCCGCTGCCTGAGGCCGCTTGCCCCCGCCGGCGATTGCGGCTTTGATCGCGCCTTCGGCGAGGGGGAATCGGTGAAGATCACGGCAACCTGGATCGGCCTTCTGCTCGGCGCAGCGGCGCTGCTGCTGCAATTCGCCATCACCATCCCGGCGCGGCTCGCGGCGGGCGACACGCTGTTCGGGGCGCTGGTCTTCTTTTTCAGCTTCTTCACCATCCTCACCAACCTGACGCTGGTGCTGATCTATGCGAGCGAGCTGTGGCCGCGGCAGGGGCTGAGCTGGTTCCGCCGGCCGGTGACGCGCGGCATGACGGTGGCACTGATCGTCCTCGTCGCGCTGTTCTACCACTTCCTGCTCGCCGCGACCTGGGCGCCGCAGGGCCTCGCGAAAGTGGCCGACGTCGGGCTGCACTATGTGACGCCGGTGGTCTACGTCGCCTGGTGGGTGCTGTTCATGCACCACGGCGTGCTCAGATGGGCGGCGATCCCGGCCATGCTGCTGCCGCCGACCATCTACCTCGTCTACGTGATGGCGCGCGGCGCGCTGATCGGCGCCTATCCCTACGCCATCCTCGAGGCCAACCGAATCGGCTATGACGGCGTGGCGCTGAATGTGCTCATGGTGCTTGTCGGCCTCACCGCCCTCTGCGTCCTCGTCGTGGCCATCGACCGCGCGCTGCTGCGCGTCGATATGCCGGGGCCATGAGCATGCCGCCCCCATAAAGGCGCGTCGAACTCCACGGACCTTGCGACGTTGCAGAGGCGAGCGTCGGATTTGAGCTGAGCGGAGGCCCCCATGGCGCGCATCGTCGGCTACATCGCGACCAGCCTCGATGGTTTCATCGCCGGTCCCGGCGACGACCTCGACTGGCTGACGCCGAAATATGACGAGCTGCTCGGCCCGGACTACCAGCAGCACTATGCCGAATTCAGCGCCCGCATCCGCACCGCCGTGATGGGGCGTGCCACCTATGACTGGGTCGCGGCGCGGGGCACGCCGTCGCCCTACCCCGACAAGCGCACCATCGTCGTCACCTCGCAGCCGCTGCCCGGCGCGCCGGCCGACATCGAAGTCTGGTCGCGCGGTGTGGACGCGCTGGTCGCGCATCTGCGCGGCCTCGACGACGGCGATGTGTGGATGGTCGGCGGCGGCCGGCTGCAGATGGCGTTCCTCGAACGCGGCGCGCTCGATGCGGTCGAAATCTTCGTGATCCCCGAAATCATCGGCGGCGGCACGCCGCTGTTTCCGCCGACCGGCGTCAGGCGCAGCCCGCGCCTCATCTCGGCCGATACGCTGGCGGCGGGCTGCGTGCGGCTGCACTATGGCTTCGATTGAAACCGGATAAGCCTTTTCGCGCCCTGTTCGCTGGCGACTTGCTGAGCTAAGAGGGCCGCATCGAGCCCCCTCGGACTGCGCGGTATCATGGCCTTCGACAACACCCCCGAGATCACGCCCCAGCTCATTGCCGACCACGGGCTGAAAGCCGACGAGTATGACCGCATCCTCGCGCTGATCGGCCGGACGCCGACGCTCACCGAACTCGGCATCTTCTCGGCCATGTGGAACGAGCACTGCTCGTACAAATCGTCGAAGAAATGGCTGCGCACGCTGCCCACCAGCGGGCCGCGCGTCATCCAGGGACCGGGCGAGAACGCCGGCGTGGTCGACATCGGCGACGGCCAGGCCGTGGTGTTCAAGATGGAGTCGCACAACCATCCGAGCTTCATCGAGCCCTACCAGGGCGCGGCGACCGGTGTCGGCGGCATCCTGCGCGACGTCTTCACGATGGGCGCGCGCCCCGTCGCGGCGATGAACGCGCTGCGCTTCGGCGCGCCCGAGCACGAGAAGACCCGCCACCTCGTGGCCGGCGTCGTGGCCGGCGTCGGCGGCTACGGCAATTCCTTCGGCGTGCCCACGGTGGGCGGCGAGGTGGAGTTCGACGCGCGCTACAACGGCAACATCCTCGTCAACGCCTTTGCCGCCGGCCTCGCCGACACCGACAAGATCTTCTACTCGAAGGCCGAGGGCGTCGGGCTGCCGGTCGTCTATCTCGGCGCCAAGACGGGGCGCGACGGCGTCGGCGGGGCGACGATGGCCTCGGCCGAATTCGGCGACGACATCGACGAGAAGCGCCCGACCGTGCAGGTCGGCGACCCGTTCACCGAAAAGCGCCTGCTCGAGGCCTGCCTCGAGCTGATGGCGACCGGCGCCGTCATCGCCATCCAGGACATGGGCGCGGCCGGCCTCACCTCCTCGGCGGTGGAGATGGGCGCCAAGGGCGACCTCGGCATCGAGCTCGACCTCGACGCCGTGCCGGTGCGCGAAGCCGACATGACGCCCTACGAAATGATGCTCTCGGAAAGCCAGGAGCGCATGCTCATGGTGCTGCGCCCCGAGCGCGAGGCCGAGGCGCGCGCCGTGTTCGAGAAGTGGGAGCTCGATTTCGCGACGGTCGGGCACACCACCGGCGACCTGCGCTTCCGCGTGCGCTGGCAGGGCAATGTCGTGGCCGACCTGCCGATCAAGGAGCTCGGCGACGCCGCGCCCGAATACGACCGGCCGTGGACGGCGCCGACGCCGCCGCCGGCGCTCGATCCGAACGACATTCCACAAATGGACGTGGCCGAGGCGCTGCTGCGCCTCGTGAGGTCGGCGGCGCTCAGCTCGCGGCGCTGGGTCTACGAACAGTACGACACCTGGATCCAGGGCAATTCGGTGCAGCGCCCGGGTGGCGACGCCGGCGTCATCCGCGTCGAGGGGCATCCGAGCAAGGCGCTCGCCTTCTCCTCGGACGTGACGCCGCGCTATTGCGAGGCCGATCCGTTCGAAGGCGGCAAGCAGGCGGTCGCCGAGTGCTGGCGCAACCTCACCGCGGTGGGCGCCGAGCCGCTGGCGGCGACCGACAACCTCAATTTCGGCAACCCCGAGCGGCCCGAGATCATGGGCCAGCTCGTCGAGGCGATACGCGGCATCGGCGCGGCGTGCCGGGCGCTCGACTTCCCGATCGTGTCGGGCAACGTATCGCTCTACAACGAGACCAACGGGCGCGGCATCCTGCCGACGCCGACCATCGGCGGCGTGGGCCTGCTGCCCGACTGGAGCCGGTCGGCGCGCCTCGGCTTCGCCGCCGAGGACGAGGCCATCCTGCTGGTCGGCGCGCCCGACTGGTGGGGCACGCATCTGGGCCAGTCCATCTACCTCCGGGACCTGTTCGGACGCGCCGACGGGCCGCCGCCGCCGGTCGATCTCGGCCATGAGAAGAAGGCCGGCGACCTCGTGCGCATCCTCATCCGCGACGGCCACGCGACAGCGGTGCACGACCTGTCGGATGGCGGGCTCGCCATCGGGCTGGCCGAGATGGCGATGGCCTCGGGCATCGGCGCCACGGTCAACCAGCTCGAGGGCGGCGACCCCATCCCGCAATTCTTCGGCGAGGACCAGGGGCGCTACCTCGTCACCGTAAGGCGCGACTTCCTCGACCGCTTCTACGACGAGATCTATCCCTATGCCGGCCTGTTCGTGCCGTGGATCGGCACCACCGGCGGCACGGCGCTGAAGCTGGGCGCGGCGCGGGCGATTCCCGTCGCCGAGCTCAAGGCGGCGCACGAGGCGTGGTTCCCCGCCTATATGGCGGGGG
>JBDHTK010000092.1:0-10910 GCA_039808625.1 Devosia sp. | reverse complement strand
CGAGGAGCCGGTTGGCCTCGTCGCGGGCGAGCCGCGCGATGGAGGAGTTGAAGCCGCCGGCAAGGCCGCGCTCGCCCGTCGCCACGACGAGCAGATGCACCTGGTCCTGCCCCGTGCCGCCGAGCAGGCGCGGCGCGTCGGGGCGGCCGGCATAGGCCGCGCCCAGCGCCGAGAGCACCCCCGTCATGCGTTCGGCATAGGGCCGCGCCGCCAGCGCCGCGTCCTGTGCCCGCCGCAGCTTGGCCGCGGCGACCATCTGCATGGCCTTGGTGATCTTCTGGGTCGACTTGACCGAGGCGATCCGGTTCTTGAGATCCTTGAGCGAAGCCATTGGGCCCGTGCGATCCTTACGCCGTGAAGGTCTTCTTGAAGCCCTCGATCGCCGCCTTGAGCTCGGCCCGCAGCGCGTCGCTCAGGGCCTTCTCGGTGGCGATCTTGGTCAGCACGTCCTGGTGCTTGGCGCGCAGCGCGCCGAGCAGCCCCTTCTCGAAGGCGCCGACCTTGTTGACCGGCAGGTCGTCGAGATAGCCCTGCCCGCCGGCGAAGATCACCGCGACCTCCTCCTCGGGCTTGAGCGGCGAGAACTGCGGCTGCTTCAACAGCTCGGTGAGGCGCGCGCCGCGGTTGAGCAGGCGCTGCGTCGCCGCGTCGAGGTCCGAGCCGAACTGGGCGAAGGCCGCCATCTCGCGATACTGGCTGAGCTCGCCCTTGAGCGAGCCGGCCACCTGCTTCATCGCCTTGATCTGGGCGTTGCCGCCGACGCGGCTGACCGAGATGCCGACGTTCACGGCCGGGCGGATGCCCTGGAAGAACAGGTTGGTCTCGAGGAAGATCTGGCCATCGGTGATCGAGATCACGTTGGTCGGGATATAGGCCGACACGTCATTGGCCTGCGTCTCGATGACGGGCAGCGCCGTGAGCGAGCCCGAGCCGTGCTCCTCGTTGAGCTTGGCGGCGCGCTCGAGCAGGCGGGAGTGCAGGTAGAACACGTCGCCCGGATAGGCTTCGCGGCCCGGCGGCCGGCGCAGCAGCAGCGACATCTGGCGATAGGCGACGGCCTGCTTGGTGAGGTCGTCATAGGCGATCACGGCGTGCATGCCGTTGTCGCGGAAATATTCGCCGATGGCGGCGCCGGTCATCGGCGCGAGGAACTGCATGGGCGCCGGATCGGAGGCGGTGGCGGCGACGACGATGGAATAGTCGAGCGCGCCATTGTCCTCGAGCACCTTGACGAACTGCGCGACGGTCGAGCGCTTCTGGCCGACCGCGACGTAGATGCAGTAGAGCTTGTCGCTCTCGGAGGCGTTGGCCTGGTGCGCCGGCTTCTGGTTGAGGAAGGTGTCGAGGATCACCGCGGTCTTGCCGGTCTGGCGGTCGCCGATGATGAGCTCGCGCTGGCCGCGCCCGATCGGGATCAGCGCGTCGATGGCCTTGAGCCCGGTCGACATCGGCTCGTGCACCGACTTGCGCGGCAGGATGCCCGGCGCCTTGACGTCGACGCGGCGGCGCTCGGTGAAGTCGATCGGCCCCTTGCCGTCGATGGGGTTGCCGAGCGCGTCGACGACGCGGCCGAGCAGCCCCTTGCCGACCGGCGTATCGACGATGGCGCCGGTACGCTTGACCGTGTCGCCTTCCTTGATGCCGCGGTCGTTGCCGAAGATCACGACGCCGACATTGTCGGTTTCGAGGTTGAGCGCCATGCCCTTGATGGCGCCGGGGAACTCGACGAGCTCGCCCGCCTGCACATTGTCGAGGCCGTAGACGCGGGCGATGCCGTCGCCCACCGAGAGCACCTGGCCGACTTCGGAGACTTCGGCTTCCTGGCCGAAATTCTTGATCTGGTCCTTGAGGATCGCAGAGATTTCCGCGGCTTTGATGTCCATTATCCGACCTCTTTCATCGCGATCTTCATCGCCGACAGTTTGGTTTTGAGGGATGAGTCGATCATCTGCGAGCCGACCTTGACCACAAGGCCGCCGATCAGCGAGGGATCGACATGTTCGGTGAGGGTGACGGACTTGCCCAGCCGCGTCTTCAGCGTCTCGGCCAGCGCCTTGAGCTGCGCCTTGCTGAGCGGCGCCGCGGAGGTGACGTCGGCGCTGGTCTCGCCGCGCTCGGCGGCGGCCAGCCGCGCGAAGGCCGTGGCGATAGCGTCGAGCGCGAAGAGCCGCCCGTTGCGCGCCACGACGCGCACGAAATTGGCGACGGTGGGGTTGGCCCCGGCCCTGGCGAGGATCGCGTCCATCGCCTCGGCCTTGGTGTCGGCGGCAATCACCGGCGAGGCGAGGAAGCGGCGGAAATCGGCGCTTTCGCCGGCCAATTTCTGGATGTCGCCAAGGCCCGCCTCGACGGCCTCAATGCTGCCCTCGGCCCTGGCGAGGTCGAACAGCGCCGCCGCATAGGGCCGCGCGATCTGGGTCAGCACCGAATTCTGCTCTGCCAATGCCGCTAAATCCCTGTTGCTGGACGCACCTGCGAAGCCCCGAAACGCCGGGATCATGGCGCGTAGACCGGCCCGGCAGCGCCCCACAGCCCCCCGGGAAATCGCGCCCCCTCTACCATGAGGCCTCGAACCTGCGCAAGGCGCGTGGACAACGCCTTTTGCTGCGCCTTTGTCGCAGGCGCAAGCCCTTGGCGCGACTCAATAAAAGCTCATCGGGTCGATATCGACCTGGACCCTGAGATTGCCGGTGGCGCGCGGGCCCGCGCCCAGCCAGAAGCGCACATAGCCGCTCAGATCGAACGCCTTGGGGCTTTGCGCGAGCAGACGCACCCGATGGCGCCCGCGCACCATCGCCACCGGTGCGTCGGCCGGCCCGAACAGCCGCAGCCCCTCGGCCTGCGGCGCGGCGCCGAGCAGCGCCCGCGCGAAGCCCATCGCCTCGTCGTGCACATTGGCAGTGACGATCAGCGCCGCGAGCCGCCCGAAGGGCGGCAGCGCCCCGTCGCGCCTGACCGTCAGCTCATGGGCGTAGAACGCCTCGCGGTCCTGGCGCACCATCGCCTCCATCACCGGATGGTCGGGATGCCAGGTCTGCAGGAAAGCGCGGCCGGCCCGGCTGGCGCGGCCGGCGCGACCGGTGACCTGGGTGAGGATCTGGAAGGTCTTTTCGGCGGCGCGCGGATCGCCATGCGCCAGC
Organism: Devosia sp.; assembly: GCA_039808625.1. Taxonomy (GTDB): domain Bacteria; phylum Pseudomonadota; class Alphaproteobacteria; order Rhizobiales; family Devosiaceae; genus Devosia_A. Next base: position 7,770 of record JBDHTK010000092.1, on the reverse strand, counting down.
CCCAGATCGGCGTCGAGCACGCCGACCAGCGTCAGCTTCTCGAAATGATGGCCCTTGGCGACGAGCTGCGTGCCGATGACGAGGTCGTGCTCGCCGCGCGCGATCTCGGCGAAGCGGTCGCGCAGCTGGGCGTTGGAGCCCATGTCGGAGCTCAGGATCACCGTGCGCGCGCCGGGAAAGCGCGTTGCCGCCTCCTCGGCGATGCGCTCGATGCCCGGCCCCACCGCGACCAGCGAATCGGCGGCCCCACAGGCCGGGCAGGCGCTGGGGCGCCGCCGCTCATGGCCGCAATGGTGGCACATGAGCACGCCGCGGAAGCGGTGCTCGACCAGCCAGGCGTCGCAATCGGGGCACTGGAACTGGTGGCCGCAGGCGCTGCACAGGGTCAGCGGGGCATAACCGCGCCGGTTGAGGAACAGCAGCGCCTGCTCGCCGCGATCGAGCGTCGCGAACACCTCGCGGGCGAGGCGCGGCGCGATCCACTGGCCCTTGTCCGGCGGCTCCTCGCGCATGTCGAGCGCCGTGACGTCGGGCAGCGCCTGCGCCGTGAAGCGCGCCGTGAGCAGCACGTGGCGGTAGCGCCCCTGATCGGCGTTGTTGCGCGATTCGACCGAGGGCGTGGCGGAGCTGAGGATCACCCGCGCCGCCGCGAAGCGCGCCCGCACCACGGCCATGTCGCGGGCATGGTAGTTGAGCCCGTCGGACTGCTTGTAGGCGCCGTCATGCTCCTCGTCGAGGACGATGAGGCCGAGCTCGTGGAACGGCAGGAATAGCGCCGAGCGCGCCCCGACCACGGCCCGCACGTCGCCCATGTGCACGCCGCGCCAGGTGCGCGTGCGCTGCGCCGGCGTCATGTCCGAATGCCACTCGGCCGGCCGCACCCCGAAGCGGCGGGCGAACCGGTCGAGGAAGGTGTGGGTGAGGGCGATCTCGGGCAACAGGATCAGCGCCTGCCGCCCGGCCCTGAGCGTATCGGCCACCGCCTCGAAGAACACTTCGGTCTTGCCGCCGCCGGTGACGCCGTCGAGCAGCGCCACGCCGAACGCGTCGGGCGCGAGCTGGCGGATCTCGGCCAGCGCCGCCGCCTGCTCCGCGCTGAGGCTGGGCGGCGCCGCGTCGGGATCGGGCGGCGGTGCCACCGGCGGCGGCGGCATGGCGACGCGTTCGAGCGCCCCGGCCCGCTCCAGCCCCTCGATGACCGAGGACGACACGCCGCTGGCGCCGACCAGCGCCACCTTCGTCCAGGCCAGCCCGTCGGCCAGCGTGTCCATGACCCTGAGCCGCGCCGGCGTCATGCGCTCCGGCTCGTACCCGGTGCGCCGGAACGCCGTCACCGCGCGCTCGGGCGCGAGCGCCTCGGCGGAGCGCAGCACGGCGCGCAGCACGAGGCCGGGCGCCGCCAGCGTGTAGCGCGCCACCCACTCGACGGTGCCCAGGAGCTCCTCGCTGAGCGGCGGCACGTCATAGACATGCGCGATGTCCTTGAGCCGGTTATGGGCGTAGTTGTCCTCGGGCACGCCCCACACGACGCCCAGGGTCGGCCGCCCGATGAGCGGCACGACGACGATGGAGCCGCGCTCGACCGTCATGCCGGCCGGCACGCGGTAGGAATAGGGTCCCTCGACGGAGACGCTCACCATCACGGCGACGATGTCGGAAAGCGCGGCCATCGCGTCCCCTGCTGTTCGCGGGGGAACATAGGGTGCCGCGGCCGATTCTTCGACCGCGCCGGCGTGTCTCTCAGAAATTGCCCTTGAGGCCGAGCTTGACGCTCATGGCTTCGAATTCGGCGCCGGCGGCGCCCTCATAGACGGCATCGAGATCGCCCGTGGTCGTGTCATAGGCGCGCGTGTCGCCATGCCCCGACACCATTTTCTCGTAGCTCGCCTCGACGAAGGCGCCCAGCTTGTCGGTGAAGGCATAGCCCAGCCGCGCCTCGGCGCTCACCACCTGCGCCCACTCGAGCGTGTCCTCGAAGCGCAGGTCGCGCAGATAGTGGTTGTCGATAGCGCCGGCGCCGAAGGTGAGGCCGGCCCGCGCCGAGGTGTCGAGCGACCACGGCCCGTCCGCGACGCGCGCGTCGATGCCGATGAAGGCGGTGGGCAGGCGCAGCCGGTAGTCGCCGCCCACGCCGTCCGGGAAGGTGCCGGTGGTATCGCGGAAATCGTCGACCGAATAGATGAAGCTGCCGCCGCGTGCCGTCCATTTGACGTCGGTATATTTGACGCCGCCATTGACGTTGACGCTCAGCGCCTCGTTGACCGGCAGGTCGCGGCCGATGGCGAGCGAGCCGTCGAGATACCAGTCGAGGCTGGTGTCGGGATGCAGCGACCGGTGCGTCCACAGGTCCGGAACATAGCCGGCCATCCAGTCGTAGTCGGCCATCGCCGAATCGCCGCCGATGGCGGCGTCGATCCGCCCGCGCAGCGTCCACTCCCCGAAAAAGCGCACCTTGACGTCGCCGCTGGCGATGGGCGCCGTCGAGCGCCAGACGAGCAGGCTCAGCAGATCGTCGCCGCTCGTCCCCCAGAACACTTTTTCGCGCGCCTCGAGGCGGGCGACGCCAAGGCTGCCGCGCAGCACGACGGTTTCGTCGGGCGCGGCCGCGGCCGGGTCGGCGTCGGAAAGGAAGTAGCGCGCGTCGGAGCATTCCGGCCAGCATGTGCCGCTGTCGTCATAGGCGAGCGCCGGCGCGCCGGCGACCAGACCGAACAGCATGCCGCCCGCCGCGGCATGAAACAGCACAGCCCGCATGGCCGACCCCCGAGAACACCGTGCGGCAAGCCTGAACGCTCATGGTTAATAAAGCCTAAGGCATGCGCGCCTAGGATGGCCCCATGAGCGGCACCGCCTTCCTCGCCGACGCCGAAACCGCGCGCCACATCGCCGCCTGGCAGCGCGACCTCGGCGCCGTGCGCCGTCTCGCACCGAAAACGCTCGAGGCCTATGGCCGCGACCTCGGCCAGTTCTGCGCCTTCCTCGCCCCGCATATGGGCGGGCCGGTGTCGCTCGCCCGGCTGCGGGCCCTGCGCGCCGCCGATCTGCGCGCCTTCATGGCGCAGCGCCGCGCGGACGGCGTCGAGGCGCGCTCGCTGGCCCGGGCGCTGAGCGCCATCAAGAGCTTCCTGCGCTTTCTCGAGCGCGAGGGCGTGCTGACCACCGAAGCCCTCAATACGCTGCGCACCCCGCGCGCCAGAAAATCGCTGCCCAAGGCGCTGACCGTCGCCGAGGCCAAGGCCGCCATCGCCACCATCGCCGCGCTCGAGGAGCGGCCCTGGGTGGCGGCGCGCGACATGGCCGTGCTGGCGCTCTGCTATGGCGCCGGCCTGCGCATCTCCGAGGCGCTGGCGCTCTGCCGCGCCGATCTCGACGGGCCGGCGCTGCGCGTCACCGGCAAGGGCGGCAAGACGCGCCTCGTGCCGCTGCTCGAGGCGGTGCGCGCCAGCATCGCCGCCTATCTCGAGCTCTGCCCCTTCCCGCTCAATCCGAGCCAGCCGCTGTTCCGCGGGGTCAAGGGCGGCGTGCTGTCGCCGCGGCTGATCCAGTTGCGCGTGGCGCAATTGCGCGGCGCCCTCGGCCTGCCGCCCGGCGCCACCCCGCACGCCCTGCGCCACAGCTTTGCCACGCACCTGCTCGGCCGCGGCGGCGACCTGCGCGCCATCCAGGAACTGCTCGGGCACGCCTCGCTCTCGACCACGCAGATCTATACGGCCGTCGACACCGAGCGGCTGCTCGACGCCTATCGCGCCGCCCATCCGCGGACCTGACCCGCCCCTTTACGGGGTGGACGCGCGGGCGTATCAACCGGCCATGATCGCAGCGCGCCACATCCTCATTCTTCGGCCGGCCTCCGGGACCGGCGCGCGCGGCTTCTGACCCCTCGCACCGGCCCCGCCTCGTGGCGCGGGCGTTCCGGTGCAGGCGAGGCGGGGCGATTTTCGGAAAGCCCCAGCCGATGACATCCATCCGTGTCGCCGCCCCCGCCTCCCGCCACTGGCTCGGCGTTGCTCTCGCCCTGCTCGGCGCGGCGTTCTTCGCCACCAAGGGCATTTTCGTGAAGCTCGCCCTGGGGCTCGGCATCGACGCGGTGACGACCCTCACCTGGCGCATGATCGTCGCCGTACCGATCTTCGTCGCGGTGGGCATCGTCGCCTGGCGGCGCCGCCTCGCGCTGCACCCGCCCGGCGCGCCGCCGCTGCTCGACGGGCCGACGCTGCTGAGGACCGTAGGCGTCGGCGTCCTCGGCTATTATGGCGCGAGCTATCTCGATTTCGCCGCGCTCAGCTACATCACCGCCCAGCTCGACCGGCTGATCCTGCTCACCTATCCGTTCCTCGTCGTGCTGTTCGGCGCGCTGCTTTTCGGGCGCCGGGTGACGCCGCCCATGCTGGCGGCGCTTCTCGTCAGCTATCTCGGCATCGCGCTGATCTTCGCGCACGATTTCGCCATCGAGGGCGACAATGTCGTACTGGGCGCGGCGCTGGTCTTCGGCTCGGCCGTCGCCTACGCGCTCTATCAGGTGCTGGCCAAGCCCCTGATCGACCGGCTCGGCCCGCAGGTCTTCACCTCCGTCGCCATGGGCGCGGCCGGGCCGGCGGTGATCGCCCATTTCCTCTTCACGCACCCGCTCTCGGCACTGGCGCTGGACGGGCGCGGCCTCGCCGTGATGCTGGCCGTCGGCACGGTGGCGACGGTGCTGCCCGGCTATTGCATCTCGGCCGCCATCGGCCGCATCGGGCCGGAGCGCACGGCGGTGATCGGCAATGTCTCGCCGCTGGTGACGGTCGGCCTCGCCATCGCCGTCCTCGGCGAAGCCTTCACCCCCTGGCATGCGCTGGGCACCGCCCTCGTCCTCGCCGGCGTCTGGCTCTTCGGCCGCCGGGCGGGTTGAGCGGCGGCTAGATGTGGATGGCGCCGTCGCCGCACATCAGGGCCGCCTCGCGGATGGCCTCGCTCAGCGTCGGGTGCGCCGCCGTAGTGCGCGCCAGGTCTTCCGCCGAGCCCGAGAACTCCATCAGCACGGTCAGCGCCTCGATCATCTCGGAGGCGTTCTTGCCCACGATATGGGCGCCCAGCACCCGGTCCGTGGCGACGTCGGCGAGCACCTTGACGAAGCCCTGCGTCGCCAGCATGGCCTTGGCGCGGCCATTGGCGGTGAAAGGGAACTTGCCGACCTTGTAGTCGATGCCGGCCGCCTTGAGCTCGTCCTCGGTCTGGCCGACCGAGGCGATCTCGGGATTGGTGTAGACCACTGCCGGCATGGCCGCGTAGTTCACGTGTCCGGCCTGCCCGGCGATGATCTCGGCCACGGCGATGCCCTCGTCCTCGGCCTTGTGCGCCAGCATCGGCCCGGCGATGACGTCGCCGATGGCATAGACGTTCTCGAGGCTCGTGCCGTAGCCCGGCCCGGTCTGGATGCGGCCGCGCGCATCGAGCGCGATGCCGGCCTCGGCGAGCCCGAGCCCCTCGGTGTAGGGCTTCCTGCCGATGGCGACCAATGCCACGTCGGCGTCGATGAGCGCCATGTCGCCGCCCGCCGCCGGCTCGAGCCGCGCCGTGAGCGCCCCGCCCTCCTGCCGGTCGATCGCCTTGACCTTGGTGCCGAGCCGGAACTCCATGCCCTGCTTGGCGAGGATGCGCTGGAACTGCCGCGCCACCTCGGAATCCATGCCCGGCAGGATGCGGTCGAGGAATTCCACCACCGTCACCTTGCTGCCGAGCCGCGCCCACACCGAGCCGAGCTCGAGCCCGATGACGCCGGCGCCGATAACCAGCAGCCGCTCCGGCACCGCCCCGAGCGCCAGCGCGCCGGTGGAGGTGACGATCCGCTCCTCGTCGATCTCGATGCCCGGCAGGCGCGCCGGCTCGGAGCCGGTGGCGATGACGATGTGGCGCGTCTCGATGGTCTCCTCGCCGCGCTCGGAGGTGACCCGCACGCGCCCCTTGCCGGCGATGGCACCGCGGCCGGTGAAGGCGGTGATCTTGTTCTTCTTGAACAGGAACGAGACGCCGTTGACATTGGCGGCGACCGTCTCGTCCTTGTGCGCCATCATCTGGGCGAGATTGAGCGTCGGCGCCGGGATGTCGATGCCGAGGTGGCTGAAGCTGTGCCCCGCCTCCTCGAACAGCTCGGTGGCATAGAGCAGCGCCTTGGAGGGGATGCACCCGACATTGAGGCAGGTGCCCCCGAAGGTCGGCTGCTTCTCGACCACGGCGACCTTCATGCCGAGCTGGGCGGCGCGGATGGCGCACACATAGCCCCCCGGACCCGAACCGATCACCGTGAGATCGAACTGCTCCGCCATGTCGAATGTCCTGCGCTTGCTGTTGCCGTTATGTAGTCGTTGCCGCCCGGGCTGGCTAGAACAGAACGCCCACGGCCATGAGCGCGAGGCCGAGCAGCGCCACGCTCCACACCGCGCTGCGCCACCACACGACGCCCGTCACATAGAGCGGCAGGTAGACGACGCGCGCCGCGAACCACACCAGCGCGCCCCAGAACACCAGGCTGTCGCCCGGCATGGCGAGGTGCGCGACGAGGTCGAGGATGACGAAGACCGGCCAGGTCTCGCGGAAATTGTGCAGCGCCCGCTCGGCCCGCCCGAGCTCGAGGCTTTCCGGCTTCGGCGCGTCGCGCGCCGTCGCCGCGAAGCCGACGCCGTAATGGGCGCGATAGAGCAGCGACTGGGTGCCCAGATACAGCCCGTAGAGCACGAGGCTCGCGAGGAGCAGCCAGAGTTCCGCCGTCATGGCCCGCCGTCCGCCCTAGAGATCGAGGACCAGCCGCTCCGGCGCTTCGAGGCTTTCCTTGACGCGCACGAGGAAGGTCACCGCCTCCTTGCCGTCGACGATGCGGTGGTCGTAGCTGAGCGCCAGATACATCATCGGCCGGATGACGATCTGGCCGCCCACCACCACCGGCCGCTCCTGGATCTTGTGCATGCCGAGGATGCCCGACTGCGGCGCGTTGAGGATGGGCGTCGACATCAGCGAGCCGTAGACGCCGCCATTGGAGATGGTGAAGGTGCCGCCCTGCATGTCGGCCATGCTGAGCGCCCCGTCGCGGGCGAGCCTGCCCAGCCGCGCGATGTCCTTTTCGATGCCGGCGATGGAGAGCTGGTCGGCGTCGCGCACCACCGGCACGACGAGGCCGCGATCGGTGCCCACGGCGACGCCGATATGGGCGTAGTTCTTGTAGATGATCTGGTCGCCGTCGATCTCGGCGTTGACGTTCGGGATTTCCTTGAGCGCGTGCACCACGGCCTTGGTGAAAAAGCCCATGAAGCCGAGCTTCACGCCGTGCTTCTTCTCGAACAGATCCTTGTACTGCGCGCGCAGCGTCATCACCGGCTGCATGTCCACCTCATTGAAGGTGGTGAGCATGGCGGCGCTGCTCTGCGCGTCCTTGAGGCGCCGCGCGATGGTGGCGCGCAGCCGCGTCATCTTCACACGCTCCTCGCGCGCCTCGTCGGCGGCCGCGGCCGGCGCACGCGGCGCGCTGGGCAGGACGGGAGCGGGTGCCGCGCGCGGCGGCTCGGGCGGCAGCGCCGCACTGCCGGTGACGGCAGCGGGCTCGGCTGCCGGCGCGGCGGCGAGCACGTCCTGCTTGAGCACCTGCCCGCGCTTGCCGGAGCCGGCGATGGCCGTGGCCTCGAGCCCCTTTTCGGCGATGAGCTTCTGGGCGGCGGGCGCGGGCGGCGGCGGCGGCACGGCCGTGCCGTTCGTCGCGGGCGGCGCCGGTTCCGGCGTGAAGGCCGGGGCGGGCGCCGG
>JBDHTK010000091.1:0-10965 GCA_039808625.1 Devosia sp. | reverse complement strand
CAGAGAGGCGCGCGATGTCGTGCACCAGGTCGGTGGTCGCCACGCGCTCCTTGAAGCTGGTGCGGGCGACGAAGGGCGCCGCGAAACGCACCGGCTGGCCGTCGGCGTTGATCACGTCGGCCGTGCGCATCAGCGCCTTGAAGTCCGGCTCCAGCGCTGACAGCGAGGACACGTGGCCGTTGGCGCTGGTGGTGAACCACGGACGGTCGCCGCGGCGATAGGTGGTGGCGAGGTCGATGAGCAGGTGCGCCGTCTCCTCGCGCGTCAGCCGGGCAATCGGCAGGCCGGCGATCTCGACGGTCTCGAACTCCAGCGGGCCGAGCCGCGCGTCGCGGCGGGGGGTGAAGGTCGTCGTCTCGTCGTAGGTCGTCATCGTCACGCTGCATGCTCCAGATACTTTGCCGCCAGTGCGCTGGTACGGGCGATGTTGGTGCGGCTCGACGCACCGAACACCACCGATTGCACATTGGGCACATCGGCGATCCACGCGATCGCCTCCTCGGCTGGAATAGCACCCGAGGCGAACACCGACATCGCCATCACCTGCGCGTCGGAATTGCGCAGCGCGGCGAGGTAGGCCTCGATGCCGCCGCTCATGCGGAAGCCGGCCTTGTTGATGTTGGCGCAGACCACGGGCCGGTGCACGCCGGCCTTTTCCAGCGCCGGCAGGAGGCGCGTCAGGTTCATGGTGATGAAGCCGGGCTCGGCATCGTAGCGCTCGCGCACATGGTCGGCGAAGGCGCGCAGCAGCGGCGTGGCATTGAGGCCGAGCAGCAGGTCGACGACGACGTTCTGCAGGAAGATCACGGGCGTATCGAGGCCCTTGAACATCTTCATCTCGGCATCGACCAGCAGCTTGGCCATGCCGCCGATGTCCTTGGTCGCCACCGAGGCGACGCCGCGCAGCATGGTGCCGAACAGATTGTCGTTGGGCAGGAATTTCTGCATGGCGCCCATCATGCCGAGATCGGTGACGGCGTTGGCGTATTTGTGGGCATAGGGCATCGAGGGGTAGAACTTGAAGCCCTCGTAGCGCCCCGGATTGGCGCGCACATGCTCGCAGATCGCGGCGATGCGGTCGTGCGTGGTGCACATGAAGGCACGGATGCCCTCGGCATAGGCGGCATCGAGCACCTCGATGATCGCCTCGTCGGTCGAAAAGCGGATCAACTGCTCGCGTGCCTTGGACTCGCTCGCATGGTTCACGCCGAAGAACTGGTTGTCGCCGAAGACCAGCGGGTCGAGCACGCGCGGCTGGCGCAGGTCGGATTTGCGGAAGGGGGCGTTCATGCTGCGTCCTTGACGATCATCTCGATGGCACGGTCGGTTTCCGCCGCGCTGCGGAAGGAGGAGCGGTTGGCACTGCCGCGCCTGGCGACGGTGTCGATGAAGTGGTCGAGCTGGGCGGAGTATTCCTCGCCGCGCAGGTAGTAATCGACCGTGGGCGTGAGCTGGGTGGTGTCGCGCAGCGACCAGCCGGTGTCGTAGCCGTCGAGCCCCGGCACGGGCTTGCGCAGGAACAGGCGCAGCTCCTGGCGGTCGGCGAACAGGTTGCCGTTCTCACCCCACAGCGTGACGCTCGTCGTCATCTTGCGCTGCGACTCGTCGGACCAGTTGACGGAGAGGTGCGCGCTCGGCCCGTTGGCAAAGTGCAGCGTCGAATAGACCTCGTCGTCCGCGTCGGCCGAGAAGATGCTGCGCCGCATGGAGCCGGAAACGCCGCTCGGCGCGCCGAAATACCAGGTGAGCAGGTTCAGCGGATGGGCGGCATAGTCGTAGAGGCAGCCGCCGCCCTGCGTCGCGCGCGAGCGCCAGGTCGAGCCCTTCTGCTTGAGCACGACGGGGCCGTAGGCCTCGGCGCGCGCGTGCGTCACGCGGCCCAGCGCGCCGGCGTCGAGCAGCCGCTTCACCTCGGCGAAGGTGCCGACGAAGCGGTTGTGATAGCCGACCTGGTTGACCAGCCCGCGCTCGTCGGCCAGCGCGCTCAGCGCCTCGGCCTCGCGCCAGCCGAGCATGAAGGGCTTCTCGCAGAACACCGCGATGCCGTGCTCCAGAGCGGCCCGCACCATCGGCTCGTGCAGGGCCGGGGGCGTGGCGATCAGCACGGCGTCGACGAGGCCGCTTTGCAGCATCTGCTCGTATTTCTTGAACTTTTTCGCCTCGGTGTAGCCGGCGAGCACGTCGAGCACGAGGCCGTTCTCGTCGCACAGCGCGGTCACCTGGGCGGCCCGGTTCGCTCCCAGAATGGCGAGGTGGGAAATCCCCATCTTGCCGAGCCCGACGACGCCAATCCTGACCATTGTGGCCTCCGCTTAGAATACGTTCTTGTGGGTTCTCACCGAGAAGACGGTCAGAACGATGATCCAGAGGTCGAAGAGGATCGACCAGTTGTCGATGTAGTGCAGATCGTGCAGCGTGCGCCCCTCGACGGCCTCGAACGTATCGGTCTCGCCGCGGAAGCCGTTGACCTGGGCCCAGCCGGTGATGCCCGGCTTGATGCGCTGGCGGTGGGCGTAGGTGGCGAGCAGCTTGCCGAGCTGGTCGTCGTGCGAGATGGCGTGCGGGCGCGGGCCGACGATGCTCATCTGGCCCAGCAGCACATTGACCAGCTGCGGCAGCTCGTCGATGGAGGTGGTGCGGATGAAGCGGCCGATGCGGGTGATGCGCGCGTCGCCGCGCTGCGCCTGCTGCATGTGGTGGCCGCTCTCGGTGACGCGCATGGAGCGGAACTTCCAGATCATGAAGCTGTCGCCGTTGAAGCCGCGCCGCGCCTGGCGGTAGATCACCGGGCCGGCACTGTCGAGGCGGATCAGCGCCGCGACGACGATGAACAGCGGCGTCAGCAGCAGGAGGCCGATACTGGCCAGTGCGATGTCCATCGCGCGCTTGACGAAGACCGAGAAGTCGCTGAGCGGCTTCCTGATGAAGCGCAGCGCGTTGTTGGCGCCGATCGGCACCACGTCGAGGAACTTGAGCGTGCGGTTGTTGGTGGCCGGCGCGTAGACGACGTTGAGCGCGAAGCGCTTCATCTCGGAGACGATGGCCTCGATGGCGTCGAGGTCGTCGAGGCGGGCGACGATCACCATAGAGTCGGTCTGCAGGCGCAGGCTGTGGCGGGCGAAATCGGCGAGGCGGGCGAGATCGACCGTGCCGTCCGTGCCGGTGGCCTCCTCGAGATAGAAGGTGTCGGTCACATGGTGGCCCTGCTTCCACAGGTCGCCATTGAGCAGGAAGTTCATGACGTCGAGGCGCTGGCCGAGCACGGCGACGCGCTGGTAATGCAGGGCGCCCTTGTGGATGCGGTCGGCCAGCAGCGACTGGCCGTAGCTGCGCAGCGCCAGCACCAGCGGGATGCCGGCGACATAGGCGCTGGTCAGCGAGACGCGCGAGAGGTCGCCGATGGAGCCGAGCAGGAAGGCGGTGAGCAGGGTGAGGGCGATGGCGGCCGTCCAGCCGTAAAAGCTGTCGGGCAGGGTCGAGCGCGGCCGCTCGCCGCCATCGAGGAAGCGCGAGGTGGCGACGGTCGAGAAGCCTCCGTAGAGCAGCGCGGCGAGCGCGGCGAAGACGAGATAGAGCGGCCAGTCGACGCCGCCGAAGGGCAGGCGCAGCACGGCAAGATGATAGATGAGGGCCGAGCCGAGAACGAGCACGGCCGCCGCCGCGCCTTCCACCGAGGCGAAGATGAGGCTCAGCGCCGTGCGGCCGATGATCGGCGCCCGGCCAAGCTGGCCGCTGGCGTAGTCGCTCGTCTTGAACTCGGCATCGGCGGTGGACATCAGCCTTTTCCGATCTCGGGAATGGGGGCCGCCAGCAGCGGCGCGGCGTGCAGGGAGCGCGTGGTGCGCCGCTTGGTGGCGATGTCGCGCCAGACATGCTGCACCTGCTCGACGCTGAGGCCGGCGGCCGCGGCGACTTCGTCCACCGGCGCCTCGGCGTTGAGGCCGAGCAGGCACAGATCCATCTTGTCGTAGGGCAGGGCGAAGTAGAACTCCTCCTGGCTCTGCGGCAGCGAGTAGGTGTCGGTGGTCGGCGGCCGGCGGCGGACTTCCTCGGGCACGCCGAGATATTCGGCGAGCTGGTAGACCTGCGTCTTGTAGAGGTGCGCGATGGGCTTCACGTCGGCGGCACCGTCGCCGTTCTTGACGAAGAAGCCCTGGTCGTATTCGAGCCGGTTGGGCGTGCCGAGCACGGCGAAGTTCAGCCGGTCGGCATGCGAATATTCCAGCAGCTTGCGGGTGCGCTGCTTCATGTTGGTGGCGGCGACGACGGCGAGATAGACCTCGACCGGCATGCGGTGCGTGCTGGTCACGCCCGCCGGATCGCGCACGACGAGCGAGGAGAGGTTGTAGCCGCGGCCGCCGTCGGACTGGCCGATCACCACCTTGCAGGCCCAGCCGGCGCCGTAGCCCGGCACGATGCTGCGGATGGCGGCGTCGCGGCGGGCGTAGCAGCCCAGCGCGTCGAGCGGCTTGCCGATGTCCTCGACGAGCCAGTCGACGCCGAAGTGCTGCGCCACGAGCTGGCCGAGCTCGAGGCTTTCCGGATCGGAATCGTATTCCGGCATGAGCAGCACCTGCACGTGCCGCTTCTCCACCGCCTCGGTGGCGACGGCCAGCGACACGGCGGAGTCGATGCCGCCGGACAGGCCGAGCACCAGCCCCCATTTGTGCAGCTGGCGCAGCTGCCCGCGCAGCGCGGTGACGATCTTTTGCAGTTCGGCCGCCGGGTCGATCAGCAGGCTATCGGCCGAGAACGGCTTGGGGACGTGCAGCATCAGGTGAACTCCAGGGATGCCGCGGCGAGGCGCCGGCTGACTTTTCCCGTATCGGTCTTGGGCAGTTCGGTGCGGAACTCGACGGCCTTGGGCACCATGAAGTCCTCGAGCGCGCGCGCGCAGTGGCGGATGACGTCGCCCTCGCCGAGGGCGGGGTCGGTGCGCACGACGATGGCTTTCACGGCCTGGCCCAGTACCGGGTCCGGCACGCCCACCACCACGGCCTCGGCGATGCCGGGATGGGCGTGGAGCACCGCCTCGACTTCCTTGGGCGCGACCTTTTCGCCGCGGGTCTTGATGATGTCGTCCTTGCGGCCGACGAAATAGAGGAAGCCTTCGGCGTCGGCGTAGAAGAGGTCGCCGGTGAACAGCACCTTCTCCCACGGGTTGCGGCCGGGGCGCAGGCGCTCGGCGGTGGCCGTGGGGTTCTCCCAGTAGCCCTGCATCACATGCGGGCCGCGGATCACCAGCTCGCCGATGACGCCGGCGGCGACGGGCGCGCCGTCATCGGCCGCCACATAGGCCTCGGTGTTGGGGATGGCGATGCCGACCGAGCCGGCGCGGCGGTCGAGTTCGGTCGGCGGCAGCCAGGTGCAGCGCTTGCACTCGGTCAGCCCGTACATCGAATAGAGCCGGGCGCCGGGAAACAGCGCACGCAGGCGCTGGATGTGCTCCTCGGGCAGCGCCGCGGCGGTGTTGGTGATGTAGCGCAGGTCGGGCAGGGCACCGGGCACCAGGTCGCGCATCTGCAGGATCATGGCGGCCATCGTCGGCACCAGCGGAAAACCGGTCACCTTCTCGCGCCGCATCGTCTCGAAGATGGCGGCGGGGAAGGCGAAGCTCTTTTCGAGCACCAGCGTGGCGCCGAGGCGCACCGCCATCAGCAGCTGGTAGAGGCCGTAGTCGAAGGCGAGCGGCGCGACGTTGAGGATGATGTCGTCCGGCGTGTTCTCGAGATAGGTGGTGATCGAGGCCGAGGCCGCGTCGATGTTGCGGTGCGTCATCATCACGCCCTTGGGCCGGCCGGTCGAGCCCGAGGTGTAGATGAGCATGGCGAGGTCGCTGTCGATGCCGCCATGCGGCGCGACCGGGACGGTCTCGGCAAGCGCAGCCTCCCACTCCGGCGTGCCGGCGACGAGGAGAGCGATGTCCTTGCCGGCGCTGGCCTCGGTCGCGATGGGGGCGAGCTTCTTCTGCGTCAGGATGGCGCGCGGCCGGCAATTGCCGACGATGTAGGCGAGCTTGTCGGCCTTGGTCGAGGCGTTGATGGGCGAGAAGGTAGCGCCGGCCTCGAGCACGGCGAAGATGGCCAGCGCCGCTTCGGCGGCATTGTCCATGAACACCAGCACGCGGTCGTCGCGCTTGACGCCAAGGTGCTGGAGCGTCGCTGCCAGGGCCGCGCTCTTTTGCGCACATTCGGCATAGCTCAGGCGCGTCGCGCCGGCGACCAGCGCGGTCTTGGCCGGGGCGTGGGCGGCGCTATGGTGCAGAAACTGCTCGACGCGCATGGCGACGGTCCTCAGGCGGCCTGCGACAGGCCGGCGCGCTTGCCGACGAAGGCGGCGATGCGGCCGATGGAATCGAAATTGGCGGGCACGATGTCGGCGTCCTTGACGGCGATGCCCCAGCGCTCCTCGACGAAGGCGACCAGTTCGAGGATGCCCGTCGAGTCGACGAGGTCGGCCTCGATGAGCGACACGTCATCGCCGAGGTCCTGGCTGGTGTCGCCGAACAGGAAGTTCTCGACGATGAAGGCGCGGATCGCGTCGGAGATGGCTTCAGGCGTGGTCATGGCATGGTCCCTTTCAGGCCGCATTTTCGTTGAGCGAGGCGGTCGCCGCCGTGAACTGGCGGTGCCAGAGCTGGGTCGACAGGATGCCGACGAAGGCGGTGTTGTCGCGAAAGCCCGTCATCGCGCCGGTGCGCGCCTTGGCGAGCAGCTTGTCGACGGCGCGCGGGTTGAACAGGCCCGTGCGCTCGTGCAGCGCCTCTTCGACATAGGGGGCGTCGCGGAAGCTCGTGCTGTCCGGGGCGCGATAGGGCTGCTTGGGGCGCCCGGCGATCGTGTCGGGCACGAGGCCGCGCGCGGCGCGCTTGAGGATGTGCTTTTCGTCGAGGCCGCGCAGCTTCATGCCGGTGGGGATGCGCGCCGCGAACTCGACCAGCCGGTGGTCGAGGAAGGGGAAGCGCCCCTCGACGGCATTGGCCATCGACATGCGGTCGCCCTGGCTCGCGAGGATGTAGCCGGGCAGCAGCAGGCTCGCCTCGAGATATTGCGCCTGGTGCAGCGGGTGCCACCGGCCGAAGCGCTCGGGCAGGCGCGATACCAGCTCGGCCGCCGCGTCATAGCCCGCGAGCGTGCGACGCAGCTCCTCCGAATAGAACAGCTTGGCCTGCGCCGTGGCCCGCATCCGCGGGCGGTGCGAGAACAGCGGGTCGCCGGTGGCATCGGCGCCGACGCCGAAGAAGGCGGCGAGATAGTCCGCCGACTGCGCCTGCACATTCGGCAGGTAGGGATAGAGCCGGCGGAAGAGGTGCGGGCGCAGGCGCGAGCCGGGGTCGCGCGCCACGAACCGGCGCACACTCGCCTCGCGGAAGATGTCGTAGCCGGCGAAGATCTCGTCCGAGCCTTCGCCGGTCAGCACCACTTTGTAGCCGGCATTGCGCACATGGGCGCTGAGCCGGTGCAGCGGCGCCGGCGCGGTGCGCAGGATGGGGCGTTCGGTGGCGCGGATCACCACCGGAAACAGCCGCCCGATGTCGCTGCCGCTGGTTGCGACGGAGGTATGCTCGGTGCCAAGCGCGCGCACCATTTCGGCCTGGTAGGCGCTCTCGTCGTGCTCGGCGCTGTCGAAGGTCACGGAGAAGGTGCGCAGGCGGCTGCCGACATGGCGCACGGCCAGCGCGCTCACCAGCGACGAGTCGAGCCCGCCGGAGAGATAGGCGCCCACCGGCACGTCGGCGCGCAGGCGCAGGCGCGTGGCGTCGTCGAGCAGCGCCAGCAATTCGTCGGCCACCGCGTCTTCGCTGCGCGCATCGGTGTCGCCCCGGTCGGGGAAGTCGAGCTGCCACCAGGCGTGGGTCGCGGCCGTGCCGTTGTCGAGCGTCAGCACATGGCCGGGCGGCAGCTCGAAAATGCCCTTGAACGCGGTGCGCGGCGCGATCGGCGCCCATAGCGTGAAGATCTGGTCGAGCGCTTCGAGGTCCATCGCCGCGGTGAGGCCGGGAAAGCGCAGCAGCGCCTTCACCTCGGAAGCGAAGACCAGCGTACCTCTATGCCAGGCATAGAACAGCGGCCGTACGCCCATGCGGTCGCGCGCCAGCGTCAGCCGGCGCCGCGCCGTGTCGTAGAGCGCGAAGGCGAAGTCGCCGTTGAGCCTGTCGAGCGCCGCCTCGCCGTCGCGCGCGAACAGGCGCAGCAGCACCTCGGTGTCCGAGCCGGTGCGGAAGCGTTCGCCGCGCGCGATGAGGTCGTCGCGCAGCTCGACATAGTTGAAGATCTCGCCGTTGAAGCTCACGATGAAGCGGCCATCCTCGCTCAGCATGGGCTGCTGGCCGTCGGCGAGGCCGACGATGGCGAGGCGGCGATGGCTAAGGCCGAGCTCGCCGTCGACATGGATGCCCATCTCGTCGGGGCCGCGATGCGCAACGGCGTCGGTCATGGCGCGCAGCACCTGCTCAGCCTGCGAGGGCGCCAGATCGGGTCCGAGATAGCCAGCGATGCCGCACATGAAACGATGATCCAGATAGGCCGGAGCGAGGAGTCCGTATTAACTGCTCTTGCTCGGCGTCACACCTTACAAACGCGGCAATAGGCTGAAAACGCTGGCCTTTCCGGCGGTAAGCTTAAGCAGTATGGTTAAAGCAGACGGTTTTATTAAAATTGTGCTCTAGTCTATGCGAAGCTGTCGCCGTTGAGGCGCATCCAGTTCTCGCCGGCAAGGCCGGTGAAGAAGGCGCCGCCGGTGGCGAAATGCCGGTGGATGTCGGCGTCGCGCGCCTGGACGAGCGTCGCCAGCTCGGGCAGCAGCACGGCGCGGCGCTCCATCAGCGCCGGCAGCAGCGCCGGCTGGGCTCGTCCGCGCAGCGCCACGGCACCGCGCGCCAGCGCGTCGGCGATGGCGCGGTCGATGACGACGCCCTCGCGGCCCGGCGCGGCGAGGATCTGCAGCACATGGGCGATCCGGCCCCGGCGCAGGTGGTAGAGGAACAGGCCCGCGGGCCGGCCGCCGGGCGCCAGCACGGTGCGCGCCACGAACGTTCCAAGCGTGCGCTTCTGCGCGGCGTCGGCGAGCAGGAAGGTCAGCTCGTCGCGGCTCCAGTCTGGGCGCAGCGGGTAGGCCTCGACGAAGTGCGGGATGAGCTCGAGCAATTCGTCCATGCCCGCCTCGCGGTCACTGAAATTGGCGGCCTGGCGCGTCTGCGTCGGCACCGACCAGCGCGGCTGGTCGTCGCCGGCGGCGCGGCGCAGCAAGGCCGCATCGAGCGGCGCGAGCAGCGGGCCGGCCAGCCGGGCAGGGCGGAAGCGCGCGGCGGCGGTGGCGACGGCAAGGCCGGCAGGGCGCAGCACGCGCAGCCAGTCGAGGCTGTAGTCGCGCACCACCTCGGCGCGCAGCGCGCGGGCGAGGCCGGTGGAGGCGGCGTTGGCGCGGTCGCTCAGCACGGCGTCCTGCGGGCCGGCATAGATGTGCCGCAGCAGCCGGACGGCGATGGTGGGGTCGCCGGCGCGGTCGTCGGCGGCGAGCGACGAACTGAAGGCGGCGCGGATGGGCCGCCCGTCGAGGCGGTAGCGCTGGGCGGTGAGGCCGGCAAAGCCGACCACTGCGCCCCTGCCGTCGAGCGCCACGCGCGCGGCGATTTCCGGGTCGTACCAGGGCGCGTCGAGGTAGACGCGACGCAGATAGGCCACCATGTCCGGCGGCGGTGCCGTGTCGCGGCCCTGGAAGGCGCGGAGCAGCAGGCGCGCCACGGCGGGCGCGTCGGCGGCGGTGAAGGCGCGGATGCCGCCATCCGTGGGGGCGGCGGTGGCGGGCGCGGCGTCGAGCGTATCGGTCATGGGCGGCAATGATAGCGGCGGGGCTTAATGCGCCGCCGGCTGGCGAAGTGCGCCAGCGCCCAGCCGGCGGCCAGCCCGATGCCGCCGCCCACGAGCTTGACGGCAAGGTCGAGCACCCGGCCATGCCGAGAGGGCGCGGCCAGCTGCAGCAGCTCGAGCAGCGCGGTCGAGCCCAGCACCAGCAGCACGACGAGCCAGATGCGGCGCGGATAGGCACAGGCGAAGACGAAGCCGACCAGCGCCACCGCGCCGGCGCGCTCGACCTGCGTCGGCAGCGGCGAATTGGGGCGCAGCCCGATGGGCGACAGCGTCACGAAGATCAGCCCGGCGAGCAGCAGCCAGGCGAGGGCGCGCAGCGCCGTGCCGCGCGTCATGAGGCCTGCCGGAGCGGCTCGGCTTCGGGGGCGGCGGCGCTGCTTTCGAGGTCACTGTCGGCCTGCCAGGCGGCGAGGTCGGCTCTTTCGCGAACCCGGCGCCGCCGCGCGGCCAGCACCTGCAAGGCCAGCGCCGCGAGGCCGGCGAGGCCGGCGAGCGCGAGATTGGCGGGGGCCAGCGGGTCGGCCTGCGGCGCGACGGCCGGCGCGACCGCCGGGATGTCGAAATAGGCGTCGACCAGTGCGTCGAGCTCGGCCCGGTCGGCGGCGGCCCTGGCCTCCAGCGCGCCAGTGTCGACCGTGGCGATGGGGGTGGGCGCCTCGCCGTGCCACAGCGCGATCTGGGCGTCGTCGAACTGCGCCTCGGCCTCGAGCGCGGCGGCAATGCTCGCTGCCTCGGCGCGGATCTGGCCGGCGAGGGTGTCGCGCTGCGCCAGCAGCGCCCGCATCGTCGGATGGGTCGGGCGCAGCCGCGCGCCGGTCTCGGCGAGCTCGCCGTCGAGCGTCGCCTGTCGTGCCAGCAACTGGCCGATCACCGCGCTGTCGCGGATGCCGGAGAGGGCGGCGACCGGCGCGCCCGCCTTGAGCGCGCCGCGAATGGCGCGGGCGTGGCGCAGGGCGAGGTCGCGCCGCTCCGTCGCGGCGGCGATCTGCGCCTCGTAGGGGGTTCCGGCGGCGGGCTGGCGGCGCGCCGTGTCGAGAGCCGCTTCCGTGTCGCGCAGCGACAGGCGCAGCGCCTCGATGCGTCCGGCCAGGGCTGC
>JBDHTK010000090.1:0-11210 GCA_039808625.1 Devosia sp. | reverse complement strand
GGCTATCCGACGCTGTGCAAGGGGCGCTTCCACATCGCCGAAGCCGACGCCTATGCCTTCGAGGACCCGGTGAGCCTCGACGTGATGGAGCATGTCGAGGCGCTCAAGGCGGCGGGCGTCAGCGCCCTCAAGATCGAGGGGCGCCAGCGCGGCAAGGCCTATGTCGCCGAAGTGGTGTCGCGGCTGCGCGCGGCACTGGACGGGACGCCGGAAGAGCGGTCGGCACATTTGAGCCAGTTGCGCCGCCTGAGCGAGGGCCAGCGCACGACGTCGGGCGCCTATGAGAAGAGGTGGCGATGAGCGCGCCGGCCGATCCCAAAGCCCTGAAACTCACTATCGGTCCCGTGCCCTATCTGTGGGACGGGGAGAAATGGCGCGACTTCTATTTTCGCATCGCCGAGTCGCCGCAGGTCGACGCGGTGACGCTGGGTGAGGTGGTCTGTTCCAAGCGGGACCACTTCACCCGGCCCTATCTCGATGCGGTGGTCGAGCGGCTCACCGCCAGTGGCAAGGCGGTGGCGCTCGCCTCGCTGGCGCTGGTGACGCTGGAGCGTGAGGCCATCGCCACGCGGCGCCTCGCCAGGAGCGCGCTGCCGGTCGAGGCGAACGACCTGTCGGCGCTGCGGCTGCTGGCGGGGCGGCCGCATCTGGTGGGGCCGTTCGTCAATGTCTACAACGGCGCGACGGCGCGGCTGCTGGCGCGCCGGGGCGCCACGCGCATCTGCCTCGGGGCCGAGCTGCCCTCCGCCTCGATCGCCGAAATCATCGCTGGGGCGCCCGGGCTCGACTACGAGATCATCGCCTTCGGCCGGCTGCCGCTGGCAATCTCCGCGCGCTGCGCCCATGCGCGCGCCAAGGGGCACAGCAAGGACAATTGCCAGTTCGTCTGCGGCGAGGACCCGGACGGGCTCGATGTCGATACGCTCGATGGGCAGGCCTTCCTCACCATCAACGGCGTGCAGACCATGTCGCGGCACTGCCAGGTGCTGCTGGGCGACCTGCCGATGCTGGCCGGCGCCGGCGTCACGCATCTGCGCCTGTCGCCGCAGGATTGCGACATGGCGGCGGTGGCCGAGCTTTACGCCGCGGTGCGTGACGGCGAGATGGCGGTGGACGAAGCGCTGGTCACGCTGCGCGAAATCTATCCCGGCGCCGCTTTCGCCAACGGCTTCCTGCATGGCGCGGCCGGCATGGACTGGGTGGCGGCATGAGCGCGCCACGGCCGGCCGGCGCGGGCGACACGTCGGAGGCGTTCGTGCAGCGTATCCGCGGCGTCATCGGCGACGTGGCGCTCGATTGCGACTGCCGGCAGCGGGTCACCGACGCGCTGGAGCGCTTCGCCGTGCTGGAGCAGCATCGCATCGACCGGCGCCACCTGCTGTCGGCGCGCCAGCACCGCGCGACCATCGCGGCACTGGTCGAGCTGCTCGCCGATCTCGAGGACATCGGCTGGCAGGAGACCGACAGGTCGGTATTCGGCGAGCTGGCGCTGCTGTTCGAGGACGTGGCGCGCCACGCGCAGGCCGGCGCGGAGGACCTCAGGCTGATGGATCGCGACGCGCCGTTTTAGTTGCGCGGCGCGGCGCTGGCGCGCAGCTCGGCGAGGTCGGCGCCGGTGATGGCGGCCTCGACGGCGAGCAGGCTGGTGTCGGCCACGGCGAATTCGCCGGTCACCCGGCCCTGGCGCATGACGACGATGCGGTCGGCGACCTGGAACACGTGATGCAGGTTGTGGGTGACGAGGATCACCGAGTGGCCGGCGTCGCGCACCTCCTTGACGAAGCGCAGCACGCCATTGGTCTCCTCGAGGCCGAGATTGTTGGTCGGCTCGTCGAGGATGATGACCTTGGCGGCGAACTGCATGGCGCGCGAGATGGCGATGGACTGCCGCTCGCCGCCCGACAGCGCGCTGACCGGCACATCGGTGGCGAGCCGCTTGGTGATGCCGACGCGCTTGAGCAGCGTGCGCGCCGCCTCCTCGATCTGGCGCAGGTCGAGCGGGGCCAGCACGCCGAGCCAGGAAAGGAAGGTCGGCTCGCGCCCGAGAAAGAGATTGCGCGCGATGGAAAGATCGGGGGCGAGCGAGGTGTCCTGGTGGATGGTCTCGATGCCGAGCTCGATGGCGTCGCGGGCCGAACGGATGCTGACCGGCTTGCCGTGCATGAAGATCTGGCCGCGGTCGGGCCGATGCACGCCGGACACGGTCTTGATGAGCGTCGACTTGCCGGCGCCGTTGTCGCCGAGCAGGGCCAGCACCTCGCCCTGGCGGACCGAGAGCGACACGTCGTCGAGGGCGTGCAGGCCGCCGAAGAACTTGTGCACGTTGGCAATATGCAGAATGTCCCCGCTCATGGTCAGGCTCCCACGCGGCCGCGCTGCAGCAGCGCGTGCAAGATCAGCATCACGAGAATGATGGCGCCGACGAAGATGTTGTAGGCGAGGCCCGGCACGCCGATCAGCACGATGCCGTTGCGGATGGCGCGCAGCATGAAGATGCCGACCAGCGTGCCGAGGATGGTGCCGCGGCCGCCGGTCAGCGCCGTGCCGCCGACCACGACCATCGCGATGACTTCGAGCTCGTAACCGGTGCCGGCGACCGGCGAGGCCGACGAGATGCGGAGCGCGCTGATGAGCCCGGCAAAGCCGGCGGCGACAGAGGTGATGACGAACAGCCAGATCTTGACGGCGTCGGCCGGCACGCCGCGCGCCACGGCGGCGCTGCGGTTGGAGCCGATGGCCGAGATCCAGTTGCCGGCCTTGGAGTAGTTGAGCACGTAGATGGAAAGCGCGGTGAGCGCGATGAACCACCAGAACGAGGCGTAGATGCGGAACGGGCCGATATAGAAGCTGCCGGCCATGAGGTCGACGAAGAGGTTTTCGACCTCGAGCGATTTGAGCGGAAAGCCCTGCGTGATGTAGAGCGCCACGCCGCGCACGACGAACAGCATGGAGAGCGTCACGAGGAAGGACGAGATGCCCACCTTGGTGACCAGCAGGCCGTTGGCGAGGCCGATGGCGATGGTGACGACGAGGCCGATCAGCAGCGCCAGCGAGAAGTCCATGCCGAGGTTCTGGATGAGCAGCGCCACCAGCACCGGGCAGAGCGCGAAGACGGCGCCCACGGACAGGTCGAACTCGCCGGCGGTGAGCAGCAGCGTCATGGCGAGCGCGATGATGCCGAGTTCGGGCAGGAAGGCGACGAGGTTGGAGATATTGAGCGGTGACAGGAAGTCCCGGTTGCCGGCGACGAAAAAGAGGACGACGACGACAAGGATGAGGAAGGAAGAGACTTCCGGCAGCCGCACCGCTTTGGTCCAGCGCGAGGTCATGTGAGGTCCGTGGGGCTCGAACGGGGGAGGCGCCGGCAGCGAGGCGGCCGGCGCCCGTCGGTCTTACTTGCTGTAGAGGTCGAGGATCGGCTGCACGCTCGTATTGTCGTAGAGCGCGAAGGTGTAGATGTCGTAGCCGATCGGCTCGCCGTCGGCGGCGAGCTTGAGCAGCGCCACCGGCATGAAGCCCTGGGCCGAGGGGAACTGCCAGGCAGCCGCCAGCATGTAGCCGTCGCGCACCTGCTCGGCCGCTTCCTTGGAGTTGCCCCAGCCGACGACGGCGACCGAGCCCGGCGCGACGCCGGCCTGGTCGAAGACGCGCTTGACGCTGGCGGCGACGAGGTCGCCCAGGGCGATGAGGGCGGTCGGCTTGTTGGCGACCATGTAGTCGGTCATCTTGGCGATGACGCCGGCCGGATCGACGCCGGCATCGACCACGTCATAGGTGATGCCGAGCGGGTCGAAGACGCTGGCGATGCCTTCGGTCTCGAGCTGCTGGTAGCTCGCGCCAGGCACCTCGACCGGCATGAAGACCTTGTCGCCGGCCTTCACCAGCTCGTGGTCGACGAGATATTTCGCCCAGGCCACGCCCGCCTGCGTCAGGTCGGCGCCGACATAGGCCTGCCGGCCCGTGGCCGGATCATCGGTATTGAAGAACACGATGGGGATGCCGGCCGTCTTGGCCGCGGCGACCTCCTCGTTCCACAGGCCCGGCTGCGCCGAGGTGGTGCCGATGCCGTCGGGATGGGCGGCAAGGGCCGAGTTGAAGGCTTCCTTCTGGGCCGCCATGTCGCCGCCCGAGAACGAGATGCGGCAATCGACGCCCAACTGCTCGCAGGCCGACGTGGCGCCGGCGTTCCAGTCGATCCAGAACGGGTCCGACGCGCCGCCATGCGAGAGCAGGTAGAACACCTTCTTGTCCTGCGCCACGGCGGGCGTGATCATGGCAACGCCCACCACGGCAGCGACGGCCGCGAGGGCTAATCCGAATTTTCTCATGAGCTTTCCTCCTCCTCGGGGGTGGCGCGCCGGACGGGCCTTGCACCGTCCCGTTGCCATTGTCTCGTCCCCTTACCTGAGTATTATTGAGTGGATATGATGTGATGAGTCAACGCTGATCATCATCACGCTGCACAATGCCGCATGATGGTGATTGATGCGGAGCCGTCGATCCCGGCGGTTCCGCGCACTTTCCCTTGCCTATCCATACGAGGCGGGTGCTTTACAGATACATCAAAATACATCAAGAACAGATGTTGCCAAGGAGTAGGCCGTGCGTTCGACCCTCATCGATGTCGCCCGGGAAGCGGGTGTCTCCAGCGCCACGGTGGATCGCGTGCTCAACAATCGCTCCGGCGTGCGCACGCGCACTCGCGAGGTGGTGCTCGAGACGGCGCGGCGGCTCGGCTATATCGGCACGGCGGGCCTCGAGCACCGCACCGCGCGCAAGCTGGTGTTCGACATCGTGCTGCCGGCCGGCACGAACAGTTTCATCGAGGATCTGCGCGAGCAGTTCGTGCGGCAGGGCGGCGAGGCGACCGAAGCGACGGTGCGCGTACATTCCATCGAGGGCTTCAACCCGGTGACGCTCGCTGCCAAGCTCAAGGCACTGGAGAAAGGCAGCGACGGCGTCGGCATCGTCGGCCTCGACCATCCGACGGTGCGCGAAGCCATCCGGGCGCTGGCCGCGTCCGGCGTGCCGGTCGTCACCCTGGCCTCGGACATCCATCACGTGCCGCGCGTCGGCTATGTCGGCATCGACAACCGCAGTGCCGGGCGCCTCGCCGGCTACCTGACCGGGCGCCTGCTGGGGCCCGGCCACCATAAGGTGGCGCTGTTCGCCGGCTCGCTCTCCTATCGCGGGCATGAGGAACGCGAGGCCGGTTTCCGCCATGTGCTCGCCGACGAGTTCCCGAAGATCGAGATCGTCGACCTGACCGAGGTCCAGGACGACATGGAACGCGCTTATGTCGCGGCGCGCCGCCACCTCGAGGACCACCCCGACATCGCCGCCATCTACAATATCGGCGGCGGCAATCGCGGCATCGCGCGGGCGCTCGACGAGCGCGGGCTGGTGCAGAAGGTGATCCTCGTCGGCCACGAGCTGACGGCGGCCAACAAGGCGCTGCTGCTGGGCGGTGCGATGGACGTCGCCATCGACCAGAACGCGCGGGTCGAGGCGCGCGAGGCGATCGCGCAGCTGACGCGCATC
Organism: Devosia sp.; assembly: GCA_039808625.1. Taxonomy (GTDB): domain Bacteria; phylum Pseudomonadota; class Alphaproteobacteria; order Rhizobiales; family Devosiaceae; genus Devosia_A. Next base: position 5,669 of record JBDHTK010000090.1, on the reverse strand, counting down.
GCCCGCGGCGAGCCGTGGGCCATGTACCCGCTGCGCATCGCCGTCTTCTTCCGCGAGAACCTGCCTGAGGAGTAGGGTGGGCCATACGGCCGCGTCGGCAGGGGGCAGGCAGATGACAAGCGGTGATGATTCAGCGGCTCGGTCGGCTCTCGCCGACATGTCGCCCGCCTATTTCGGCCTGGTGATGGCCACCGGCATCGTGTCGCTGGCGGCTTTCATGATGAGCATCGAGAGCCTCGCCTTCGCGCTGTTCTATCTCAACATCGTGCAATATGCGGTGCTCGCCGTGCTCTATGGGCTGCGGGCGTGGCGTCATCCGCGGCGGTTCTTCGGCGACATGGTGACGCATCTGACGGGGCCGGGCTATTTCACCATGGTCGCCGGCACGGGCATCCTCGCGAGCCAGTTCCTCGTGCTTGCCGAGAATATCGCCGCGGGCACCGCGCTGTGGGTGCTCGCCATCGTGCTGTGGCTGTGCCTCACCTACACGATCTTCACGGCGCTCACCGTGCGGCGCGAGAAGCCGACGCTCGACAAGGGCATCAGCGGCAGCTGGCTGCTCGCCGTGGTGGCGACGCAATCGGTCGCCGTCTCCAGCGCGCTGCTGGCGGCGCGCATCGGTCAACCCTACCGGCTCGAGCTCAACCTGCTGGCGCTGTCCATGTGGCTGTGGGGCGGCATGCTCTACATCTGGATGATGTCGCTCATCTTCTATCGCTACGTGTTCTTCCGCTTCTCGCCGGCCGACCTGGCGCCGCCCTACTGGATCAATATGGGCGCGATGGCGATCTCGACGCTGGCCGGCTCGCTGCTCATCCTCAATGCCTCGCACGCCCCGTTCCTCACCTCGCTGCTGCCGTTCCTCAAGGGCTTCACGGTGTTCTACTGGGCGACGGGGACGTGGTGGATCCCGATGCTGCTGGTGCTCGGGGTGTGGCGCTACGGCATCGAGCGCTTCCCGTTCCGCTACGACCCACTCTATTGGGGCGCGGTATTCCCGCTCGGCATGTACGCCGCCAGCACCTGGCAGATGGACCGGGCCATGACCTTCGGGTTCTTCGCGCCGGTCTTGCACGTGCTGCTGTGGATCGCGGCGGGGGCTTGGGCGCTGACCTTCTTCGGCATGCTGCGCGGCCTGGCGCGCGGCCTGCGTGCGCGCCTGGGATATAGTTGATAATTACAGTCATATTCTAAATGTCGGGGCAGATCGGGCCGTCGCCGGACCCCGGCATTTGATTGCGCGCAAATTGCCGGCCCAATTAATGGAGTTGACGGTTGGCGCAGCGCGACAGTGGCGCTAGGCTGTGCTTCGGTCTCGCTATGAGGTGCGCCGATGTCACAGTCGGTAAGCTATAGGGTACTGGCCGTCAGCACGCTTGTCTTCACGGTGTGCTTTGCGGTGTGGATGATGTTCGGCGTCACCGGCATCCCCATCAAGGCTGAGCTTGGACTCAGTGCGACCGAGTTCGGCCTGCTGACCGCCACGCCGGTGCTGACCGGCGCGCTGTTCAGGCTGCCGCTCGGCATCTGGACCGACCGCTTCGGCGGGCGCATCGTGATGCTGATCCTGCTCGTCGGCTGTGCCATTCCGCTGTGGCTGTCGTCCTATGCCGAAGCGCTGTGGCAACTGCTGCTGCTGGGGCTGGCGCTGGGTCTCGTCGGCGCCTCGTTCTCGGTCGGCACCCCCTATGTCGCGCGCTTCTTCTCGAAGGAGCGGCGCGGCTTCGCAATGGGCGTGTTCGGAGCCGGCACGGTAGGTGCGGCGCTCAACATGTTCGTCGCGCCGGCACTCATCTCGGCCTATGGCTGGCAGATGGTGCCGCGGGTCTATGCCGTGGTGCTGCTGGCGTCGGCCGTGCTGTTCTTCATCTTCTCGGCGCCCGACCCCGGTGCGGGCTCGACCGTCCCGCTGCGCCAGCAATTGGCGGTGCTGCGCAATCCGCGCGTGTGGAAATACTGCCAGTACTATTCGATCGTGTTCGGCGGCTTCACGGCGCTGTCGATCTGGATGCCGCAATATTTCGACACCGAGTACCAGCTCCCGATCGCCACCGCCTCGCTATTGGCGGCGGGCTTCTCGCTGCCGGGTGGCGCCTTTCGCGCGCTGGGTGGCTGGCTCGCCGATCGCTTCGGGGCGCACAACGTCACCTGGTCGGTGCTGTGGGTCGCCTGGGTCTGCCTGTTCCTGCTGTCCTATCCCTATACGGAGCTGACGATCCGCACCGTCGACGGACCGGTGCAGTACGTCATCGCGCTGCCGATCTGGATGTTCACCGGCCTGCTCTTCGTGCTCGGCATCGCCTTCGCGCTGGGGATGGCCTCGACCTTCAAATATATCGGCGACGACCACCCCGACTCGATGGGCGTGGTGACCGGCATCGTCGGCATGGTCGGCGGGCTTGGCGGCTTCCTGCTACCCATCATGTTCGGCGCGACGCTCGATGTGGTCGGCGTCAGTTCGAGCTGCTTCATGCTGCTCTACGGCATCGTCTCGGTGTCGCTGATGCTCAACTACCTGACAGAGGTCCGGCGCGCGCCCGTCATGGGCGAGGCAAAGGTCGCGGCCGATGCCGGCTGAACGGGGAGGATATTCTCATGAGCCATTTTCTCGAGCGCCTGACCTACCTCACCCGGCTGCGTGAGCCCTTCGCGCAGGGGCATGGCGAGCTGCGCGACGAGGACCGGCGCTGGGAGGAAGGCTACCGGCAGCGCTGGCAGCACGACAAGATCGTCAGGTCCACGCATGGCGTCAACTGCACGGGCTCGTGCAGCTGGAAGATCTACGTCAAGAGCGGGCTCGTCACCTGGGAGACGCAGCAGACCGACTATCCGCGTACCCGTCCCGACATGCCCAACCACGAGCCGCGCGGCTGTTCGCGCGGCGCCTCCTATAGCTGGTACCTCTACAGCGCCAGCCGGCTCAAATATCCGCTCGTGCGCGCCCGCCTGATCCGGGCGTGGCGCGCGGCGCGCCAGACGCTGGCGCCGGTCGAGGCCTGGGCCGCGCTCACCGGCAATACCGAAACCGCCAGGTCGTACAAGGCGATGCGCGGGCGCGGCGGCTTCGTGCGGGTGGGCTGGGACGAGGTGAGCGAGATCATCGCGGCGGCGAACGTGCACACCATCAAGACGTGGGGGCCCGACCGCGTCATCGGCTTCTCGCCCATCCCGGCGATGTCGATGGTTTCCTATGCCTCGGGCTCGCGCTATCTCAGCCTCATCGGCGGCACGCTGCTGTCGTTCTACGACTGGTATTGCGACCTGCCGCCGTCGAGCCCGCAGACCTGGGGCGAGCAGACGGACGTGCCGGAATCGGCCGACTGGTACAATTCGGCCTATATCATCGCCTGGGGCTCCAACGTGCCGCAGACGCGCACGCCGGACGCGCATTTCTTCGTCGAGGCCCGCTACAACGGCACCAAGGTGGTGGCGATCACGCCGGACTATTCGGAGGTCGCCAAGCTCTCCGACATGTGGCTGCATCCCAAGCAGGGGACCGACGCCGCGCTCGCAATGGCGATGGGGCACGTCATCCTCAAGGAGTTCTTCGTCGACCGGCAGGTGCCGTATTTCGCGGACTATACGCGCCGCTACACCGACATGCCGATGCTGGTGCGGCTCAGGAAGGACGGCAAGCGCTGGGTGCCCGACCGCTATGTGCGCCACAGCGACCTGCCCGGCGCGCCGGCCGGCGGCCGCGCCGACTGGAAGACGGTGGCGATCGCCGAGGAGACGGGGGCGCCCGTGGTGCCGCAGGGCTCGATCGGCTATCGCTGGCCCAAGGACGGCGAGCCGGCGGGCCGCTGGAACCTCGAGGACAAGGACGGCGAGACCGGCGCGCCGGTGAAGCTGGCGCTCAGCCTCATCGACAGCCGCGACGCCGTGGTGCCGGTGGCGTTCCCGTATTTCGGCGGCGCCACGCACGAACATTTCACCGAGAACGACCAGGGCGGCGACGTGCTGGTGCGCAACGTGCCGGTGCGCACGCTGAAGCTCGCCGATGGCGAGGCACGGGTGGCGACGGTGTTCGACCTGATGTGCGCCCATTACGGCATCGACCGCGGCCTCAAGGGCAGTGCGGCCAAGGGCTATGACGACAACGTGCCCTATACGCCGGCCTGGCAGGAGAAGATCACCGGCGTGGCCGCCGACACGGCCATCACGCTGGCGCGCGAATTCGCCGCTAATGCCGAGCAGACCAAGGGCCGCTCGATGGTCATCATCGGGGCGGGCATGAATCACTGGTACCACCAGGACATGAACTACCGCTCGATCATCAACATGCTGATGATGTGCGGCACGGTGGGCGTGTCGGGCGGCGGCTGGGCGCACTATGTGGGCCAGGAGAAGCTCCGCCCGCAGACCGGCTGGACGATGCTGGCCTTCGCCCTGGACTGGGTGCGGCCGCCGCGGCAGATGAACGGAACGTCGTTCTTCTACGCGCATTCCGACCAGTGGCGCTACGAAAAGCTCGACGTGTCGGAACTGCTGTCGCCGCTGGCCGACCCGGCGGGCTATCGCGGCAGCTTCATCGACCTCAACGCCAAGGCGGAGCGGATGGGGTGGCTGCCCTCGGCGCCGCAGCTCGCGACCAACCCGCTGCAGCTCGCGGCGGCGGCCGACGCGGCCGGCGTGGGCGTCGCCGAGCATGTCGTCAGCGGTCTCAAGTCGGGGGCGCTGCGGATGTCGTGCGAAGACCCCGACAACCCCGTCAACTTTCCGCGGAACCTGTTCATCTGGCGCTCGAACCTGTTCGGCTCGTCGGGCAAGGGGCACGAGTATTTTCTCAAGCACTTCCTCGGCACGCGGCACGGGCTGCAAGGCAAGGAGCTGGGCGAGGCCGGCGAGGCCCGGCCGCTCGACGTCGAATGGCGCGATCCCGCGCCCGAAGGCAAGCTCGACCTCGTGGTGACGCTCGACTTCCGCATGTCGACGAGCTGCCTCTATTCGGACATCGTGCTGCCGACCGCCACCTGGTACGAAAAGAACGACCTCAACACCTCCGACATGCACCCGTTCATCCATCCGCTGTCGGCGGCGGTGGACCCGGTGTGGGAAGCGCGCAGCGACTGGGAGACCTACAAGACCATCGCGCGGCGCTTCTCGGAACTGGCGGAAGGACAGCTGGGCGTCGAGCGCGACGTGGTGCTGACGCCGATCATGCACGACACGCCGGCCGAGATCGCCCAGCCCTTCGACGTCAAGGACTGGAAAAAGGGCGAATGCGAGCTGGTGCCGGGCGTCACCGCGCCGCAGATCAGCGTCGTCACGCGCGACTATCCCAACACTTACAAGCGCTTCACGGCGCTCGGCCCGCTCGCCGACAAGCTGGGCAATGGCGGCAAGGGCATCGGCTGGAACACCGAGGCGGAGGTCGAGGGGCTGCGGGAGCTCAACCATCCCGTCACCGCCGCAGGGCCGACGCAGGGTCGGCCGCGGATCGAGTCCGACATCGATGCCGCCGAGGTGATCCTTTACCTCGCGCCCGAAACCAATGGCGAGGTGGCGGTCAAGGCGTGGGCGGCGCTGGGCAAGGTCACCGGGCGCGAGCACACGCACCTGGCGGCGGCGCGGCGCGACGAGAAGATTCGCTTCCGCGACATCCAGGCGCAGCCACGCAAGATCATCTCGTCGCCCACCTGGTCGGGCATCGAGAGCGAGCATGTGAG
>JBDHTK010000089.1:0-11216 GCA_039808625.1 Devosia sp. | reverse complement strand
CTCGCAATCGATCGCCCGGCTGCGCGAGCTGGAGGCCCAGGAGGCCGAGGGTTTCCAGGGCCTCACCAAGAAGGAGCGCCTGCTGCTCGATCGCGAGCGCGACCGGCTGGAGCGCGACCTGGGCGGCATCAAGGACATGGGCAACCTGCCCAACCTGCTGTTCGTCATCGACACCAACAAGGAAGCCAACGCCATCAAGGAAGCCCGGCGGCTCGGCATTCCGGTGATCGCGATCATCGACTCCAACTCCGATCCCGACGTGGTCGACTACCCGGTGCCGGGCAATGACGACGCGGCGCGGGCGCTGGAGCTCTACTGCGAGCTGGTGTCGCGGGCCGCGATCGACGGCATTTCGCGCTCGGCCGCCGGCCGTGGCGCCGATCTCGGGGCCGCCGAAGAGGCGCCCGCCGAGCCGGCCGTCGAGGCTGCCGCGCAGTAAGCTGCCGGATCGGCAGGGCTTTTGTTCAATGGATAGGCGCGACCCGGTGCTCCGGGTCGCATGAAAGGTGGTCGAAATGGCAGTCACGGCACTTCAGGTCAAGGAACTCCGCGAGCTCACCGGCGTGGGCATGATGGATTGCAAGAAGGCGCTGGAGGAGACGGGCGGCGACATGGAGGCCGCCATCGACTGGCTGCGCACCCGCGGGCTCGCCAAGGCCGCCAAGAAGGCCGGGCGCGTCGCCGCCGAGGGCCTCGTCGGCGTGGCCAACGAGGGCGTGCGGGCGGCCATCGTCGAGGTCAATTCCGAGACCGATTTCGTGGCGCGCAACGAACAGTTCCAGTCCATCGTCGGCAATATCGGCAAGCTCGCCATCGAGGCCAGCGGCAATGTCGAGAAGCTGGCCGAGATGCCCTATCCGGGCTCGGGCCGGTCGGTGTCGGCCGAGCTGACGGACGCCATCGCCAAGATCGGCGAGAACATGAATTTGCGCCGCGCCGCGGTGATCGAGGTCAAGGACGGCGTCGTCGGCGCCTATGTGCACAACACGGTGAAGCCCGGCATGGGCAAGCTCGGCGTCATCGTCGGGCTCGAATCCACCGGCGACAAGGCGGCGCTCGCCGAGCTCGGCAAGCAGCTCGCCATGCACATCGCCAACACCAACCCGCTCTCGGTGTCGCCGGACGACATCGACCCGGCCGTGGTCGCCAAGGAGCGCGAGATCTTCGCCGAGCAGGCGAAGGAGAGCGGCAAGCCGGCCGAGGTCATCGCCAAGATGGTCGAGGGCCGCGTGCGCAAGTTCTACGAGGAATCGACGCTCCTGGCGCAGACCTTCGTCATCGATGGCGAGACCAAGGTGCAGGACGTGGTGAAGAAGGCCGAGGCGGTTGTCGGCGCGCCGATCAAGGTCACCGGCTTCGTGCGCTATGCGCTGGGCGAGGGAATCGAGAAGGCCGAGACCGATTTCGCCGCCGAAGTCGCTGCGACCTCGGGTGTCGGCCAGCCGGGCTGAGGCGCTCGCTTCGCGAATTTTCCCGGCCGGGCTGGCAAAGCGCCCGGCTGGGTGGCATCTAACGTGCCACGAGACGCGCCGGATTCGCTGGTGCGCAAGTGGACGCGAGAGGCGCTGATGGCCGGATTTCCCTATAAGCGCATTCTCCTCAAGGTTTCCGGCGAGGTGCTGGCCGGCGACCAGAGTTTCGGCATCGAGCCCAAATTCCTCGCGGCGATGGCCGACCAGGTGGTCTCCGCCGCCCGCTCCGGCGTCGAGATCGCCATCGTCATCGGCGCCGGCAACATCTTTCGCGGCATGGAGGTCGCGGCGCGCGGCACCGACCGGGTGACCGCCGACCTCATGGGCATGCTCGGCACCGTCATCAATTCGCTGGCGCTGTCCAACGCCATCATGCGCGCCGGCGTCAAATCCAAGGTGTTCTCGGCGCTGACCATGCCGTCGGTGGCCGACAATTTCACGGCGCGCGCGGCCAAGGCGGCGCTCGACGACGGCTATGTCGTGGTGTGCGCGGGCGGCACCGGCAACCCCTTTTTCACCACCGACACGGCCTCGGCGCTCAAGGCCATCGAGCTCGATTGCGACGTGCTGCTCAAGGGCACGAAGGTGGACGGCGTCTACGACCAGGACCCCAAGAAGAATCCGGCGGCCCGGCGTTACGAAACCGTGAGTTACGACGAAGTCATCGCGCGCAACCTCAAAGTCATGGACACCGCGGCCTTCGCCCTTGCGCGCGATAACGGGCTGCCGATACTGGTCTATGCACTGGACGACAAGGAAGGTCTGATGGGGGTGCTGAGCGGCAAGACGCGCTCGACCTTCGTCGGCACCGAGAAGCAGTAGGAGTTCGACATGGCCCAGGTGCCGGATTTTTCCATCGACGACATGAAGAGCCGCATGCAGAAGTCGGTCGCCGCGCTGCGCGAGGAGCTGACCGGGCTGCGCACCGGCCGGGCCAGCGCCAGCCTGCTCGAGCCGGTGATGGTCGAGGCCTACGGCACGAAGATGCCGCTCAACCAGGTCGCCACCGTCAGCGTGCCGGAGGCGCGGCTGCTCTCGGTGCAGGTGTGGGACCGCTCGATGGCGACGGCGGTCGACAAGGCCATCCGCAATTCCGGCCTCGGCCTCAATCCGGCCACCGAAGGCGCCACCATCCGCGTGCCGCTGCCCGAGCTCAACGAGGAGCGCCGCCGCGAACTGACCAAGGTTGCCCATAATTATGCCGAGCAGGCGCGCGTGGCGATCCGCCATATCCGCCGCGACGGCATGGATCTGCTGAAGAAGCTCGAGAAGGACGGCGTGCTCGGCCAGGACGACAGCCGCGCCAAGGCCGACCTCGTGCAGAAGGCGACCGACGCCGCCATCGCCGACGTGGACGCCATCGTCGCCGCTAAGGAACAGGAAATCATGCAGGTGTAGCCTGCACGCAGTCACCCCGGCCCTGGAGGGGCCACAGATGCCCAGCGAACCCGCCACCCAGCCGCGCGCCGCCGGCCGGCCCGACCTCAGGGTTCCAGCGCATATCGGGGTCATCATGGACGGCAATGGCCGCTGGGCCCAGGCGCGCGGCAAGCCGCGCACCGAGGGCCACGTCGCCGGCGTCAGGGCGCTGCGCGCGCTCGTCGAAAGCTGCATCACCTACGGCGTCGGCTATCTCACCGTGTTCAGCTTCTCGTCCGAGAACTGGTCGCGGCCGCGCGACGAGGTGAGCTTCATCTTCGGCCTGCTCCGGCGGTTCGTCGCCTCCGACCTCGAAAAGCTGCACCGCAACAACGTGCGGGTACGCATCATCGGCTCCCGCGAGGGGCTGGACGAGGGGCTGCGCCGGCTCATCGCCGAGGTCGAGACGACGACGGCGATGAACACCGGCCTCAGGCTCCAGGTGGCCTTCAACTATGGCGGCAAGGCCGAGATCGCCGAGGCGGTGCGCCGCATCGCCGCGCAGGTGGCGGCCGGCCGGCTCAAGCCCGAGGACATCACCGAGGAGACGATTTCGCGGGCGCTCTACACCGCCGGCCTGCCGGACCCCGATCTCGTCATCCGCACCAGCGGCGAGCAGCGCTTCTCCAATTTCCTGCTCTGGCAGAGCGCCTATGCGGAGCTGGCCTTCGTCGACGCCTACTGGCCCGATTTCGACGAGCGGCAGTTCCTCGACGTGCTGGCGGACTATTCCGGCCGCGATCGGCGCTATGGAGGCGTCGAGGCGCAGCGCCGGTGACTGAAGAGGATTCGCCAGGCACCGCGCCACCGCGTCAGCCGCAACCCTGGACCGACCTCGGCCCGCGCCTCGTGTCGGCGGCCGTCATCATCGCCATCGTCGCCACCGGCCTCCATTTCGGCGGCTATGTATGGGCGGCGCTGGCCGCCCTCGTCTTCGGCATCGCCTATCGCGAATGGGAGCAGATGGTGACGCTGAAGCCGCTGGCGCCGCTGGGCATGGTGCAGATCGCGCTGCTCGCGGCCGCGGCGCTGGCGTTTCCCGTGTTCGGGCCGCCGGGCACGCTCGCAGCAATCGCCGTGGCGATGCTGGTGGCGCTGTTCGGCGAACGGTCCGTCATCGTCTGGCGCCTCGGCGGGCTGGCCTTCTTCGCGCTGGTGCTGATCGCGGTGCTCGGCATGCGCGGCACCGGCGCGGCCGGCGTCGTCGCCGGCTGGTATCTGGGCATCGTCATCGCCTTCAACGATACCGGTGCGTTCTTCGTCGGGCGGCTGGTCGGCGGGCCGAAGCTGGCCCCGACCGTCTCGCCGTCCAAGACCATTTCGGGGGCCGTCGGCGGCTGGGTGATCGGCACGGTGGCCGGCACCGTCTACTGGCTGGCGTTCACGCCGTCGCCGTGGTGGCTGGGGCTGCTCCTGTCGGCGGTGCTGGGCGTCGCGGGGCAGGGGGGCGACCTTACCGAAAGTGCCATCAAGCGTCTGTTCCGCATCAAGGATTCGGGCGACATCATTCCCGGCCACGGCGGCTTCATGGACCGGCTCGACAGCGTCACCTTCGGCGTCATCGTGCTGTTCGCCATCGGCGTGGCGCGCGGCGGGCTCGATGCCGTGGCGGCAGGCTTTCTCTATTGGTGAGCGGCGTCCAACTGTGAACGCATTCGGCGCCTAACAGGCGCCAGTCAAGCGGAGCGTCCAAACTGTCCTTTCTCAGCCTGCCGGTCCTCTACGCCATTCCGGCCTTCATCGTCGTGCTGACGGCCATCGTCTTCGTCCACGAGATGGGGCACTACCTCGTCGCGCGCTGGAACGGCATCGCCATCCAGACCTTCTCCATCGGCTTCGGACCCGAGCTCGTCGGCTTCGACGACCGGCGCGGCACGCGCTGGAAGCTCTCGGCCATCCCGCTCGGCGGCTATGTGCGCTTCGTCGGCGACATGAACGCGGCCAGCATGCCCGACCCCGAGGCGACGGCGGCGCTGCCGCCCGAAGAGCAGCACCGGCTGTTCGTCAACAAGAACGTCTGGCAGCGCATCGCCGTGGTGGTGGCGGGGCCGCTGGCCAACGTGCTCTTCACCTTCCTCGTGCTCTACGCGCTGCTGCTCGGCTATGGCCGCTACACCATCCCGCCGGTGATCGGCGAGGTGGTGGCCGGCAGCGTCGCGGCCGAGGCCGGGCTGATGGCCGGCGACCGGATCGTCTCGGTCGACGGCTTCGAGGTGACCGGCTTCTCCGATTTTCAGCGGCTCATCGCCACGGCGCCGGGGCGGGAGGTGACCATCGTCTTCGACCGCGGCGGGCTTGCGCGCACCGTCGCCCTCGTCCCCGCAACGGCCGAGGACACCGATCGCTTCGGCAACGTGCAGCGCATCGGGCGCATCGGCGTCATGCGCAATGTCGAGCAGACCGACATCACGCTCTACCGCCCTGGGCCGGTCGAGGCGGTGGGCATGACCGTCGAGGAGGTGCGCTTCATCATCGACCGCACGGTGGCGTTCCTCGGCGATTTCTTCGTCGGGCGCGGCGACGTCGACCAGCTCGGCGGGCCGGTGAAGGTCGCCAAGGTCTCCGGCGAGGTGGCGACGATGGGCGTCCTCGCGCTCATCAATCTCGCGGCGCTGCTGTCGCTCAACATCGGTATCTTCAACCTGCTGCCGGTGCCGGTGCTCGATGGCGGGCATCTGCTCTACTATCTCGTGGAGGCGGCGCGGGGCCGGCCGCTGAGCCAGCGGACGCAGGAAATCGGCTTCCGGCTGGGCTTCGCCATCGTCGGCTCGCTGATGATCTTCACACTCATCAACGATACCGGCCTGCTGCGCGGACTGATCTAGCTAATGCCTTGTTAACCTTGGTTTTCAGGGTGTTGCAGGAATGCACGGGGGCCAAGGTTTCGCTAACGCAACCCAGCGTTGCGGCTTGCCCTTGGTTAAAAAACCAGTAAATGCTTGAGGGTGGAGTTAGCTGGGGGGCAGCGCGCGTGGCGATTCCCCCGGCCTTTCGTCTGAGAGGCATTTAGAATCATGATCGATCCCGTCAAGCTTATGCGCGGTGCGTTTCTGGCACTCGCGCTGATGGTCCTGGCGCCGCTGAGCGGCGTCGGAGGCCCGCTGTTCGGGGTCGAGGCCGCCCAGGCGGCCACCGTTTCCAGAATCACCGTGTCGGGCAACTCGCAGGTCGATGACGCGACGGTCATCCGCTACCTGGCGCTCGGCGTCGGCGACACCTCCACCTCGGCCAAGCTCAATGCCTCCGTCGATGCGCTCCTGGCGACCGGGCTGTTCAAGACGGCGTCGGTGACCATGCAGGGCTCCACCCTGGCGGTGCGGGTCTCCGAGAACCCCATCGCGGCCTCGGTGCTGTTCGAGGGCAATATGCGCTTCTCGGACGCCAACCTCGTGGCCATGATCGACACCATCAACCGTGGCACCGTCGACGAGGCGGGGCTGCAGCGCGACGTGCAGTCGATCTTGCAGGCCTATCGCGACGTCGGCTATTCCGCCGTGCAGGTCACGACGCGGCTCGAGCCGGTGGGCGCCGGCCGCATGCGCGTGGTGTTCCAGATCAACGAGGGCGTGCGCGCCGGCATCGCGGCGATCAACTTCACCGGCAACAACAATGTCAGCGCCTGGCAGCTCAAGTCCATCATCCGCACCAAGGAGACGGGCTGGCTGAGCTGGCTGCTGCGCGACGACAACTACACGCAGGCGCAGCTCGACACCGACCGCGAGGTCATCCGCCAGTACTACGCCAACCACGGCTTCCCCGATGCGCAGGTGACCTCGGCGGTGGCCGAGTACAACGCCGAGCGCAACGGCTATTTCATCAGCTTCACCGTGGTCGAGGGCGAACGCTACGCCTTCGGGCCGATCGGCGTCGAGACGTCGATCGCCGGGCTCGACGCCAACCGGCTGACGGGCAATATCCGCACCCAGTCGGGCGAGCGCTTCTCGGCCATCGACCTGGCGCGTTCGGCGCAGGACATGGCGGTCGAGGCAACCAATCTCGGCTATCCCTTCGCCGACGTGCGGCCGCGCGTCGAGCGCGACGCGGCGAGCGGCACCTTCTCGGTGACCTATCTGATCGACGAGGGGCAGCGCCTCTATGTCGAGCGCATCAACATCACCGGCAACGAGAAGACCCGCGACTTCGTCATCCGCCGCGAGCTGCCCTTCGCCGAAGGCGACCCCTTCAACCGGGCGCTGGTCACGCAGGGCAAGCTGAACATCGAGGGGCTGGGCTACTTCTCGCGCGTCAATATCGGCGCCGAGCAGGGCAGCGCACCCGACAAGGTGGTGCTCAACATCGCCGTCGAGGAAGGCTCGACGGGCGACTACGGCATCACCGCCGGCTACGACTCGCAGTCGGGCATCCTCGGCGAGCTGTCGCTGACCGAGCGCAACTTCCTCGGGCGCGGCCAGTATCTGCGCGCCTCGATCGGGGCGAGCCAGGGCGGCAAGTCCTTCGACTTCTCGTTCACCGAGCCCTATTTCATGGGCCTCAAGATGTCGTCGGGCATCGATCTCTACCACCGCATCACCGACGAGACCTCGTCGAACATCTACGGCATCACCTCGACGGGCGGTCAGCTGCGCTTCGGCCTGCCGGTGACGCGCGACCTCAGGGCCTCGCTGTTCGGCGGCATCGACCACACGGTCATCGCCGACACCGCCCTGGGCGGCAATTCGGTGATCTTCACGCCGGGCAATCGCCAGTTCGACAAGGCGTGGATCGGCTACAGCCTGACCTATGACGGCCTCGACGACCCGAAGCGCCCGACGGAAGGCTTCACCGCGCAGCTCACCCAGAGCTATGTCGGCTGGGACTACAGCTTCCTCAAGACCGAGGCCAAGGCGCGCTACTTCATGCCGCTCAATTCGGACTTCGGGCTGGTCGGCAGCGTCAAGCTGCAGGGCGGCATCATCAACGACTTCAGCGGTGCCGGCGTCAGCCCGCTCGAATCCTTCACCTATGGCAGCCAGCTCGTGCGGGGCTTCACGCCGCGCGGCATGGGTCCGAAGACCGGCGTCAACGACGAGATCCTCGGCTTCACCGCCTATGCGGGCGCCTCGGCCGAGCTGACCTTCCCGATGCCCGGCCTGCCCGAGAGCTACGGCCTGTCGGGGGCGCTGTTCGCCGATGCGGCGATCATCTCCGGCGAGGGTGCGGGCGGGGCTGCGAATCCGGGCTCGGTCAACCAGCCGCTCAAGAGCTCGGTCGGTGCCTCGGTCATCTGGGACTCGCCGTTCGGCCCGCTGCGTGGCGACATGGCCTGGATCCTGTCCAAGTCGACGGACGACAGCACCACCAAGGTGTGCTCGTCGGTCTACTGCCCGGCCTTCGCGCTGACGCTGCAGACCTTGCTCTGATCCCAGGGGCGTGAAACACTTCCAGGGCCGCGGCGCCTCGCACCGCGGCCCTTTTCGTTGCAAAGCCAATGGTCGACACCCGTTTCCATCACTTCGCCGGCGCGCAGCCGCTGGGGCCGCTTCTCGCGGCGGTGCAGCTTGCCGCCGGGTTCGAGGGCGAGGGGCCGCTCGTCACCGGCGCCGAGGAGCTTCATCGCGCCGGCCCCGGTGAGATCGCGCTTGCCGCGCATCGCGACTATGCCGAGGCGCTCCGCGCCACCTCGGCCGGCATCGTCGTGGTGTCGCACGACCTGCGGCCGGTGGTGCCCGAGGGCACGTTCGCCGTCGTTGCCGACGACCCGCACCTGGCCTTTGTGAGCCTGCTCGAGCAGCTCTATCCGCAGGATACGCGGAGCACCGTCACGGCGCTGCTCGGGCCCTACGAGGACCTGCCGGTCACCGAGCCCGACGTGCGGCTGGGGCCTGGCGTGGTGCTCGGGCCGGGCGTCGAGATCGGCCGCGGCACGGTGATCGGGCCGAACACGGTGATCGGTGCCGGCGTCGCCATCGGCCGCAACGCCATCATCGGTTCCAATTGCAGCATCGAATGCGCCTATCTGGGCAACAATGTCGTGCTGCATGCGGGAGCGCGCATCGGCTCGGAAGGGTTCGGCTGGCTCGATCACGGCCGTTCCAACCGCAAGATCCCGCAGCTCGGCCGGGTCATCGTGCAGGACCGCGTCGAGATCGGTGCCAATTCCACCGTCGATCGCGGCGCGCTGGGCGACACGGTGATCGGCGACGGCACGAAGATCGATAATCTCGTGCAGATCGGGCATAATTGCCGGATCGGGCGCAACTGCCTGCTGGCGGGGATGTCGGGGCTTGCCGGCTCGACGATCCTCGAGGATTCCGTGATGATCGGCGCCGCGGCGATCACCACGGGGCACCTGACCATCGGCGCCGGCGCGATCGTCGTGGCGCGCGCCGTGGTGACCAAGGATGTCCGGCGGGGCGGCCGGGTGGGCGGCTATCCCGCCGAGGACGTGCGGGCCTGGCGCCGCCAGACGGCCACGGTCCGACTGTTGAGCAAAGGGAAGAAGAGTGGACGCGAAGACTGATCCGGCCCCGAGCGGGAGCAAGGCCCTGGCGGCGATCGACATCGATCGCATCCTGCAATTGCTGCCGCACCGCTACCCGTTCCTGATGATCGACAGGATCATCGAGGTCGATGGCGACGAGTCCGCCATCGGCATCAAGAACGTCTCGGTGAACGAGCCCATCTTCCAGGGGCATTTCCCCGGCAATCCGGTGTTCCCCGGGGTGCTCATCATCGAGGGCATGGCGCAGACGGCCGGCGCCATCGCCATCGCCGCCGACCAGACCAAGGGGCAGCACATCGTCTACATGGTCACCGTCGACAAGTGCAAGTTCCGCAAGCCGGCGCGCCCCGGCGACACCATCGAGTACCATATCCGCAAGATCCGGCGGCGCAGCGCGATGGGCTGGTACGAGGCACGGGCGATGGTCGGCACGACGCTGATCGCCGAAGCCGAGGTCGGCGCGATGGTCATGGTCGAAAATCCCTGATGCCGCACACCATCGTTCACCCCACGGCCATCGTCGAGGACGGGGCGACGCTCGGCGAGGGCGTCAGCATCGGCCCCTATTGCATCGTCGGCGCGGAGACGACGCTGGGCGACGGCGTAGAGCTGATCTCGCATGCCGTCGTCACCGGGCGCACGAGCGTCGGTGCCGGCTCGAAATTCTTCCCCTTCGCCTCCATCGGCCACCGCCCGCAGGACCTCAAATATGCGGGCGAGCCGTCGACGCTGGAGATCGGCCGCAACACCACGGTGCGCGAGCATGTCACCATCAATCCCGGCACGGCCGGCGGCGGCATGGTGACCCGCATCGGCGACAACTGCCTCATCATGATCGGCGTGCATATCGGGCACGACTGCATTGTCGGCAACAATGTCGTGCTGTCGAACAACGTCACCTTCGCCGGGCACTGCCACATCGGCGACTATGTGGTGATGAGCGGCTATTCGGGCGCCACGCAGTTCGTCCATATCGGCGCGCATGCCTTTGTCGGCGGCCTCACCAAGCTCGAGAAGGACCTGATCCCCTATGGCGCGGCAACGGGCAACCCGGCCGAGCTGTCGGGGCTCAACCTCGTCGGCCTCAAGCGCCGCGGCTTCGACCGCGAGGCCATTCACAACCTGCGCACCGCCTACCGCATGATCTTCGCCAGCGAGGGCACGCTGCGCGAGCGGGTCGAGGACGCCGCCGCCATCTTCCCCAAGGACGAGCTGGTGCAGGACGTCGTCCGCTTCATCGTCAACGCCAAGGATCATCCGCTGACCCTGCCGCGGAACGGCCACGGCGAGTTCTGATGGCGCGCCGGCTGACCCTCGTCGCGGGGTCCGGCGAGCTGGTGCCGCATGTCGCGGCGGCAGTGCGGCGTGCCGGCGGGGCGCTGCAGGTCATCGATCTCGGCGGGCGCGGCGACATCGCCGGCGACGAGGTGCGGCACCTGCCGCTCAGCCAGGCCGGCGCGCTGCGTGACGCCATCCGCGCCTTCCGTCCGAGCCACCTGGTGCTGGCGGGCGGCGTGCACATCTCGGATGGCGACCGCGAGGCGCTGGCGCGCGCCTTCGGCGCCGCCGGGCGCATGGCCGGCGGGCTCGGCGACCTCGGCCTGGCCGGCATGATCCTGCTGTTCGCGCGCCTCAACGGCATCCGCCTCGTCGGCGCCCATGAGGTGGCGCCCGAGTTGCTGACGCCGGCGGGGCATGTGGCCGGGCCGCCGCCCGGCGCGGCGCTCGCGGCGCTGGCGCTGCCCGCGCTCAGGGCGGCGCGCGCCATCGGCAGCATCGACCTCGGGCAGGCCGTGGTCATGGCCGGCCGCCGCCCGCTCGCCGCCGACGACGCCGGCGGCGCCGACGCGCTGCTGGCCCGGGTCGCGGCGCTGCGCGCTGCC
>JBDHTK010000088.1:0-11299 GCA_039808625.1 Devosia sp. | reverse complement strand
CCGCAGAAGCGCGGATTCCGCCGCTCTGCCGATGCGCTGGCCGCCCCCGCCTATGTCGAGGACAAGGATTCGGGCGAGCTGCGCCGTCCGCACCACGTCGATCTCAAGACCGGCATGTATCGCGGCCGCCAGATCCTTTCGCCCAAGAACGCGTAGGACCTGACAGCCGTCGATCCAAGGTCGACTTGCAGTTTCCCGCGGCCAGCCCCAAAAGGGCTGGCCGTTTGCATATAGGGGGCTCCCGCCTTGCCGTCGATCCGCGTCGAATCCGATTCAATGGGCACCATCCAGGTGCCCGCCGACCGCTATTACGGGGCGCAGACCGCGCGCTCGCTGGCCAATTTCGACATTGGCGGCGAAAAGATGCCGGCCGGCATCATCCACGCCTTCGGCATCCTCAAGAAGGCGGCGGCGCTGGCCAATTTCAAGCTCGGGCTGATGGACGAGCAGACGCGCGACCTCATCGTCGCCGCCGCCGACGAGGTCATCGCGGGCACGCTCGGCGAGCATTTCCCGCTCGTCGTCTGGCAGACCGGCTCGGGCACCCAGTCCAACATGAACGTCAACGAGGTGATCTCGAACCGCGCCATCGAGATGGCCGGCGGCACGATGGGCTCGAAAAAGCCCGTGCACCCCAACGACCACGTCAATATGAGCCAGTCGTCCAACGACACCTTCCCCACCGCCATGCACATCGCGGCGGTCGAGGCGCTGGAGGGGTATCTGTTCGAGCGCGTGACGCTGCTGCGCGACACGCTCGCCGCCAAGTCGGCCGCCTATATGGACGTGGTGAAGATCGGCCGCACGCACCTGCAGGACGCGACGCCCCTGACCCTCGGCCAGGAAATGAGCGGCTGGGTGGCGCAGCTCGACCTCGCGCTCAAGGCCATCCGCGCCACGCTGCCGCAGCTTTACGAGCTGGCGCTGGGCGGCACCGCCGTCGGCACCGGGCTCAACGCCCATCCCCGGTATGGCGAGACCGTCGCCGCCGAGATCGCCGCGCTCACCGGCTATCCCTTCGTCACGGCGCCCAACAAATATGCCGTGATGGCCGGCCACGACGCCTTCGTCGGCACGCATGGCGCCCTGAAGCAGCTCGCCGCGGCGCTGATGAAGATCGCCAACGACGTGCGCTGGCTGGCCTCGGGCCCGCGCTCCGGGCTCGGCGAGATCACCATTCCCGAGAACGAGCCGGGCTCCTCGATCATGCCGGGCAAGGTCAACCCGACCCAGTCCGAGGCGATGACGATGGTCGCCGTGCAGGTGATGGGCAACGACGCCGCCATCGGCTTCGCCGCGAGCCAGGGCAATTTCGAGCTCAACGTCTTCAAGCCCGTCATCGCCTACAATTTCCTGCAATCGGCGCGCCTGCTCGCCGACGCGGCCAAGAGCTTCAACGACCATTGCGCCGTCGGCATCGAGCCCGACCGCGCCCGCATCAAGCAGCTCGTCGACCAGTCGCTGATGCTGGTCACCGCGCTCAACCGCAGGATCGGCTACGACAACGCCGCGAAGATCGCCAAGAATGCCCACAAGCAGGGCACGACGCTCAAGCAGAGCGCCATCGAGCTCGGCCTGCTCACCGCCGAGGAGTTCGACGCCGAGGTCAGGCCCGAGAACATGGTCGGCCCGCTCAAGCTGTGAGGCGGCGGCCGCCGCCTCGCCTCAGACGTGGCGCCTGATGACCTCGGGCAGGAGGCCCTTGGGCGCGAAGCGCAGCGACAGCCAGATGACGAAGCCGAGGAAGAACACACGCATCTGCGCGGCGCGCGCGTCGATGTCGGGGATGGCGCCCAGGCCCATCCAGCTCGTCAGGTTGCTGACCTGGGCGAAGATCACCGCACTCACCGGCTCGGACATCGCCCACAGCATGTAGACGAGGAAGCCGCCCAGGACGGCGCCGTAGGAATTGCCCATGCCGCCGACGATCACCATCACCCAGATGAGGAAGGTGTGGTTGATCGGCTGGTAGCCGCCCGGATCGAAGAGCTGGTTGAACGAGCTGAGCAGCGCCCCGCCAATGCCCATCAGCACCGAGCCGAAGACGAAGATCTCGACCTGCCTGGCCTTCACGTCCTTGCCCATCGAGGCGGCGGCGATGTGGTTGTCGCGCACGGCGCGCATCATGCGGCCCCACGGCCCGCCATAGGCGCGCTCGACGAGGATCACCGAAACGATGAGGATGGCGAGCGTCACGGCCAGGAACGCCCCCTGCCCGTAGACGAAGGAGGTGCCGATGTCGACGCCCTGCTCCTGGTAGGCGCCGGGCAGCGGCACCGGCCAGGGCACCGGCGTCACCGTCAGCGTGCCGCGCGTCAGCCAGTCCATGTTCTTGACGAAGGCGCGGATGATCTCGGACATGCCGATGGTGGCGATGGCGAGATAGTCCGAGCGCAGGCCGAGCGAGATCTTGCCGATGACATAGGCGGCGAGCCCCGCCAGCACGCCGCCGGCGGCGTAGCCGGCCCATACCGGCAGGCCGAGCCCGCCGACCCAGCCCGAGGTCTTCTCGATGTATGCGGCGGCCGGGTCGATCTGCGTGCGATAGAAGATGTAGCCGACGAACCACGCCAGGACCTTGAGCCAGGTGACGAGCGGCCGCGGCACGCCCACCCGCCACGACTGGTGCGCGACGATGACGAGGCAGGTGCCGGCCAGCGCCGCGCCGATGGCGCGCCCGAGCAGCAGCGGGCCGTCCGAGGCCCAGAAGGCGGCGTTGACCGGCATGGAGATGTTGGAGACGGCCATGCCGCCGATCATCATCAGCCCCATGATGGCGAGGTTGAACAGCCCGCCATAGCCGAACTGGATGTTGAGCCCGAGCGCCACCAGCGCGTAGATCGACGAGATGGCGGCGAGCAGCATGGCCGTCGACACGCCGCGCGTCATGGCGATGACGACGACGAGGACGGCCAGTCCCAGATAGGCGAGTGCGACGCGCCGGCTCATGTCGAAAGCCCCTTGAAGATGCCCGTCGGCCGCGCCAGCAGCACGATCACGAGGATCACGAAGGCGACCGTGAGCTTGTATTCGGTCGGCACGAGGCTGAGCCCCGAGGCCGTCGCCAGCCAGTCGGGCAGGTGCTCGCGGAAGGGCCGGACGAACACCGCCCAGTCGAACACGGCGAGCGTTTCGGCGAAGCCGACGAGGAAGCCGCCGGCGATGGCGCCGTAGGTCTGGCCGAGCCCGCCCACCACCGCCGCGGCGAACACCGGCAGGATGATGTTGAAGGCGAGGTCGGGCTTGAGCGACACGTCGAGCGCCAGCATGGTGCCCGCCATGCAGGCGAGCGCTCCGGCGATGGTCCAGGTGACGCGCACCACCAGCGCCGTGTTGATGCCCGAGACCTGCGCCAGGTCGGGATTGTCGCTCATGGCGCGCATGCCCTTGCCCAGCCGCGAGCGGGTGAGGAAGAGATGCAGCGCCAGCACGGTGACGACGACCAGCGCCACCATCCACAATTGCGGGCCGGTGACGGTGATCGGCCGGCTGCCGCCGATCCAGCTCATGTCGAAGCGGAAGATGTCCTTGGTCTCGAACTCGAAGAAGGTGCGCGTGCCGGTGCCGAAGAACAGCCGCACGAGGCCCTGCAGCATCAGCGTCACGCCGATCGAGGCGATGAGCAGCGTGATCGGCTGCGCGCCCATGCGCCTCAGCGGCGCGTAGAAGCCGCGGTCGAGCCCGAGCGCCGCCACCGCCGTCAGCGCCATGGCGAAGGGCAGCACCGCCACCCCGAGCGGGATCGGCAGGTGGATGCCCAGCGCGGCGAAGGCGCCGACCAGCACATAGGCGATGAAGGCGCCGAGCGTCATCATGTCGCCATGCGCGAAATGCGCGAAGCGCAGGATGCCGAAGATCAGCGTCACGCCGACGGCGCCCAGCGCATAGATCGAGCCGAGGACGGTCCCCGCCACGATCACCTTGTTGATGAAGAAGATCAGCTCGTCCATCGCTCAGCCCCCGAGGAAGCTCTTGGCGACTTCGGGGTCGGCAATGAGCTCCGGCCCCGTGCCGGTGTAGCGGTTCTGTCCCTGCGCCAGCACGAAGCCGCGCGAGGCGAAGGCCAGCGCCTGCCGGGCGTTCTGCTCGACCATCAGGATGCCGACGCCCGCCTTGTTGACGGTAACGATGTGCTCGAAGATCTCGAGCACGTAGCGCGGGCTGAGCCCGGCCGACGGCTCGTCGAGCATCAGCAGGCGCGGCTTGCTCATCAGCGCCCGGCCCATCGCCACCATCTGACGCTGGCCGCCCGACAATTCGCCGGCCGGCTGCCGCCGCTTCTCGGCAAGCACCGGGAACATGGCGTAGATTTCCTCGAGCGTGCCGGAAATGTCGTCGCGCCGGATGAAGGCGCCCATTTCGAGGTTTTCCTCGACGCTGAGCGTGGTGAAGACGTTCTTTTCCTGCGGCACGAAGCTGAGGCCGCGCGGCACCAGCCTGTCGGGCAGCGAATTGGTGATGTCCTCGCCCTCGAACAGCACCTCGCCGGAGCTGACCTTGAGCAGCCCGAAAATGGCCTTGAGCGTCGTCGACTTGCCGGCCCCGTTGGGCCCGACGATGACGCCGATGTCGGACTGCTCGATGGCGATGTTGACGCCGTTGAGGATCGGCGCCCCGCCATAGCCGGCCACGACGTTCCTGACTTCGATCAGCGCCATCTCAGGCGGCCCTCACGGGGGCGCCGAAATAGGCCTCGATGATCGCCGGATTGGCCCGGATTTCCGCCATCGGCCCCTCGGCGATCTTCTCGCCGGCCGCCATCACGATCACCGGGTCGCACAGCCGCCCGATGAGGTCCATGTCGTGCTCGATGACGAAGAAGGTGTAGCCCAGCTCCTGGTTCATGCGCTCGATATTGGCCGCGAGGTCCTGCAGCAGCGTGCGGTTGACGCCGGCGGCGACCTCGTCGAGCAGCACCACCTTGGCGTCGACCATCATGGTGCGGCCGAGCTCGAGCAGCTTCTTCTGGCCGCCCGACAGGTTCCCGGCGAGCTCGTTCTTCACATGCGCGAGCTTGAGGAAATCGATGACGTCGAGCGCCTTCTGGCGCACCTCGTGCTCGCGCGCCCGCACCGCGCCGGGCGTGAACCAGATGCGCGCGAGGCTTTCGCCGGGCTGGCCCGCCGGCACCATCATGAGGTTCTCGAGCGCCGTCATGTTGGAGAATTCGTGCGCGATCTGGAAGGTGCGCAGCATGCCCAGCGCGAACAGCTCGTAGGGCGGCAGGCCGGTGATGTCGCGGCCGTCGAAGATGATGCGCCCGCTGTCGGGCGCGATATTGCCGGCCACGAGGTTGAACAGCGTGGACTTGCCCGCGCCGTTCGGCCCGATCAGCCCCGTGATCGACCCCCGCTTGACCTGCAGCGAGCAGTGGCGCACCGCTTGCAGGCCGCCAAAGCTCTTGGAGACGTCCTGGACGTCGATGACTGCGTCGGACACCCTTCCCCCGTTCGACTATCCGGCTCTAGGTGGCCGTTGGCGGCACAAATGCGCATAAGTTGACCGCATGGTCAAACGCTCAGAGCGCCGCAAGCACGGCTTCCGCCGTGGCGCGATTGACGGCGAAGGGGATGTCGTAGAGCGTTGCCAGCCGCGTCAGCGCCTTGACGTCCACGTCATGCGGCAATGCCGTCAGCGGATCCTGGAAGAAAATCAGGACGTCCAGCCGGCTTTCCGCGATCATCGCGCCGATCTGCGCGTCCCCGCCCAGGGGGCCGCTCAGCAGCCGCGTCACCGTGAGCCCAGTGCCCTCGGCGATTCGCCCGCCCGTCGTGCCGGTGCCGTAGAGCTCGTGCCGGCCGAGCTCGGCGCGATGCAGGAGCACCCAGGCGACGAGGTCGTCCTTCCTGTCGTCATGGGCGACAAGACCGATGCGGGCCATGCGCGTCTCCCCCAAGGGCGCCCGGGACGGCGCCTCAGAACTCTTCCCAGTCCTTGTCCACCGCCACGTTGCCGTGGCTCAGATAGGCGCGCGCCGCCGTGCGCACCCGCTCCTGCAAGCCCTTGATGCCGTCGGGCGCTGGCGCCTCGGCCGGCGGCGGCGCCGCGGCGCCGATGGTGAACACCTCGACGATGCGGTCGAGCTCGGTCGCCTGCTCCTCGGTGCGCTCGATCGAGGCGTTGGTCTCCTCGACCAGCGCCGCATTGTGCTGCGTCATCTCGTCCATCGCCCGCACCGCGGCATTGACCTCCTCGATCGAGGCGGCCTGGTCCTGGCTCTGGCGCGCGATCGAGTCCATCAGCTCGTGCGAGGAGCGGGCGGCCGCCAGCATGGCCGCGAGCCGGCCCGCCGCCTCGCCGACCAGTCTGGAGCCGGTGCGCACCTCGCTGCCCGACTGCTCGATGAGGCCCTTGACCTCGCGCGAGGCCGCGGCCGCCGACTGCGCCAGGCGCCGCACCTCCACCGCCACCACGGCGAAGCCCTTGCCCGCCTCGCCGGCCCGCGCCGCCTCGACCGAGGCATTGAGCGCCAGGAGGTTGGTCTGGAAGGCGATGTCGTCGATGAGCCCGATGATGCTCGAGATCTTGCCCGACGAGGCGGTGATGCGCTCCATCGCCTCGGTCGCCTGCCCCATCACCTCGCCGCCCTCCTCGGCGGTGCGCGTGACGGAAGCGGCGACCCCCGAGGCGTCCCGGGCCTGCCGGGCGTTCTGCAGCACGGTGGCGGCGAGCTGCTCCATCGCCGCCGAGGTTTCCTCGATGGTCGCCGCCTGCTTGGTGGTGCGCTCGGAAAGATCGTTGGCGCCGCTCAGGATCTCGGCCGTGGCGCTCTTGAGGTTGCGCGAGGTCGCCTTGAGCTGGCCGACGATCTCGCTGAGCGTCTCGGCGACGGCGTTGGTGTCGCCCTTGAGCTGCGCGAAGGCACCCTCGTAGTCGCCCTCGACGCGGGGCGTGAGATCGGTGCGGGCCAGCGCCGCCAGCACGCGGCCGGTTTCGCCCAGCCCGCGTTCCACGGTGGCGACGAGATTGTTGACGCTGGCGGCGAGCACATTGAGCTCGCGGTCGGGGAACTCGGTCTCGACGCGGCGCGAGAAATCGCCCTGCTGGGCGGCATCCACCACCGCGCCGAAGGCCTGCTGCAGCGCCTGCATCATGCCGGCACGATCGCGCCGCCGGCGCTCGCTCGCGGCGCGCTCGGCCTCGGTCATGGCTCCGAGCTGCACGGCGTGCGTGCGGAACACCTCGACGCTGCGCGCCATCTCGCCGATCTCGTCATGGCGCTGCCGGCCGGCGATCTCGACGTCGTTGGCGCCGCCGGCCAGCGCCTGCATGGTGGCGGTGAGACGGGTGAGCGGCCGCGTCAGCGCCCGCGCGAAGAGGAGGCCCAGGGCCGCCGCCGCGGCGAGCAGCGCGCCGCCGACGACGAGCATGGCGTTGCGCATCTCGACCACCGGGGCGAGGACTTCGGACTCGGCCTGCGTCGCGACCACGGCCCAGCGCGTGCTGTCGAAGACGAAGGGCGCGGCATAGGCCATGAGCGCCCGCCCGCCCAGCTGCAGCGGGCCGCTCGCCTGCTCGCCGGCGATGGCGGCGCTCACCACCTTGGCCCCGACCGGCGTCACCAGCACGTTGGCGGTGTCGGAGAACTTCGACTGGCTGCGCATCAGCCCGTCGGAGCCGACGATGATCGCCTCGCCGGTCTGGCCGAGCCCGCTGACGGCGCGCACGCGGTCGGAGAACGGCGCCGCCGGGATCTCGAAAACCAGCGCGCCGGCCCGCTCGCCGGCCGCGAAGACCGGCGTGCCGATGAAGCTCACCGGCTTGTGCGCCGGCCCGTAGACGCTGAGATCGGCGAAGGCGGTGCCGCCCTCGGGCAGCGCCATCACCTTGCGGTAGAGCCGGCCGAGCGCGCCCTCGCTGAGCGGATTGCCACGGCCGCGCGTGAAATCCGTGCCGAAATCGTCGTGTTTCTGCGCCGCGTAGACCAGCACGCCGCTGGCGTTGAACAGCAGCACGTCCTCATAGCCGCGCGCGCGCCCCAGCGCGCGCCAGGCCGGATGGACGGCCGCATGCGCGGCACCATAGGCGCCCGCCACTCCGGCGCCGTCGAGGCGATCGCGCTCGCCGACGGGATAGGGGTTGTCGGCGGTGAAGGCCGCGCGCACCGCCGCCGCGCCGGCGCGCGCCAGCGCCTGCGTCAGCGTCGCGATCTGCGCCACCGTGTCGGGACGCGCCGCGGCGAGCGTGATCTCGACGATGAGATTGTCGAAATAGTCGCGCACCCGGTGGATGCCGGACTGCACCGACGCCTCCATGCGCGCGGCGCGCTGCTGGTCGACGGTCCTGAGCCCGATCACATAGGCCGCAAGGCCGATGCCGACGCCCACCACCAGCGCCGAGCCGAGCATGACGAGCGGCAGCTTGTGGGCGATCTTCGGCTTTGGCAGGGCGAGCATTGCGGCCTCAGGAGAGCGCGCCGATGACGGCCTCGATGCGCTTTTTCATGGTGCCGGCGTCGAACGGCTTGATGATGTAGTTGTT
This sequence comes from Devosia sp., assembly GCA_039808625.1. Taxonomy (GTDB): domain Bacteria; phylum Pseudomonadota; class Alphaproteobacteria; order Rhizobiales; family Devosiaceae; genus Devosia_A. The sequence goes on along the minus strand of JBDHTK010000088.1, from coordinate 2,818 downwards.
GACGCCGAACGAGATGGCCTCCTTCACCTGCTCCTTGTCGGAGCGGCCGGTGGCCATGATGAAGGGCATGTTGGCCGTTTTGGGATGCTTGCGGATGACGCGCAGCAGCGTCAGCCCGTCGATGTCCTCCATGTTCCAGTCGGAGATGATGAGCTGGACATTGGCCTTTTCGAGCTTGCCGAGCGCGTCGCGGCCGCTGCGCGCCTCGATGATGTCCTTGAAGCCGAGCTGGGTGAGGATGTACTTGCAGATGCCGCGCATCGACTGCTGGTCGTCGACGATCAGAACGCTGACATCGCTGGCTTTGGGCATGAGGCAGGAACCTTTATCGCCCCGCCGGCGTGATGCGGGAGCGCGCCTCGAACGCTAGGCATAAAGCGTTACCAATCCCTCAATCGGCGGGTGCAGACTATGCCGCCGACCTGACCCGGGTGAGGGCCGCGGCGAGCCGCGCCGCCACCAGCTCGACCGGCGCCTGCTCCATCACCGCGCCCTCCTCGAAGGCGACGCGCGGCATGCCGTAGACCAGCGCCGAGGCCGGCGACTGGCCCACCGTATAGGCCCCCGCCTCGCGCATCAGCCGCAGCCCGCGCGCGCCGTCGCGGCCCATGCCGGTGAGGATGGCGCCCACCGCCATCGGCCCCGCCACCCGCGCCACCGATTCGAACAGCACGTCGACGCTCGGCCGGTGCCCGGAGATCGGCTCGTCCTGGCCCAGGCGGCATTTGAGCTGGCCCGAGCTGCGCTCGACGCGCAGGTGCCAGTCGCCGCGCGCCACATAGGCATGGCCGCTTTCGAGCGGCAGCCGGTCCTCGGCCTCGACCACGCTGATGGCGCTGAGCTCGTCGAGCCGCGCGGCGAAGCGCGTGGTGAAGCCGGCCGGCATGTGCTGGGCGATGACGATGGGCGGGCAATCGGGGGGCATGTCGCCGAGCACGCGCCGGATGGCCTCGACGCCGCCGGTCGAGGCGCCGATGGCGATGAGCGCGCCGGGCGGCGCCGCCGCCGTGCGGAGCCGCGCTGCCGGTGCCGCCGGCGCCGTGCGCGCCCGCACGTCGGACGCCGCCGCGGCACGCACCTTGTCGCGCAGGCCGGCGCCGAACGCCTCGAGCCCGCCGGCGAGGTCGGTCGAGGGCTTGGCGACGAAATCGACGGCGCCCAGTTCGAGCGCCAGCAGCGTCTCGCTGGCGCCGCGCCGGGTCAGCGTCGACACCATCACCACCGGGATGGGGTGCAGGCGCATGAGCTTGTCGAGGAAGGCGAGGCCGTTCATGTTCGGCATCTCGATGTCGAGCGTCACCACGTCCGGCGCCAGCGCCTTGATCTTGGTGCGCGCATCGAGCGGATCGACCGCCGTGCCGACGACGCTGATGTCGCCGTCGCGCGTCAGGGTGCGCGCCAGCACCTCGCGGATCACCGCCGAATCGTCGACCACGAGGACACTGATGCTCATGCCGCGTCCCTCGCGCGCTCGGCCGCCGGCCGCGCCTGGTAGATGGTCTTGCCGACGAGGCGGAAGCCGGCGCCGCCGCTGCCCAGATTCTCGGAATGGCCGATATAGAGAAAGCCGCCCGGGGCGAGCATGCCGCCGAGCCGGGCGAACACCTCGCCCTGCGTCGGCTTGTCGAAATAGATGGTGACGTTGCGGCAGAAGATGGCGTCGAACGGGCCGCGCATCGGCCACGGCGCCATGAGGTTGAGCGGCTTGAAGGCGATCACCGATGCCACCGCCTCGGGCACGCGGATGCGCCCGTCCGCCAGCCGCTCGAACAGCCGCGCCCGCTCCGGCGCGAGCCCGGCAAGCTCGCTTTCGGGATAGACGCCGGTCGCCGCCCGCGCCAGCACGGCCGTGTCGATGTCGGTGGCCAGCACGCGGAAATCCCAGCGCTTGAGCTCGGGCCAGGCGGCGAGCAGGCTGAGCGCGATCGTGTAGGCCTCCTGCCCGGTCGAGCAGCCCGCCGACCAGATGCGCAGCCGCCGCTGCGCCACGCCGGTGCGCGTCCGCATGAGCGCGCCGACATGGGCGACGAGATGCGTGAAATGATGGTCCTCGCGCCAGAAGCGCGTGAGGTTGGTGGTCAGCGCGTTGACGAAATCCTGCGCGTCCGCGGGGCTGCCGGCGCTGTCGAGGAAATCGAGATAGGCATCGAAGCTGGGCAGCTTGAGCCGCCGCAGGAGCTTCGAAAGCCGCGCGATGACGAGGGTGCGCTTGGCGTCGGACAGCGCGATGCCCGCCGCGGCGTAGACCCGCTTGCGAATGCGCTCGAACTCGCGCTCGGAGAGCGTGAACTCGTTGGGATCCATCATCCGCCGCCTGCCACCCTCTGCTTCTGGCGCGCTGGCAGGGCCAGCGCCCCGGCCGCCGCGTCGCCGAGCGTCGTCACCGCCCCTTCGAGCCGGCCGATCGCCCCGGCCCCCTCGCCGAGGGCGCCGGCAATGCTATCCGCCTCGGTGCTGAGATTCTCTAAATGCAAGCCGAGCCGCGCCAGCGTCTCGCGCACGGCGCCGACCTCGCCCGCGCCGGCGCTGGCCTGCTGGCGCGACGCCCCGACCAGCCCGCGAATGTCGCGCGAGCTCTTCTGCGTCGTCTGGGCCAGCATGCGCACCTCCTCGGCGACGACGGCGAAGCCCGCCCCCTTCTCGCCGGCCCGCGCCGCCTCGACGGCCGCGTTGAGCGCCAGCAGGTTGGTGCGGAAGCTCACATCCTCGATGGCGGCGACGAGCTTGTCGATCTCGACGGCGGCGGCCGCGACGCCGCTCGCCGCCGCGACGGCCCGCCCGGCCGCCAGCGCCGCGTCGTCGAGCGCCGCCCGCGCCT
>JBDHTK010000087.1:0-11303 GCA_039808625.1 Devosia sp. | reverse complement strand
GCCGAAGGTCGAGATCGACCTCGACGTGTTCGCGCCCGGTGGCGAACGCGCCGTCCGTATCGTGCTGCCGCACTAGAATAGCGCTTCCGCCGACCGGCAAATGCGCTAGCATCCCGAACCAGCGGTTCGGGGGACCACATGGACAGTCTTGGACGCCTGCAGTGTGCGCTCGAGGGGCGCACGCCCGATCGCGTGCCGGTGAGCGTCTGGTATCACTTCGGCTCCGAGCACCTGCCGCCCGACGCGGTTGCCCGGCGGCATGCGGACTACCACGCCGCCTATGAGTGGGATTTCCTCAAGGCGATGTTCGACTATCGCCTGGACTATCCCGACGCGGTGGACAGCGCCCCCACGCTCGACCTGCGGCTCATGCTGGAGGCGACGGACTGGCGGGCGCCGTTCCGGCGCCAGCACGACGTCCTCATGGCCCTCCGCGCGCAGCTTGGAGCGGCGGTGCCGCTGGTCGAGACCGTGTATAGCCCGTGGATGTACCTGCTCCGCCATATTGGCGGCGACCGCAAGGCGGAGCTGCTGGCGCGGCCGGACCTGCTGGCGGAGATTCTGGCGCGGCTGACCGAGGAGACGCGCCGTCACGTGCGCGAGGTCGCGGCGCTCGGCTGCTATGGCATCTATTTTGCCACACTGGCGGCCGGCACGGCGCGTGATGCTCCGGACGGCCCGGTGCAGCAGGTCCATGACCGGGAGGTGCTGTTTGCGGCGTCCGGGCTCGTGCGGATGCTGCATCTGCATGGCGAGCGGATCGACCCCGGCGCGGTCGACGCCTATCCGCGCGACGTCCTGCATGGCGAAACGCAGGATTTCGACGCCCCCTCGCACGCACGCCTGCGGATCACGAACCGCTGCCTGATGGGCGGCCTGCCGACCGCACTGACGGGCCTCAGCATGGCAGCACTGCGGCACCGGGCGCGGGAGGCAATCGACACGGCCGGCGGTGCGGGGTTCATCCTCGCGCCGGGGTGCAGCGTGTCGCCGTCGGTGTCGGTGCGCAAGCTGCGCGCCCTGCGCGACCCTGCCCTGCTGGCGCCGCTCAGCGCGCCGCCAGCGCCTGCCTGATCGCGGTTGTCGAAATGTCGGGCGTGCGCGGCAGATAGGCGACCCGGCAATAGGGCAGGAGAAAATCATAGTCGCCCCGCCAGTCGTCGCCCATCACGACCTCATCGACGGCGCAGGCTTTCACCAGCTCGATCTTGGCGCTCACCAGCCTGACGCGGCCGCTGCTGTCCGCCGTGCCGCCATGTGCCACGACCTCGTCGACATAGCGCGTGTGCAGCAGCATCTCGCGGCGGATGGCGAAGGGATAGAACGGCGTTGCCTTCGCTTCCGCGAGCAGCTCGTCCGTCGCCAGCCCGACGATGAGATGGCTGCCGCGCTGCGCCAGCCGCTGCAGGAGGCGCATATGCCCATAGTGCAGCATGTCGAACGCGCCGAACGTCAGCACGCGGCTCATGGGGCGGCCGTCCGGTGCGCCGCGCGGAAATGCCGCCAGCGGGCGTTTTCGTCGATCGGCACCATGTAGGTCGCGCCGTAGCGCCGGGAAAGGAAGCGGTGCAGGTCGTTGGGCACCAGCACGTCGATCCCGCAGAACGTCGCGCGCTGCAGGGGAAACACCACGTCGTGGTCGAACCTGCCGACCCATCTGCGGCCACAGGCGCCGGAGACGATGCCCGTTGCCGCCGCCCGGCACGCCCGATCGTGGCGCCGGAAGACGGGATGGAGCAGCCCGTCGCAGATCCAGCCGGCGACGCGCGGCAGGCCGAGCGCGCAGAGGATGCGCTTGAGCGCCGTTCTACCCCGCGTCCGCCCCGGCGTCGGCGTCGCGTTCGCGACCCATGAAAAGACATCGTCGAGCCGCTTGGTGGCCACCGAGCGCCAGTGCATCATGGGGACGATGTCGATGAAGACGCTGCCGCCGTTCCTGCGGTCGTCGCTGACGATGCGCGTCCGCGTGTCCATGACCTGGCAGGTGGGATTGCGGCGGTTCGGCTTGGCCCGGACGACGAGATGCGGCGGCAGCTCGGCCATGGCTGCGAGAAAGGCCGGCATGTCGCCCGCCCAGATGCAGAGGTCGAGATCGTCGTCCCAGGGGATGAAGCCGCCATGGCGCACCAGCCCGAGGCATCCGCCGCCGATGAGAAAGACCTCGACACCCTGCCTCTCGCACAGCTCGACCACCGCACGCAGCATGTCGCGCAGGACGGCCTGGACCTCGTCGAGCGACATGAGCTCGCCGCTCGCCTCGGGGGCCGTCATCGCTGCGTATTCGGACACTTGCAGTCTCGTGCTGAGGGCCGATCGGTTCCGGGCCAATGAGCTGCCCGAAACCGCGCCGCCCCGCAAGGGGCGGGCCGGCGAAGCGCACGGATTCCTGGGGTGGTCAGGCGCTGCGGCGCAGGGGCGACGGCACGTCCGCCGGGCGGTGCAGCAGCGTGGCGGGTTCGGCGACGACGACGCGGTTGCGGCCGCGCGCCTTGGCCTCGTAGGCCGCCGCATCGGCCGCCGCATAGAGCACATCGACATCGAGCGCCGTCGACGCAGCGGCGATGCCGATGCTGACGGTGGTCGTGGCCGGACCACGCACCGTGTCGATGACGATGGCCTCGAAGGCGCGGCGCAGCCGCTCGGCCACGGCGATGGCGTCGGCCAGCGCCGTATCGGGCAGAACGAAGCAGAACTCCTCGCCGCCCATGCGGAAGAGCTGGTCGGTCGGACGCACGGTGCCTTCCGACATGTCGGCAAAGGCCTTCAGCATGCGGTCGCCGGCGTCGTGGCCGAAGCAGTCGTTCACCTGCTTGAAATTGTCGATGTCGAGCAGCAGCACCGCCGCCGGCCCGCGCCCGCCGGCGGCCCGGCGCGACAGGCGCTGCGTGAAGTCGGCGAAGGCGCGGCGGTTGAGAAGCCCGGTGAGCGGGTCGGACATGGCGAAGCCGCGCTGCTCGGCTTCGCGCCGTTCCATCGTCATGGCGAGGAACAGTACGCCGGCGAACAGCGCGAAGGCGAGGATGGTCCAGCTGAAGATGGCGAGGATGAGCGGGTCGAGCGGCCCCGAGCCGAGCGGGAACGGCGCGCGGTCGGCGATCACCGCGCGGGCGAGCATCACCACTGCCGCGGCGGCGAGCACGACGAGGGTCGGGATGCGCGCACGCAGCCGCGTGTCGTGGCTGCGCCACAGCTCCCAGGCGGCAAGGCCGCAGGCCAGAGCGTGCAGCAGCGAGACGACGACGACGCGCGCCGTCATGTCGTCGATGAAGGGCGGATAGAGGCAGAGCACGCCCCACGCCGCCGTCATGCCGCCGAGCGGGAGCCAGGGCGCGGGGCGCCCCTGGAACACCCGCACGCCGGCCCACAGCCCGCCGACGGCGAAGATGCGCAGGGCATTGCCGAGTGCAATGGAGAGGAAGTCGGATTCCCAGTCGCGGCGCAGATAGAGGATCAGCGCCGCGCCGATGACGATGAACGGGATGCCCCACCACAACAGCCAGCGCGCCGAGCGGTCGAGGACCCACAGGACGACGAAGACGCCTCCGAACAGCACGAGGAGGGCACAGCAGGCGGCCAGAAGTGTCGGGCTGTCCAGCAACACGTCGAGAGACTTTCGGGTTGGCGCGTCCAACCCTACCCGGGAGGTCTTTAACGAAATCGAAAATGGCGGGCGCAGAGGCCGCACATTATGCCGTCGGCGACGCCATGTGCTCGAAAGCCGGTGCCGCCCCCTGCCCTTCGCCGAAGGCGGCGAGCGCCGCCTTGCGCGCCTCCGCCCGTTCGCTGACCGGCAGGCGCAATGCCTCGAGCAGCTGGCGGTATTCCTGGCGGGCGCTCAGATGCGACATCGACGGCAGGCCGCCGAGCAGTTCGGCGTCGAGCGGATCGAAGACGGTGAGGCCGGTGGGGAACAGCGAGCGGAAGATGACGCGCTCGGCGATACCCTCGGCGACGCGGCAGCCGAGCCGCACCGCGATCTTCTCGATGGCCGACTGCACCAGCCGCATGGAGCGCGACGACAGCATGGAGATGCGGTTGCGCACGAGGATCCAGTCGATGGTCCGTCCGTCGATGGCCAGCCGCTCGGTGCGGGCCCGCTGCACCAGCCGAGCATAGTGGCTCATCTCGCGCGGATCGCCGGTCACCGGATCGACATGCGCCATGACGTCGAGATCGATGAGGCTGTCGTTGAGCGGCGTGATGAGCGTGTCGGCCAGCGAATGCGCGAGGCGCGTCAGGTGCGTGTCGAAGCCGGGCGTGTCGACAACGAGGAAGTCGGCCACGCCCTCGACCTCCACCACCGCCTGGCGGAACAGGTCGAATTCGAGCTTGTGGTTCTCGCGGATCGAATCCGAGCGCGTCAGCGGCAGGTGGAAATGCGTCGTGTGCGGAAGCTGCAGGCCGCGCGCCTCGGCCCAGCGCCGGCGGTTCTTCACATAGTTGGTGAAGGTCTGCTGGCGCGAGTCGACGTCGATCGAGGCGACGCGAAAGCCCTGGTACAGCAGATAGATGGCCAGGTGGAAGCCGGTCGTGGACTTGCCCGAGCCGCCCTTCTCGTTGCCGATGACGATGACGTGCGTTCCCGTACGCCCCAAGCCGACCTCCAAATGCCGCCGGGGAATCTGTCGCGAAATCGCGATTTGGTTCAAGAGGCAGTTTGGCCACAAGCCGGGCCGGCCGCCACCCCGCGCCCGCAACTGACTTGACGGCCGCGCCGGGCCATGAGTCGCACTAGATCAGGCCGAGCCTCGCCAGCTCCTCGGCAAGGCTGGTGTCGCCGTCCTCGGCGAAGCCGGCGGCGGCGAGGTCGGACGGCGCATCCCGGGGATCGAGATAGCGCCAGCCCTGGAAGGGCGATTTCGGGCGCGGCGTCACCCGCACCAGGTCGGGCGCCATGATGATGTCGCAGCAGGCCAGCCCCTGGCTGTCGATGGCCGCCGCCAGCCGCAGCACGCGCTGGCGGGCGCGGACGACGCCAGAGATCACCCAGTAGATGGAGCCGCCGTCGACGATCTCGGCGGCCCGCTTCGGCATGGTGCGCGTGCGGTGCACATGGATGTTCTCGCCATAGTCGGCGCCCCACCAGTGGGCGCGCTCCTCGCGGTAGGATTCGAGCTCGGCCAGCGTCGCGACGCCGACGCACAGCTTGATCATGTGCATCATGGCCGGCCTGCCCGCGCGCGAAGCGTGTCGATCTCGTCGTCCTCGACGATCCACGGCTCGCGCAGCGCCGCCGCGTACCAGTCCTGGAAGGCCGGCAGCGCATAGATCGCCTCGACATAGGCCTGCGCCCCGTCCGACACCGACAGCGCATAGGTGCGGATGCGTGTCGCCACCGGCGCGAACATGGCGTCGGCCGCCGAGAAGGCGCCGAACAGATACGGCCCGCCCGAGGCGGCGACGAGGCCGGTCCAGAGCGCATCGATGCGGCTCAGATCGGCGCGCACGCTGTCGGGATCGACCTTGCCGGGATGGCTGGCGCGCAGGTTCATCGGCGCGGCCGAGCGCAGCGCGCCGAAGCCGGCATGCATCTCGCTCGCCGCCGCCCGCGCCAGCGCCCGGTCACGACGGTCGCGCGGCCAGATCGCCTTGTCGGGGAAGCGCTCCGCCACATATTCGATGATGGCCAGCGTCTCGGGCACGACGAGGTCGCCGTCGATCAGCACGGGGACACGGCCCGAGGGCGAGACGGCCCGGATCTTCTCCCGCCAGCCGGCGCCCGAGAGCAGCACCTGCTCCTCGTCGAACGCCACCTCGAAGTGCTTCAGCACCAGCCAGGCGCGCAGCGACCAGCTCGAATAGTTGCGGTTGGCGATGACCAGCTTCACGGCGTGCCTCCAAGGACCTGCATCCACACCCAGGCCAGGCCGAGGAAGCCGAAGAAGCCGACGACGTCGGTGACGGTGGTCACGAACACCGACGAGGCGATGGCCGGGTCGATCTTCATCCGGTCGAGGGTGATGGGAATGAGGATGCCGGCGCTGCCGGCGACGATCATGTTGATGACCATGGCGAGGCCGATGATGATGCCCAGCGTCGGATCGAAAAAGCGCAGCGCCGTGAGCAGGCCGAGCAGCAGCGCGAAGATCACGCCGTTGAGCACGCCGACAACGAATTCGCGCACGACGAGCCGGCGGATCTTGAAGCTGTCGAGCTCGCGCATGGCGAGGGCGCGCACCGTCACCGTCATGGTCTGGGTTGCCGCATTGCCGCCCATCGAGGCGACGATCGGCATCAGGACGGCGAGCGCCACCATCTGCTCGATGGTGGCGTCGAACAGCCCGATCACCAGCGAGGCGAGCGTCGCGGTGATGAGGTTGACCACCAGCCAGGTGGCACGGCCGCGCACCGTGGTGACCACGGTGTCGGAAATCTCCTCGTCGCCGACACCGGCGAGCAGCTGCATGTCCTCGGTCGCCTCCTCGTGGATGACGTCGACGATGTCGTCGATGGTGAGGACGCCGACGAGCCGGTGGCTTTCGTCCACCACCGCCACCTCGACGAGGTCGTAGCGCTCGAAATCGCGCGCCGCTTCCTCCTGGTCCTCGGTGGCCGGCACCTCGATGACGTTGGTGTTCATCATGTCGCCGATGCGCACGTCGCGCTTCGATCGCAGGAACTTGTCGAGCGGCACGATGCCCATGAGGTTGTAGGCGGGATCGACGACGTAGATCTGGTAGAAGTCGTCGGGCAGCGCCTTTTCCGAGCGCAGGTAGTCGATCGTCTGGCCCACCGTCCAGTAGGGCGGGATGGCGATGAACTCGGTCTGCATCAGGCGGCCGGCCGACTCCTCGGGGAAGTCGAGCGAGCGCTTGAGGCTCAGCCGCTCGAAGGCCGGCAGCTGGGCGAGAATCTCCTCACGCTCGCCGATCTCGATGTCCTCGAGGATGTGCACCGCATCGTCGCTGTCGAGCTCGGCCACGCCGCGCGCGATCTCGGCGGTCGGCAGTTCCTCGATGAGCTCGGAGCGGATGCTGTCGTCGACCTCGGTGAGCACCGAGAAGTCGAACTTGTCGCCGAGCTGCGTGACGAGCCGCAGCCGCTCCTCGGCGCCCAGCGCCTCGAGCACGTCGCCCATGTCGGAGGCATGCAGCGGAGCGACCAGCGCCGCCAGCTCATGCGCGTCGTCGCTGCCGAGCAGCGCCCGCAGCCGCTCGATCCAGGCCGGATTGAGGTGGTCGTCGGCGGCCCGCAGGGCGAACGGATCGGCGGTCGGGGCCTCGCTGGAGGCGATGTCGGACGTGTCGGTCATGGGCGCCTCGCCGTGGCTTGCGGGCGGTGTAGCCAATCGGCCCGCGATGCGCCAGCACGAGAGGCGAGGATTCCACGCACGAAGCGCAGCCGGCAGCCCGCATTGCCAGGGCACGCGTTCGGCAATAGGCTTCCGGCGAAATCGCGGTGGGGACATCCGCGCATGGTTTCACGGTTCGTCGCACGACAATTGTCGCGGCCCAGCGGCCTCGCCGGCTGGCTGACGCGCCGGCTGATGAACCGCGGCAATGCCGGGCTGAACGATTTTGCGCTGGCGCAACTCGCCCCCATGGCCGACGAGCGCGTGCTGGAGGTGGGATTCGGCGGCGGTGTGCTGTTGCCGCGGCTCGTCGCCGCCGCCGGCTTCATCTGCGGCGTCGACCGCTCGGCAGACGCCGTGGGCGCCGCGCAGCGCCGCTTCGCATCTGCGATCCGGGCCGGCCGGGCCGAGTTCAAGTCGGGCACCGTCGAAAGCCTGCCGCTGCCGGACGCGTCCTTCGACAAGGCCCTCAGCGTGCATACGGTCTATTTCTGGAGCAGCCTCGCCGGCGGCAGCGCCGAGCTGGCGCGCGTGCTGCGGCCCGGCGGACGGATCGTGATCGGCTTCCTGCCCAAGACCCATATGGACCAGATGCACATGCCCCCCGACGTGTTCACGCCGCGCACGCCGGACGAAATCCTCGGCGCCTTGCGGGAGGCGGGCTTTGCCGCGCCCGAACTGCGCCGCAGGGGCGACACTCCCTGGGCCGTGGCTACGGCAACAAAGGGCTGATCCGGGAGAGATGGTGCGGTCGAGAAGACTCGAACTTCCACGCCTTGCGGCACAGCGACCTCAACGCTGCGCGTCTACCAATTCCGCCACGACCGCACATCATGGTAGGGCTCGCGCCGGAGCGGCGAAGCGAGGCAGCGTGTAGCAATGCTTCCGCCGGGGCGCAAGCGATTAAATCGCGGCACCGCGCGCCCTCACGCTCAGGCCGGCTTGAAGACTTTTTCGGTCACTTCCACCGTCAGGCGCCCGTCATCCACCTTCACCTCACCGCGCGCCACCAGCGTGTTGTTGGCGTAGATGCACAGCGGGTCGTGCTCGGTGGCGTCGAGCTCGATGATGGCGCCCCGCCCCATGCGCAGCAGGTGGTGGATGGGCATGGTGGCCGAGCCGAGCTCGACCGTGATGTCGACTTCAATCTGGTCGAGAGTGTTCATATACTGGACCCGACATCGCGCCGGCGGACTCATGGCCGACGCTCCTCCAGACCATCGGCCGCCCATGCTTACCGAAGAGTTAAAATGCGTCGGCCCGGCACGCCTCCGCCGGCCCGACGGCGCCGCCGTCGAGTGGATCGTGGCCGAGGGCCTCGTGCCCTATCCCATCGCGCTGGCGGCGATGCGGCAGCGCGCCGCGGCCATCGCCGCCGGCACGGCGCCGGAGGCCGTCTGGCTCCTCGAGCACCCGCCGCTCTACACGGCCGGCACCTCGGCCGCGCAGGGCGACCTGCTCGACCCGCAGCGCTTTCCCGTCTACGAGGCCGGACGCGGCGGCGAATACACCTACCACGGCCCCGGCCAGCGCGTGGCCTATGTCATGCTCGACCTGCGCCAGCGCGGGCGCGACGTGCGCTGCCTGGTGCAGGGGCTCGAGAACTGGCTCATCGACACACTCGCCGCCTTCAACATCGTCGGCGAACTGCGCGACGGGCGCATCGGCGTGTGGGTCAGGACGCCGGCGCGCCCCGGCGGGGAAAGCAAGATCGCCGCCGTCGGCGTGCGCGTCAGCAAATGGGTGACGACGCACGGCGTCGCCCTCAACGTCGCTCCCGACCTCGGCCATTTCAGCGGCATCGTGCCCTGCGGCATCGCCGACCGGGGCGTCACCAGCTTCGAGGACCTCGGCCAGCCCGTGACGCTGCACGAGGTGGACATGGCGCTGCGCGCCGCCTTCGAGCGCCGCTTCGGCCCGGCGCGCGCCGCGGCGCCCGAAACCCTTGTCACCGCGGCCTGAGACCATCATTTTAGAAGCCTGACTCGTCCGGGGAACGCCGACATGACATCCGACGACCTGAAGCGCATCTTTCTCGGGCCGACCCTGTTCCGGCTCGACACGATCCTGTCGCCGCGGCTCGTGCCGGTGCTCTATCTCACCGGGCTCGGCGCCATCCTGATCTGGGCGGTGCAGCACCTGTTCGCGACCTTCGGGTCGAGCTTCGGCAACGGGCTGTGGGGGCTGCTGGAGATCGTCGTCTTCGGCGCCTTCTTCCTCGTCGTGCTGCGCGTGGCGTGCGAGGCGCTGCTGGTGTTCTTCAAGGCCAACGAGGCGGCGACCGAGTCCGTCAGCCGCACGCGCATCGCCTCGAGCCTGCTCGACGACGTACGCGACGCCATCGAGGACATCGCTGGCGAGGACGAGGATGTCGACCCCGAAGACCTCATCACCCCGGCCACCGTGCCGCTGCCGGACATCGACGCCCCGCGCCCGCCGCCGCCGCGCGGCCCGCGCCGCACGGCAAGGCGCACGCCGAGCCCGAAGCTTTAGGCCGCACGCCGCCTGACGAGGCCGTCGACCGCGAAGGCGCCGGGCCCGGCGAAGGTGAGGTAGAGGAAGGTGAAGCAGTAGAGCACCGCCGCCTCGCCGCCATTGAGGATGGGGTAGATGGTGCCGCCGCCCATCATGGCGACGTGCATCCACCAGAAGATCACGGCGCACTGGCCGGCCAGGACGAAGGCGACGGGCCGCGTGAAGAGGCCGAGGACCAGCGCCAGCCCGCCGAAGGTTTCGAGGATGCCGGCGACGAGGAACAGCGTTCCCATGCTGCCGTCGCCGCCCGGTCCGCCGCCGCCCCCGCCACCACCCGGCGGGGGACCACCGCCGCCGCGGCCGGTCATCGCCGGAAAGCCGAAGAGTTTCTGGGTACCGTGCTCCATGAAGGTGAGCGCGGTCGCGACGCGCAGCAGGGCGAGGGCATAGGGACGATAGGTCGTCAGCGCGGACATGCGGAATCTCCATCGGGGGGCCGGTTGGGCGCGTTGGCCGGGAGCAAGTGTGGCGGGACGCCGCGCTTTGGGCGAATGAATGTTTCGTAATCCGGGCCTTGCGAGCCGTGCATGCGGGCTTTCGTTGCTTTTCGGCCGCCGCCGCTATATGCCGCCGAACCAATGAGCGAAGCACCCAAGATCGGCCTCGTCAGCCTCGGCTGCCCGAAAGCCCTCGTCGACTCCGAGCGCATCCTGACGACGCTGCGCGCGCAGGGCTATGCCTCCTCGCGCGACTATGCCGGCTCCGATGTCGTCATCGTCAACACCTGCGGCTTTCTCGACAGCGCCAAGCAGGAGAGCCTCGAGGCCATCGGCGAGGCGCTCAGCGAAAACGGCAAGGTCATCGTCACCGGCTGCCTCGGCGTCGAGGAAGACCTGATCCGCCAGACGCACCCCAAGGTGCTGGCGGTCACCGGCCCGCACCAGTACGAGTCGGTCGTCTCGGCGGTGCATGCGCAGGTGCCGCCGGTGCCGAACAAATATGTCGACCTCGTGCCCGAGGCGGGGCTGCGGCTGACGCCGCGTCACTACGCGTATCTCAAGATTTCCGAGGGCTGCAACAATCGCTGCTCGTTCTGCATCATCCCGCAGATCCGCGGCGACCTGGTGTCGCGGCCGGTCGCCTCGGTGCTCTACGAGGCCGAGCGGCTGGTCGCGTCGGGCGTCAAGGAGATCATGGTGATCTCGCAGGACACCTCGGCCTACGGGCTCGACATCAAATATGCGCCGAGCAAGTTCCACGGCCGCGACGTCGAGGCGCGTTTCCTGAGCCTCGCCGAGGAGATGGGCAAGCTCGACGTGTGGACGCGCCTCCACTACGTCTATCCCTACCCGCATGTCGACGCGGTGATCCCGCTGATGGCCGAGGGCGGCCTCCTGCCCTATCTCGACATCCCCTTCCAGCATGCCTCGCCGCGCGTGCTGAAGGCCATGCGCCGGCCTGCCAACCAGGTGAAGACGCTCGACCGCATCAAGGCATGGCGCGCCATCTGCCCCGACCTCGCCATCCGCTCCAACTT
>JBDHTK010000086.1:0-11348 GCA_039808625.1 Devosia sp. | reverse complement strand
GACGAGGCGGTGTCGGCGCTCGACGTGTCGGTCAAGGCGCAGGTCATCAACCTGATGCTCGACCTGCAGCAGTCGCTCGGCCTGTCCTACCTGTTCATCTCCCACGACATGGCCGTGGTCGAGCGCATCAGCCATCGCGTCGCGGTGATGTATCTCGGCGAGATCGTCGAGATCGGCCCGCGCGAGGCGATTTTCGGCAATCCGCAGCACCCCTATACGAAGCGCCTCCTCTCCGCGGTCCCGATCCCGGACCCCGCGCGCAAGGGAATGCGCCGCCCGCTCGGCAACGACGAGATCAAGAGTCCGATCCGGCCACTCGACTATAGCCCGCCGCCACGGGAATGGTATACGGCGGGGGCCGGTCACAACGTTCAGGCATGGGGCGACGAATGGAGCCGCGCGACATGAGCGCTCCCAAGGTTGCCATGATAAGCGGCGCGTCGCGCGGCATCGGGGCGGCGATCGCCCGACGCCTGGTCGACGCCGGCTGGTCGGTCAGTCTCGGCATGCGCGACCCGGCCGCATTCGCTTCGCAGAAGATGGACGGGCGCGTTCTGGTCGTGCCCTTCGACGCGCTCGACCCAAAGTCGGAACGGGCATGGGTGGATGCGACCGTCGCGCGCTTCGGCAGGCTCGACGGGCTGGTCCACAATGCCGGCATTGCGCCGCGGCGTACCGTGCTCGAGGCGAGCGGAGACGAGTTCGACCTCGTGTTCAATGTCAACGTCAAGTCGCCGATGCGGCTGACGCAGCACGCCTGGCCGCACCTCGTCGCCTCGCGCGGACGCGTCGTGACGATGGCCTCGCTGTCGGGCAAGCGGGTGAAATCGGCCGGCGCCGGCCTCTACGCGCTGTCCAAGTTCGCCGCGGTCGGCCTTGCCCACGCCCTGCGCCAGTGCGGCAAGGAGGTCGGCGTCAGATCGACGGCCGTCTGCCCGAGCTATGTCGCCACCGAGATGGCGGCGAGCCTGACCGGCACGCCACCGGCAGAGCTCACGCAGCCTGAAGACATCGCGCGCATCGTCCAGCTCGTGCTGGAGCTCCCCTCCACCGCGAGCATCGCGGAGATACCCGTGCACTGGACCGTCGAGGACTGCTTTTGACACTTTCCCCGCTGGCCACGACCACCGGACCCGCACCGCTCCCAGTCGCGACAGGCGGCGATCTGCCGGCCGAGATCGACGTTGCCATCGTCGGCGGCGGCATTATCGGCGTTGCCGCGGCGCTGACGCTCGCCGAACGCAAGGTTCGCGTCGCACTGTTCGAGAAGGGCATCATCGCCGGCGAACAGTCGAGCCGGAACTGGGGCTGGGTGCGGGTCAATGGACGCGACCTGCGCGAAATCCCGTTGATGCTGCGGGCCAGCGAACTATGGGAATCGATGGACGAGCGCGTGGGCGGCGATACCGGCTATCGCCGTTGCGGCATCGTCTACGCGGCGCGCACGCCCGCCCAGCGGGAGCGTCATGAACGATGGGTGGCGCAGGCTACCCGGCTCGGCGTCGACGCCCGTATCCTGGCGGTTTCCGACGTCGCCGCCCGCGCGCCCGCGCTCAACCGGCACTTCGTCAGCGGCCTGTTTACGCCGAAGGACGGCAGGGCCGAGCCGCAGCGGGCCACGTCGATGATGGCGGAGGCGTCGATCCGTCTCGGAGCCGGCATCTTTCAGCGCTGCGCCGTCAGGAGCATCGACATGTCGGGCGGCCGCGCCACCGGCGTGGTGACCGAGCACGGCCGCGTCCGCGCCGGAGCCGTTATCGTCGCCGGCGGCGCCTGGTCGCGCATCCTGCTGAAGGGCGCCGGCGTCACCCTGCCGCAGCTCAAGGTGCTTTCCTCGGTCTTCCGCACCGCGCCGGTCGACGCGGGCATCGAGCCCTGCATGAGCTTCTCCAGCTTCGCCCTGCGCAAGCGCATGGACGGCGGCTACACCGTCGCCTCCTCGGCCGAGAGCCTTGCCCAGTTGACGCCCGACACCCTGCGCTTCTTCCTGCCGTTCTTCCCGGCCTATCTCGCCGAGCGCAAGGGCATGAGCCTCCGCTTCGGGCGCGCATTCCTCGATGAAGCACTGAACTGGCAGCCCCGGAACCCCGATCGCGCGTCGATCTTCGAAGCCGTGCGGATCCTCGATCCGAAGCCGCACGAGCCGACGCTGGAGCGGGTGCGGGCGGCGTTGAACGAGGCGCTGCCTGTCTTCAGGAACGTGCCGACCGAGCAGAGCTGGGCCGGCATGATCGACACGACTCCCGACGCCATTCCGGTCATTTCCCCGGTGGAGGCGCTGCCCGGCCTCTTCGTCGGTACGGGATTCGCCGGCCACGGATTCGGCATCGGTCCGGCTGCCGGCGAACTGCTCGCCGATCTTGCGACGGGTCGCGCGGCTGCGGGCGACTGGCAGGCGTTCCGCTTCTCACGTTTCAACGACGGCAGCAGGCTGGACCTCCAGCACTGGCTCTGAGCCGGCGGAGGCGTGCCGATCAGTACATCGGGAGCAGGCGCCCGACGCCGCCGGCTTCGGCCTGCCTGAGGACGCGCGCGGCCAGGGCGATGTCGAAGACGTTGAGGCCGAAACTGGAAAACAGCACTGAAGCTTCGGCGCGCGGGCGCCAGCCGTCGACGATCAGCGCCGGCAGATCGGCAGCCACTTGCGCCGGTGCGAACAGGCCGGCGCGATACATCTGGAACAGGCTCTTGGCGCTTTTTTCGGCGAACTCGCCCCAGAGGTCGACCACGACGTGATCGACCGCGTCGATCAGGTCGAAACCGACCTCGTTGTAGCCGACCTGAACGATCAGCCGTCCCGGGACGACGGCGCGCCGGTCGAGCAAGGGTTGTGGCGCGCTCGTGCAGCAGAGCACGATTTGGGCGTCGTCGAGCGCATCGGCAAGGCTTTCCGCTGCGACGATCCTGACCCTGCCAGATACGCCCAGTCCCGCCAGCATGGCATCGCGGCGACTGGCATCGCGATTCCAGACGCGAACCGTCTCGATCGCCGGGAACAGCGCCAGCAGCATCTCGACATGCGCGCGCGCCTGCGCGCCGGCGCCAAGAACCGCAACAGCGCCGGGACTGGCCGACGCCAGCGTCCGGATGGCGGCAGCCGAGACCGCTGCTGTGCGCATGCGGGTGAGCATGGCGCTTTCGACCATGCCCAGCGGACGGCCGTCGCTGCGCCGGTTGACGAAGGTGCTGCTGATGATGCTCGGCAGGTCGCCGTCCGGCTCGGCACGGTGCACCGCCCATTTGAGACCGACCGCATCGTAAGGCCCGCCGACGAAGGCAGGCAGCGCATAGGCGTTGGCGCGAGGGTCCGGTCCCATATGCATGACGCTTTCGGATACCATGCCGGCCTCGCCGGTGCGCAACAGCCGTGTCGCCGAGGAAACGTCGGCCAGCGCCGCGTGCCAGTCGCCGGCACCGGCTTCGAGCGCATCGCCGCGCGAAAGATAGCGAAGCCCGATCATGCCGACACCGCCATGGCATCCAGCCAGAATTCGACGGAGCGCAGGAATCGCCCGAAGCCTTCGAGGGTGAGGAACTCGTTGACGCCATGCGCGTTGCCGCCGCGCCCGGCGCCGCCGATCAGGAAGGATGGAGCGTGCCTTGAAAAGGCGTAGGCGGGGGCGGCGCCGATCGCCCAGGGCCAGACCTGCGGCTCGCGCGACGTCGCCCGATAGGCTTCGACCAGCGCCCGGACGCCCGGCGCGTCGCTTCCGAACCGATGGCCGGGATAGGAATCCGCCACGTCCACCGTCACGCCTTCGAGCTTCTCGCGCCTCAGTGTCTCGCGATATTGCGCCAGGAACACGGCCGGATCGAGCGGCGGCGGGCATCTCAGGTCGAAGCCTGCCCGGGCGCTCGACGGGATGACCGCATCGCCGGCCGGGGGATCGGTGGCGAGGCTGGAGATCGTCACCGACGCCGTCGACAGCACGTGACCCAACAGCGCCTGCGCATCGCCGTCCAGCGCATAGCGCGACGTCTTGCGGAAGCGGAGCTCGGCGGCCGGATCGAAGCCCGCGGCAAGCCCGGCGACGAGCGCCCGTGCCTCCTCGTCGAGCGCGATGCCGCCGATGCGGCCGGTGCCGGCGTCCCCGAACAGATCGAGCGCCCGCACCAGCCGCCGTGCCGGATTGGCGATCCAGGGCGCATTGCTGGAATGAATGGCCGCCGCCGGACCGCCCCACTCGCCGCCATGGACGCGTACCGTTCCCTTGGCGATGCCGGAGAAGCCGAGATAGAGCCGCGGCGCTCCGCCGCCATATTCGCAGAAGGATGGAAACAGGCCGGCGATGCTCGGACGCACCGGGCATTGCGCGTCGAGCAGATAGGCACGCAAGGCGCCGGATCCGCTTTCTTCCTCGCCGTCGAGCAGGATCTCGACATTGACGCGCAGGCTGCCGCGATCGGCCATGGCCTTCAGCACCGCGAGCATCCCTGCGAGCGGACCCTTGTTGTTCTCCGCGCCGCGGGCGACGAAGCTGGGACCGATATCTTCGAGGTCGACGATGCCGCCTTCAAAGGGCGAAACGTGCCAGCCGGCGCTGTCGGCCGGCATGACGTCGTACATGTTGTAGAGGATCACGGTCCTGGCGGCGCCGACGTCGAGCCGGGCATGGATCACGGCCGGGCAACCCCCTTGCGTCCGCGCCGACACGATCTGCGCCTTCAACTCGCGCCGGAGCCAGTCCGTCAGGGCCGATGCCTGCCGCGCCAGCGCCGCCTCGTCTCCCTTTACGGAAGCGATGCGGCACCATTCGCGCACCAGATCGAGCGCGGCCGAACCGGCCCCGGAAAGCTGCGGCGTCATAGGCGAATTCTCGGGTTGAGCCACAGATATGCGAGGTCGACGAGGAAGTTCATCACGACGAACACCAGCGCGGTGAACAGCACCACGGCCTGGACGACCGGGAAATCCCTGGTCTGGATCGATTCCACCGCGAGCCGACCGATGCCCGGCCACGCGAAGATGATCTCGGTGATGAGCGCACCGCCCAGAAGCGATGCGAAATACATGCCCTGGACGGTGATGACCGGGATCATCGCATTGCGCAGCGCGTGGTGCACGATGATGCGCCAGTTCGTGATGCCTTTGGCCCGCGCGGTGCGGATGTAGTTCTCGCCGAGCACCTCGATCAGGCTGGCGCGCACAAGGCGCGTGATCGCGCTCAGATAGTAGGCCCCCAGCGCGATCGCCGGCATGACGAGATGTGCGAGGCTCCCGATGCCGCTGCTCGGCAGCCAACGCAGTTTCAGCGAAAAGATGATGATGAGGACCAGCGCCAGCCAGAAGACGGGTATCGCCTGGCCGAGCAGCGAAATGACGCGGATGGCGAAATCGATGGCGCTGTTGCGTCGCACAGCCGCGATGGTGCCCAGCAGGAAGCCGAGCAGCGAGCTCCACAGCAGCGCCACCAGCGCCAGCAGCGCAGTAGCGGGCAGCCTTTCGGCAAGCAGGTCGAGTGCCGGACGCTGGAAGCGCAGCGAGTTGCCGAACTCGCCCGACAGCACGCCGCCGATGAAGCGCCCGTATTGAACCCAGATCGGATCGTCGAAGCCCATGGCCTGCCGGAAGGCATCGATCTCGGCGCGGCTGGCGTCGGGAGGCATCATCAGCGCCGCCGGGTCGCCGGTCAGGAACAGGGCGAAGAAGACGATGAGCGATACGCCGAGAAGGACGACGAGGCCCTGAAGCGCGCGGCCGGCGACGAAAGAGAGCGCTTTCACGGGTCAGGCGTCCCTGCGGTCGGCGCGGCGCACCAGCCAGTCGCCGAGAAGGTTGCAGCCGACGACGAGCGCGCCGATGACGAGTCCGGGATAGAGCACCAGCCAGTTGGCGAGCAGGATGAAGGCGCGGCCCTCGCCGATGAGGTTGCCGAGCGTCGGCGTCGGCGGCTGCACGCCGAGGCCGAGGAAGCCGACGGACGCCTCCAATATGATCAGGCGCGGCATGTCCAGGGTCAGGAGCACGGTCTGCGGTCCGACGATGTTCGGCAGGATGTGGCGGAAGATGATGGCGAGGTGCGAGAGGCCGATGGCCCGCGAGGCATCGATATATTCGAGTTCGCGCACTTCGAGCGTCCGCGCCCTGGCGACGCGGGCGAAGATCGCCCAGCCGGTGACGCCGAGCACGACGATCAGGTTTCCCATCGAGGGGCCGACGACGGCGACGATCAGCAGGATCAGCAGTATGAAGGGCACGGCGAGCTGGATGTCGACGGCGCGCATGATGACGATGTCGACCCAGCCGCCGAAATAGCCCGCGAGCATGCCGAGGATTGTGCCCAGAACGACCGAGATGATCGAGGCGAGGACGACGATGCCGAGCGAGATCGCCGTCCCCAGTCCCAGCCGGGCGAGAAGATCGCGCCCGAGCTGGTCGGTGCCGAGAGGGTGCAGATGCTCCCCCACAACGGTCATTGGCGGCCGGAACGTCGCCGTCAGCAGCCCCCGGATCGGATCCAGCGGCCACAGCAGCGGCACGAGGATGCACAGCGCCGCGATCGTCGCAAGAAGAGCGACCGCGAGGATGGCATCGGCGTTGCGCCTGACATTCCAGTAGTCTGGCATGGGTCAGTTCAGCTTGATGTCGAAGACCGGAATACGCGCGTCAGGACGGCCTTTGAAGTCCACCTTCTTGGATTTCCCGTATAGTGAATCCTCCTGATAGAGCGTTAGCAGCGGCACCTGCTCGGCAGCCAGCCTCTGGATATCCTCCAGGACCGTCTTGCGCTTCTCAGGATCGACGATCTGGCGGCTCTCGTCGAGCAGCTTGTCGAGTTCCGGGATCGAAGCCGTCGAATAGGGCTCGCCGGTCTTCAGGATCGCATAGATCGCCGCATCGGCATCCAGCGTCTGGGTTGAGCCCCAGCCGAGCATGAAGATCGGACCCTTGCGCGGCACCTGCTGCACATAGACGGACCAGTCGAGCACTTCGAGGTTCACCTTGACGCCGATATCGCCGAACTGCTGGGCGATGGCCTGGGCCACCTCGCCGTCCTTCATGTAGCGGTTGGTCGATTGCATCTTGATGCTGAACCCGTCGGGGAAGCCGGCTTCCGCCAGCAGCGCCTTGGCTTTGGCCGGGTCGTACTTGGCCGGAGGAATGTCGAGATAGCCGAAGTCCGCCGGCCCGACCTGCGTGCCCTTGGCCGTCGCCATTCCCTGCAGGATGTTGGTGACGATGCCTTGGCGGTCGATGGCCAGG
Organism: Devosia sp.; assembly: GCA_039808625.1. Lineage (GTDB taxonomy): Bacteria > Pseudomonadota > Alphaproteobacteria > Rhizobiales > Devosiaceae > Devosia_A. Next base: position 4,144 of record JBDHTK010000086.1, on the reverse strand, counting down.
TCGAGAGCCTGGCGGACCTTGACCTGATCCAGCGGCTTCTCGCTCATGACGAGGCCGAGATAGATGGTCAAGCCGCCGTTCTTGACCTGCACCAGATCCGAGTCGGGACTCTGGCTGACCATCGGCGCGAGATCGACCGGCACGTTCTCGATGAGGTCCACCTCTCCGGTGGCGAGCGCGGTGAGCCGCGCCGTGCCGTCGGGAATGGCGCGCCAGATGACGCGTCCGATCGACGGGGCACCGCGCCAGTAGTCCGGATTGGCCTCGAGGATAACGTGCTGGTCGGGAACGAACTCGACGAACTTGTAGGCGCCCGTTCCAACCGGCTTCGATGCGAAGACGTCGTTGCCGACCTGCTTCACATAAGCCGGCGGCACAATATAGGCGGGATAGCGGCTCATTCTGGTCGGCAGCAAAGGATCGGGGCCGTTGGTGGTGATGCGCACCGTATACGGGTCGACGACTTCGACGCCGGATATCGTGCGGATGTAGGAAAGCGTCGGCGATTTCGCGGCGGGATCGAGGATGCGGTCGATGGTGAATTTCACCGCATCGGCATTGAAGTCCTCGCCGTCGTGGAACTTCACGCCCCGCCTCAGCTTGAATTCCCACGTCGTGTCGTTAACCGCCGTCCAGGACTCTGCCAGGCCCGGCACAAGCTGCATGTCCTTGTCGCGCATGACGAGCGTGTCGAAGATGTTGTCGACGACCGTCGCCGCCTCACGCAGGAAGCCCGGGTCCATCGCGGTCGTCGACACCGGACGGGCGATGGTAATCTGACTCCCCTGCGACGTTGCTGCGCCGGCGGGCAGCAGCATGGCGGCCGCGAGCGCGAGAGCTTTCAATGTTCTCATGACGCCAATTCCCCTTTTATCGCTGCTGCCGGGCCTGACGATCGGTCGGCAGAAGACTATTAACGAACGAAGGATATATGATATATTGGTGTTGCACAAGGTATGAGCCGCCCGGATGCTGTGATAAAAATCGGGCAAAAATGCTAACGAAGAGGCAGTCTTGAGCATCAGTTCGTTTGCAGCCGCTCCGCGCAAGAGCCTCGTCGGCTATGTCGAGGACGAACTGCGGAGTGCGTTGATCGAGGGCCGGCTGGAGCCGGGCACCCGTCTGGTCACCAAGGAACTTGCGGATGCGCTCGGCATGAGCATCACACCGGTGCGCGAGGCGCTGGTCAGGTTTGCCGCTTCCGGCATCCTGACGGCGGAGCCCGCCCAGTCCTTCCGCGTTCCGGCCGTAAGTGCAGCGCAATATGGCGAGATCGCGGAAGTCAGGAAGGCCGTGGAGGGACTGGCGGCCGCGAAGGCGGCTGTGCGCATCACCGCTGCGGAGATCGCCGAGATGGAGCAGCTTCTGGCCCGCTACATGACGGCAAAGACGACGGGCGAGCCGCATGCCGCCTTGAAGATCAACAAGGAATTCCGCTTCGTTCTCTACGCTGCCGCCGACATGCCTACGCTGCTCGGCGTAATCGAGACGCTCTGGCTCAAGACCGGCCCGGGATTCAATTATCTCTATCCCGAAAGCCGCCGGTCGGTGAACGAGCACCACAATTACGACGATCTGCTGGCGGCACTGCGCAGCCGCTCGCCGGAGCGCGCGCGCGCCGCCATCCAGCATGCGATCGACGACGGCGCCAAGCGGGTGCTCGAGGCGATCACGCTGCGCACGGGTTCCAGCAGCGCCGCCTAAGACCAGGCGAAGGGGTCAGGTCAGGCTTGCGCGCGGCAGGTCGGATCGCCGGCCCCACTCGTTCCAGGAGCCGTCGTAGATCTTCCAGCCGTGCTTGCCCATGCGCTGTAGCTGGAAAGCAAGCACGGCTGCCGTGACGCCCGAGCCGCAGGTCGCGACGATCGGTCGATCGGGATCGACGCCCGCCGCCCGAAACGCCGCTTCGGCTTCCGCTTGCCCGACGAAGCCGAAGTCCCCGTTCTGTCGCATCATCGTCGTCCAGGGCAGGTTCACCGCACCCGGCATATGGCCGTTGGCGAGACCGGGATAGCCCGACGGAAGCGCGCCGCTGAATCGGTCCGCCGGTCTCGCATCGACGACCTGCTCCGCACCGGAGGAAAGCGCTGCGCCGACGTCCTGCCACACCGCGATATCGCCGCCGGGCGACGAGGGCCGGAACACCGCCGCACGCGCCTGCGCCGGTTCGCCGCTTTCGACCGGCCTGCCCTGCGCCTTCCAACGGCGCAATCCGCCATCGAGAATCGCCGTGCGATGATGGCCGAATCGCTGGAACGTCCACCACACGCGCGCAGAGACGTAGCTTCTGTCGTAGACAATGACATTGGTCGCATTGTCGATACCGAGTTTTCCGACGAAAGCTGCGAAATGCTCGGCCGTCGGCATCATGTTCGGATAGGGTGAAGCTGCGTCGGACGCCTTGTCGAGGTCGAAGAACAGCGCGCCGGGGATATGTTCGTCGCGGAAGGCGTCAAGCCCGCTCCTCCCCGCCTCGGGCGCGAACCACGAACAGTCGAGCAGGACCGCATCCGCTGGAAGCAGGTCGTTCTCCGCAAGGTCGATCAGCAACGGCGTCATCATCCATATATATCATACATTATATATCTTGGAAGCATCTCACCGAGGGCCTGACGGAAGCGGATGGCGCGTCGCTTTCCTGTTGGGGACGATCGACCTAACCGCAGTCCTCTGGAGGCTGAAGTCGGCCATCGCACGATGGTCAAGCCCGCCTTGCTTTCGGGCGGCGAGGCGCAGCGCGTGGCGATCGCCCGGGCGCTCGCCGACCGTCCCCGCATCTGTCGCTCGGCATCGCCGTGGCGACGGCCGCGATCTTTACCGCCTTCCTGTGGCATGTCCGGTCCGGCGGCGCCTGGGAGGCGCGCACCATGGGTGCGATGATCCTGCGCGCCGGCGTCTGGACCACCATCGCGGCACTTGCGCTGCGGCACAAAAATGCTGCCTGATCAAACCCTGCACCCAGCCAGCACGGCGCCCTCCAACCCCGGGAGGCCGCGACCGCGCCAGCCAGGAACCTGATATGAAGCGATTTCTACCCATCGACCTGTCGCTGGTTCTTTCAGTCGTCACTGTCCTCGGCATGGCGATGGCTGCGATCGGCAGGTGGCCGCCGGGTGTGGCTCTCGGCGCTCTGGAGTTTCCGGGTCTGGTGGCCGTCTATCTGGCCGGCGGCCTGCCGACTGCCTGGCGCGCTCTTTCGGCGCTGTGGCGCAGGCACATAATCGACATCGACCTCTTGATGATCGCCGCGGCAATCGCGGCGGCGGTCGTCGGCGCCCCCTTCGAGGGAGCGGTGTTGCTGACGCTGTTCAGCATCTCGACCACGCTCGAGGAACGCGCGCTCGGCCGGGCGCGGCGCGCCATCGAGGCGCTGATGGCATTGCGGCCCGAAACGGCATTGCGCAGGACGGCCGGCGGTGCCGTCGAAGAAGTCGCCGCCGGGGACCTTTCCGTCGGCGACGTGGTGGTGCTGCGGCCCGGTGCGCGTGTGCCGACCGATGGCGTGATCGTCAACGGACGCGGCGGCATCGACGAGGCCAACATCACCGGCGAGTCCATGCCCGTCTCCAAGGAGGCGGGCGCGCAGGTGTTCGAGGCCACGGTCAATCTGGACGGCGTGATGGAGGTGGCCGTCACCAGGACGGTCGGCGACTCGACCATCGCCCGCATGATCCGGCTGGTGACCGAGGCGCAGGCGGCCCGAGCCCCCTCCGAGCGGTTCAGCGAATGGTTCGGGCAACGCTATACGGTTGCGGTCATGGCGGGGGCGGTGATCGCCTTCGCCGCCTTCTACTGGCTGGGGCGCGACTGGGAACAGGCGCTTTACCGGGCGGCGACGCTGCTGGTCGCGGCCAGCCCCTGCGCCATCGTCATTTCGGTTCCCGCCGCCATCCTCTCGGCCCTGTCGGCTGCGGCGCGTGGAGGCGTGCTGTTCAAGGGTGGCGGGGCGCTGGAGACGCTCGCAACCGTCGACACCTTCGCCTTCGACAAGACGGGAACGCTGACCACCGGCCGCGCCGAAGTGACTGAAATCGTTGCGCTGGACGGCGACGAGAACCACTTCCTGTCGCTGCTGGCCGGGCTTGAAGCGCATTCGGAGCATCATATAGCCGCGGCTATCCGTCGGGAGATTGCCGCACGCGGG
>JBDHTK010000085.1:0-11363 GCA_039808625.1 Devosia sp. | reverse complement strand
CGAGCCAGCAGCTTCCTCAGCTTCGTCCATCTCGCCGCAGCTATGATCTGGATGACCTGAATGTCGATTCGCCCTAGTCCACCGGGTTCAGCGTGTCGTTGAGACCGTCGCCGAGCAGGTTGAAGCCGAGCACGATGGCGATGATGGCGAGGCCCGGCCACATCGCCATCCAGGGCGCCTCGGTGAGGAACTGGCGGGCGACGTCGAGCATGCTGCCCCAGGAGGGTGCCGGCGGGCGCTGGCCGAGGCCGAGAAAGGCGAGGCTCGCTTCGGCGAGCACGGCAACGGCCATGGTGATGGTGCCCTGCACGACGATGGGCGCCAGCACGTTGGGCAGGACATGCGCCAGGAGCACCTCGCGGTCGCGCACGCCCAGGGCGCGCACGGCGGTGACGTAATCCTCGTTCTTGATCGACAGCACCTGTCCGCGCGTCAGGCGGATGAAGATCGGCATGGCCGAGACGCCGATGGCGATCATGGCGTTCTCGAGGCTGGCGCCGAGGAAGGCGGCGAGCGCGATGGCAAGGACGAGGAAGGGGACGGCGAGCAGTGCGTCGGTGAAGCGCGAGATCACCGCATCCACGAGGCCGCCGAAATAGCCGGCGATCAGCCCCAGCGGCACGCCGAGCGCGATGGCGATGGCGACGGCGATGATGCCGGCGGCAAGCGAGGCGCGAGCGCCGAAGATGACGCGCGAGAGGATGTCGCGGCCGAGGTCGTCGGTGCCGAACCAGTGCAGCGCCGAGGGTGCCTGGCGGATGGTTAGCCAGTCCGAGGCATTCGGATCGTAGGGGGCGATCCACGGCGCGAAGAGCGCGACGCAGACGAAGAACAGCACGATGACGCCGCCGATGCGCGTGCTCGGGTGGGCGAGGGCGCGGCCGAGCGCCGAGCGCCGAGGGCCGCCGCGCGGGGCGGCGAGCGGGGGTGCGGTGTCCGTCATGCGCGCAGCCTCGGGCTCAAGACGACATAGGCGATGTCGGCGACGAGACTGAGGAGGATGAACATCACTGCGGAAACGAGGACGACTGCCTGCACCACCGCGTAGTCGCGGCTGAACACGCCGTCGACGATCATCTTGCCGAAACCGGGGATGCCGAACACCTGTTCGGTGAGCACGGCGCCGGAGAGCAACTCGCCCAGATGCAGCGTGCTGGTCGTCACCACCGGGATGAGGGCGTTGCGCAGGGCATGGCGGATGACCACCAGATGCTCGCGCAGGCCCTTGGCTCGGGCGGTGCGGACATAGTCCTGCTTCAGCACGTCGATCATCGAGCTGCGCGTATGGCGCATGACGATGGCCGCAGCGGCGGTGCCGAGCACGATGCTGGGCAGGAGCGTGTAACGCAGATTGTCGAGCGGCGAGACGAAGAGGCTGACATAGCCGCCGCTCGGCAGCCAGCCCAGCGAGACGGCGAAGAACAGGATGAGCATGATGCCAAGCCAGAAGCTCGGGATGGAGAGGCCGCCGAGGCCGATCAGGCTGACGACGTAGTCGAAGGCCGTGCCGCGGCGGATGGCGGCAAGGACGCCGGCCGGAATGCCGATGAGCAAGGCGATCAGCATGGCCTGCAGCGAGAGCTGGATGGTCACCGGCAGGCGGTTGAGCAGCATCTCGCCGATGGGCAGGCGGGTGCGCACCGAGAGGCCGAAATCGCCCTGCAGGATGCCCGAAAGCCAGCGCAGATACTGCACCGGCAGCGGCTGGTCGAGACCGTATTTCTGGTGCAGGTAGGCGATGACCTCGGGGTCGGGCTCCTGTCCGGCGAGGGCGAGCGCGGGGTCGCCCGGCAGCAGCTTCAGCAGGCTGAAAACCAGCACCGAGACGAGCAGCAGGGTGGGGATCGCGATCAGGAGACGTCGTGCGACGAAGGAGACCATGTCGATCCGCCTCTCGGCCGGGAAGGGGAGGGCGCCCGGACAGCCGGCCCGGGCGCCATGTTCACGACTGGGCCTAGTTGGCCGGCTTGATGCCGGTCATGCGCAGCAGGCCGTCGGGATAGATGTGGATGCCGGCGACATTGGCCCGCGCGCCCCAGAACCAGGTCGGGTGGTAGAGTGGAATGGTCGGCCGGTCGGCAAGGTAGATGTCGGCCGCCTGCTCGTAGAGCGCCTTGCGGGCGTCGACGTCGAGCTGCTGGCGGGCAGCGATCAGCACCTTGTCGAGCTCCGGCGAGGAGTAGCTATTGAGGTTCTGGCTGCCGCCCGTGCCGAAGAAGGTATAGAGCGTCGGGTCGGGGTCGGCGCGGCCGCTCCAGTTGCCGATATAGAGCTCGAAATTGCCGGCGAGGTAGCGTTCGATCGCCGACGAGGTCTCGAGCGGCAGCAGGTTGACGGTGAAGCCGGCTTCCTGGGCCATCGACTGTATGATCTGGGCGACGCGGCCGTCGGTCAGCGAGTTCTCGTAGGTGATCTCGATGGTCGGGTTGCCGACGCCCGACTCGGCGATCAGCGCCTGGGCGGCGGCGACGTCGCGCGCCGGCATCGGGTGTTTGGTGCTGTAGTACTGGCTCGAGGGCGGGATCATCTGGTTGTCGGCAGTGAACTCGCCGTTGAACGCCACCTGGTTGATGACGTTGCGGTCGATCGACAGCTCGAGTGCCTCGCGCAGCCTGGGATTGTCGGCAAGCACGCCGCCGCTCTCGCCGACATTGATGAAGAGGTGCGAGACGGCGAGGCCTGGCGAGGTCTGCAGCTGCAGGTTGGTGTCGGCCCGGATGGTGGCGAGGTCGGTCGGCGCGATGCGCTCGGCGACATCGAGATCGCCCGCCTGCAGGCGTGACAGGCGCACCGTCGAATCCGGGATGATCTGATATTCGACGGCGTCATAGCCGATCTCGCCGGCATTCCAGTAGTCGGCGAAGCGGTCGAGGCGGATGAAGTCGCGGGCGCTGCGGGCCGCGTACTTGTAGGGGCCGGCGCAGACCGGGTTGGCGGTGAACTCGCCGCCAGCCTGGGCGGCGGTCGGCGAGACCATCATGCCGGCGCGGTCGGTGAGCACCGACAGGAGCGGCGCGAATGGCGTTTCGAGCTTGAGCACGACGGTATGCGGGTCGACCACCTCGACCGAGGAGACCGGCGACAGCTCGGCGCGGCGGCTGGAGCCGTCCATCGTCTTCATGCGCTCAATGTTGAACTTCACGGCCTCGGCGTCGAAGGGGGTGCCGTCCTGGAAGACGACGCCGTCGCGCAGCGTCAGCGTCAGCTCGGTATTGGCGTCGTTCCACGACCAGGCCGTGGCGAGCTTGGGGGTGATCTCGAGATTGGCGTTGACGTCGAGCAGCTTGTCGCAGAGCGCCTCGAACACGATGCGGCCGGTATAGGTGCCGCCCGTTGCCGGATCGAGCGTATCCGGATCGTCCTGCAGGCCGACGCGCAGGGTCTGCGCGCTCGCCGACGACATGGTGAGGGCGACGATGCCGGCCAGCACCATCAGCTTCCTGGAAGCGGTCATTGTTGTGATCCCTGATTTTGCGGGACGCCCTACGCGTCGCGCTCCTCCGAGGGAAAACGAAGCACAGAAATTTTCATTTGTAAAGTTTGCGAACCAAATGATCTTATTCCGGCCATAAAATGTGCGAAGTCGCTCAAACTCCTGCGCAAATCGCTTGACTATGTGCAGGTTATCCGATCATTTGTTCGTTAGGTTGACGAATATGAGCTTCGAATGACCGACTTCACCTCCCCGGCGACGCCGCGGCAACTCACCATGCGCACGGTGATGCGGGTGTTGCTCGAGCGCGGCGCCGTGTCGCGTGCCGAGCTGGCGCGGCTCACGGGCCTGTCCAAGCAGACCATGTCGGAGGTGGTGCGTGAGCTCGAGGAGGGCGGCTGGCTGCGCCTTGCTGGACGCACACAGGGTGCCGTGGGGCGCAGCGCCGCGACCTACGAGGTGTGCGCCGACCGAGCGCTGGTGTTCGGCGCCGATGTGGGTGGAACGAAGATTCAGGCTGCCCTTGCTGACATGCATGGGCTCATCCTCACCGAAATCGTCGAACCGACCGATCCGCGCGGCGGCGAGCACGTCATTGCCCAGCTCGCGCGTCTCGCCGGCACGCTGTGTGCACGCATCGGTGTTCCCGACACGCGTGTCATGGTCGGTACCATCGGCATCCCCGGCGCCTATGACGTGCGCGCGCAAAGGCTGTTCATGGTGCCCAACATCACCGGTCTCGACGGCGTGCCGATCGTAGCGCGGCTCGGCGAGCTGGTCGGCTTCGCCGTCGAGATCGGCAACGACGTCAACATGGCGGCCAAGGGCGAACAGTGGCTGGGCGAGGGGCGGGGCGTCGACAATTTCGTGTTCATTGCGCTCGGCACCGGCATCGGCATGGGCGTCATCAACGAGGGCCGCATCCTGCGTGGGGCGCATGGCGGCGCCGGCGAGATCTCGACGCTGCCGATCGGCGCCAGCCCCTATGACGGGCGCACTTTCCACGCCGGCGCCCTCGAAACCATGATCGGCAGCGCCGCGATCCGCGCGCGCTACGAGGGTGCTGGCGGGCAACCGGGCCTCACCGTGCGGCAGATCTTCGATCGCCTGGGCGCCGGCGACAAACTGGCCATCGCCACGCTCGAGGAGACGGCGCGGCTCCTGGCGGAAGCCATCCTTGCGGTGTCGGCGGTGGTCGATCCGGAGCGCGTCATCCTGGGCGGCAGCATTGGCGCGCGGCCCGAGCTCCTGGCACGCGTCGCGCACTACCTGCCATTGTGTATGGTGGCGCCGCCGGCCTGCGCCATCAGTCAGCTCGGCAGCCGCGCCGGGCTCTATGGCACCATCGCCAGCGGCCTCGAGCGCCTGCGCGAGGGGCTGTTCGAGGTGCCGGGCCACGACATCCTGCAGCCGGGTGCAGGCGTGCTGGAGGGCAGGGCAGATGCGTGAGCGCGACTTCATGGTTCCCGGCAAGTCGGTGGCGCTGGCCAGTCACGGCATGGCTGCGACCTCGCATCCGCTGGCGACGCTTGCCGCGGTCGACGTGCTGCGCGATGGCGGCAATGCGGTCGATGCGGCCCTTGCCGCAGTTGCCGTGCAGGGCGTGCTCGATCCGCACATGACCGGCATCGGCGGCGACTGCTTCGCGCTCTACGCGCCGGCCGGTGCCGAACCGGTCGCCTATAATGGCTCGGGCCGCGCGCCGCGGGCGGCAAGCCTCGACCAATGCCTCGCACGTGGCTGGACCAGCATTCCAGATCTGGCTGTCGAGGCGGTGACGGTACCCGGCGCTGTCGCCACCTGGTGCCGGCTGAGCGACGAGCATGGCCGCATCGGCCTCGAGCGCATCCTGCGTCCGGCGATCGACATCGCCGAGTCCGGCTTCACCGTGACGCCGCGCGTCGCCCTCGATTGGGCGCGCTACGCGTTCCGGGTGGAGGGGCACGCGCCGGCCGCCGCCCAGTTCCTCCCCGGCGGCCGGCCCCCGGCCGTCGGCGACAGCCTCGCCAATCCGGCGCTGGCAGCCACGCTACGCGCCATCGCCCGCGACGGGCGCCGGGCGTTCTATGAGGGGGGCGTTGCCGCCGATATCGTGGCGACGCTCCAGGCGCTAGGTGGCGTCCACACGCTCGACGACTTCGCGGGCTTCGAGGCGGAGCGCACGCAGCCGATCTCGGTGCGCTATGGCGACCACGAGCTCTACGAATGCCCGCCAAACGGGCAGGGTCTGGCGGCGCTCATCATGGCACGGCTGCTCGACGGATTCGACCTCGGCGATGCCCGCTGGAGCGCGGCCGACCGCATCCACCTGCTGGCCGAGGCGACCAAGGCCGCCTACCGGCAGCGCGACGCGCTGGTCGCCGATCCCGACTACATGACGGTACCGGTCGCCGACATCCTTTCCGACGCCATGATCGAAGCACTGCGCAGCCGCATCGCGCTCGACCGCGCCTCGCCGGCGGAAAGCTGGGACCTGCCCGTGCATCGCGACACGGTCTATGTCAGCGTCGTCGATCGCGACGGCAACGCCATGTCGCTCATCAACTCGCTGTTCTTCGCCTTCGGCAGCGGCATCTATGCCGAAAAGGCCGGCGTGCTGCTGCAGAACCGCGGCGCCGGCTTTTCGCTCGTGCCGGGGCATCCCAACGCCTATGCGTCCGGCAAAAGGCCGTTCCACACCATCATCCCGGCGTTGTTGATGCGCGACGGCCAGGCGGTGTGCAGCTTCGGGGTGATGGGCGGGCAGTATCAGGCCACGGGCCACGCGCATTTCATCTCGCAGGTGCTCGACCACGGCCATGATGTGCAGGCAGCCTCGGACCAGCCGCGCAGCTTCTTCGTCGACGGGGCGATCAGCCTCGAGCCGACCATCCCCGAGAGCGTGCGTGCCGAGCTCGAGGCGCGCGGCCATGCGACGCGCATCGCCGACGAGCCGCTAGGAGGTTGCCAGGCGATCTGGATCGACCGCGCGCGCGGCGTCCTGTGGGGCGCCTCCGATCATCGCAAGGACGGCATCGCATTGGGGTACTGACCATGACGACGACCGCCACCGCCGCTGCGCCGACCGTCTCGGTCCAGCATCTCGCTCTCCGCCTGCCGGAAGGTGGCGACCGCGACTATGCGCTCGCCGATCTCAGCTTCGAGCTGCCGCAGGGCGAGATCCTGTGCATCGTCGGCGAGTCGGGTTCGGGCAAGTCGCTGTGCGCGCAGACGCTGATGGGGCTGTTGCCGCGCGTCATCCGCATCGAGCGGGGGGCGGCGCTGTTCGAGGATGTCGATCTCGTGACGCTCGATCCGGCGCGTCGCCGGACCCTGCGCGGGCGCCGCATCGGCATGATCTTCCAGGAGCCGATGACCGCCCTCAACCCGGCGATGCGCATCGGCGCGCAGATCATGGAGGTGTTCGAGGCGCACGATCTGCTCGGCGTCGAGGAACGGCGGGCGCGGGCGCTGGAGCTGGCGCGCGAGGTGCAGCTCCCCGATCCCGAGCGCATCCTCAAGGCCTATCCGCACCAGCTCTCGGGCGGCCAGCGGCAGCGCACCATGATCGCGATGGCGCTGGCGCTCGAACCGGCGCTGCTCATCGCCGACGAACCGACGACGGCGCTCGACGTCACGACGCAGGCGCAGATTCTCGTGCTCATTCGCGACATCCAGCGGCGGCGGGGCACCTCGGTGATCTTCATCACCCACGATTTCGGCGTCGTGTCGGACATCGCCGACCGCGTGCTGGTACTCGAGAAGGGCGTCGTCGTCGAACAGGGGACGGCCGACGAGGTGCTGCGCAACCCGAGGCACCCCTACACGCGGGCGCTGCTCGCGGCGGTGCCCTCGGGCGTGCCGCCCGAGCGGCCGGCAGTGAGCGGTCCGGTGGCGCTCGCCGTCGGCGGCCTCACCAAGACCTATCGCTCGCGCATGGGGCTGTTCGGCGAGGTCCGCACCGTGCACGCCGTCAAGGATGTGAGCTTCGAGATCCGGCGCGGCGAGACGCTGGGGCTGGTCGGCGAATCCGGCTCGGGCAAGTCGTCGGTGGCACGCCTCGTCACCCGCATCAACGAGCCGGATGCGGGCCGTATCCTGCTCGGCGGCGAGGATTTTGGCGCCATGCGCGGCGAGGCGCTGCGGGCCGCCCGCAGTCGAATCCAGATGATCTTCCAGGACCCGTTTGCCTCGCTCAATCCACGCCGCAGGATCGGGCTCGCCATCGCCGACGGGCTGGTGGCACGCGGCATGCCGAAGTCCGAGGCGCTGGCGCGGGCGCGCGAACTGCTGGAGCTGGTCGGGCTCGACCCCAGGGCGGCCGAGCGGCTGCCGCACGAGTTCTCCGGCGGCCAGCGCCAGCGCATCGGCATCGCCCGGGCGCTGGCGCCGGAGCCCGACGTGCTGGTGGCCGACGAGGCGGTGTCGGCGCTCGACGTCACCGTGCAGGCGCAGGTGCTGAGACTGCTTGAAAGCCTCAAGGCGCGGCTCAATCTCGCCATGCTGTTCATCACCCACGATTTGCACGTCGCCGCGCAGGTGTGCGACCGCATGGCGGTGATGCGGTATGGCGAGATCGTCGAGATCGGGCCGACCCGCGACATCTTCCTTCACCCGCGCCACGACTATACGCGCGGGCTCCTTGCCGCCATTCCCGGCACTGCCCGCCGGCACTGACTCCCTTTCGAAAGGACCGCCATGACTGCCGCCACCGACCGCCGCCCGCTGCGCATCGGCTTCATCGGCTCGGGCTTCATCGCCCACTTCCACCTCAAGGCGCTCGTTGGCGTGCGCAATGTCGAGGTGATCGGCGTGTTCAGCCCGACCGCAGCGAAGCGCGAGGCATTCGCGCGCGCTGTTGGCGAACTCGGTCTCGGTGACTGCGTGGCGCATCAAAGCCTCGCCGCGCTGCTCGCCGACGAGCGGCTCGATGCGGTGTGGATTCTCTCGCCCAACCACACGCGGCTTCAGACGATGGAGACCATCGCCGCCGAGGTGCGGGCCGGGCGCTCACGCCTTACCGCCGTCGCCTGCGAGAAGCCGCTGGCGCGTACCCTCGGCGAAGCGCGGCGCATGCTGGCGCTGGTCGAGACGGCGGGGCTGCTGCACGGCTATCTCGAGAACCAGCTGTTTTCGACGGCGGTGGTACGCGGCAAGGAGATCGTCTGGCGACGTGCCGTGCCCAATTCCGGCCGCCCCTATCTGGCACGCGCGGCCGAGGAGCACTCCGGCCCGCACGAGCCGTGGTTCTGGCGCGGCGACCAGCAGGGCGGCGGCGTGCTGCTCGACATGATGTGCCACTCGGTCGAGGTCGGGCGGTTCCTGCTCACCGCGCCGGGCGCGGCGCGCGCGAGCCTCACCCTCAAGGCCGCCAGCGCCACCACGGCGACGCTCAAATGGGCGCAGCCGAAATATGCGGCGGCGCTGCGTGCCCGCATGGGCGCGGAGGTCGACTACAGCCGCCGTCCGGCCGAGGATTTTGCACGTGGCATCCTGACCTTCGTCGATGCCGAGGGGCAGGAGGTGATGGTCGAGGCGACCACATCGTGGGCCTATGTCGGGCCGGGGCTGCGTATCGTCATCGAGTTGCTGGGTCCCGAATATGCGATGGAGTTTTCGACCCTCAATACCGGGCTCAAGGTGTTCATGTCGCGCGAGGTAACGGGCACGCAGGGCGAGGACCTCGTCGAAAAGCAGAATGCCGAGCAGGGGCTGATGCCGGTGCTCGAGGACGAGGCGGGGGGCTACGGCTATACCGATGCCAACCGCCATATGGTCGAGGCGTTCCGCGCCGGGCGCGCGCCGATGGAAACCTTCGCCGATGGCGTCGCCGTGGTCGAGATGCTGATGGCGCTCTACAAATCCGCCGAGACCGGCCAGGTGATCGACGTCGGCTCGGCCGAGCTCGAGGCCTATGTGCCGGCGGTGGCGCGCCCATGACGCCGGACCCCGCCCCCGCCGCCGAGCCGAGGCCAAGGCGGCGCCTGCCCATCGACCTTTATCTCGTGGCGCTCGTCGCCACTGTCATTCTCGCCGCGCTGCTGCCGGCGCGCGGCGTGAGCGCCGAGGTGGTCGACAAGGTGACTTATGGCGCGGTGGCGCTGCTGTTTTTCCTCTACGGGGCGCGGCTCGCGCCGAAGGCGATCCTCGTCGGCATCATGCACTGGCGGCTGCAGGGGCTGGTGTTCCTGTCGACCTATCTGGTGTTTCCAATCATCGGGCTGATCCTCGTCGCCATTTTCCGGCCGTGGCTCGGCGACACGCTGGCGCTCGGGCTCATGTTCCTCGCCGTGCTGCCCTCGACGGTGCAGTCGTCGATCGCCTTCACCTCGATCGCGCGCGGCAACGTGCCGGCGGCGCTGTGCGCAGCCTCGATCTCCAACCTTGCCGGCATCGTGGTGACGCCGGCGCTGGTGGCGCTGCTCGTCACCAGCCGGTCCGGCGGTTTCTCGCTGAGCGCGCTCGAAGACATCGCCCTGCAACTGCTGCTGCCCTTCGCGCTCGGGCAGGTGGCGCGGCCGTTCATCGGCAAGTGGCTCGGCGCGCACAGGACACTGACGCAGGTCGTCGATCGCGGCTCGATCCTCATCATCGTCTATGCCGCGTTCAGCGAAGGCATGGTGGCCGGCGTGTGGTCGGCGGTGGGCTGGCAGAGCCTCGCGCTGGTCATCGTGCTGGACATGGTGATGCTCGCTCTCGGCCTCGCCATCACCACCGCAGCCAGCCGGCTGCTGCGCTTCAGCACCGAGGACGAGATCGTCATCGTCTTCTGCGGCTCGAAGAAAAGCATGGCGTCGGGCATCCCGATGGCCAACATCCTGTTCGCGGGGCAGGCGGTGAGCCTCATCGTGCTGCCGCTCATGCTGTTCCACCAGATTCAGCTCATGGTCTGCGCCTCGCTGGCGCGGCGCTACGGCGCCCGCCCCGGCGGACCGGCCTGAGCCTCTCCGCGCCAGCACCGCCCGCGTCGAGGCGCGGCTGGCCGGCGCCAGCCGGCAGAACACGCGACTACGCTTGCACAGACATCATATTCGATCATGATTGTGATTGACTTATGATTTATTGATGTTCAAGGCTGCGCAAAAGAGCGCGTTTTATCGCTGTGAGGGAAGCACGATGCAGGGCGAGGGGCTCAAGGTGGAAAGGCTGGATGCCATCAGGGGCTATCTCTACGCGCACGGCTTTTCGACGGTGCAGGCGCTGGCCGAGGCGGTTGGCGCCTCGCTCGCGACGATTCGGCGCGACCTGCACGTGCTGGAGCGCGAGGGGGCGATCGACCGCGTGCATGGCGGGGCGCGCATCGCCGAAGGCTCGTCGGTCGAGGTCGCCTTCCAGGAGCGCGCCAAGCGCCACCTCTCGGCCAAGCGGGCAATCGCCAGCGCCGCCTATAAGCTGCTCGTGCCGCACGCCTCGATCTTCCTCGATGCGGGCACCACGGTGCTGCAACTCGCCCGGCTCATCCGGCTCAACCCGATGCCGCTGCGCATCTTCACCAACGGACTGGCCGTGGCGCAGGAATTCCTCAACGTGCCCAATCTCACCGTCGCGGTGCTGGGCGGGCAGTTGCGCAGCGAGAACGCCTCGCTGGTCGGCCCCGAGGCCGAGGCGATGCTGGAATCGCTGTGGTTCGACCAATTGTTCCTCGGCGTCAGCGCCATTGCCGACGACGGCGCGCTCTACAGCGTCGACAGCGCCGAGGCCAACCTCAACCGCCGCATGCTGTCGCGTTCGGCGGTGAGCTATATCCTCACCGACGCCAGCAAGTTCGGCACCACCGCGACCTATCGCGTGGCGCCGCTGAGCCGCACGCGGATCATCACCGACTGGCACCTCAGCAGCGAGTGGCGGGCGCGGCTCATCGACCTGGGGGTCGACGTGAAGATCGTCGAGTCCGACCCGGCAAATGACTGACATCATCGTCGGCATCGACGGCGGCGGCAGCAAGACGCTG
>JBDHTK010000084.1:0-11474 GCA_039808625.1 Devosia sp. | reverse complement strand
TTCTATCCACTGTCAGAGACATGACTATGAAAATCCTCGTCTCTACCAAGCGCGTCATCGACGCCAATGTCCGTATTAGGCTGAACGCCGATGGCTCCGGTGTCGATCAGACCTCGGCCAAGATGGCGATGAATCCCTTCGACCAGATTGCCCTGGAGGAAGCGCTACGGATAAGAGAGCGTGGGCAGGCCGCCGAGGTGGTCGTGGTCTCGGTTGGCCCGCCCGCCGCCCAGGATGTCCTGAGGACGGGCCTCGCCATGGGTGCCGACAGGGCGATCCTGGTGGAGACCTCCGAACGTATCGAGCCACTTGGTGTGGCGAAATTGCTGGCCGCCATCGCACGGGACGAAGCGGCCGATCTTATCATCATGGGCAAGCAGGCCATAGACGACGACGCCAACCAGACCGGCCAGATGCTGGCCGGGCTTCTCGACTGGCCGCAGGCGACGTTTGCGTCGAAGCTCGCCTTCACGGCGCAGGGCATCGAGTTGGACCGCGAGATCGATGGTGGGACGCAGACGGTGCAAATGCCGCTGCCGGCGGTGGTAACGACGGATTTGCGGCTGAACGAGCCGCGCTATGCGTCGCTGCCCAATATCATGAAGGCCAGATCCAAGCCGCTCGCCATTCGCCCGGCTGCCAGCTTCGGGCTGGATATCGCACCGCGCCTCGAAGTGCTGTCCACGCGTCCGCCGCCTGCGCGCCATCGCGGCCGGACCCTCGGTTCGGCCGCTGAGCTTGCCCAGATCCTCAAGGCCCTCTCGGTCTAGCTGGCATGGCAACACTCATCCTTTGCGATCATGACGGCGCCCATCTGGGCGACTCGACGCGGCGGGCCCTGAGCGCGGCTTTGTCGCTTGGCGCGCCGGTGGACCTTCTTGTCGCCGGAGCCGATTGCGCCGCGGTGGCAGAAGAGGCTGCGATGCTGAGTTCGGTTCGCGCGGTGCTTCTCGCCGACGATCCGGCCTTGAAGCACCAGTCGGCCGTGCCGCTGGGCCGTGTGATCGTCGCCCTGGCGCCGAGCTATTCGGCGCTTGTCGCGTCGACCTCCTCGGTCGGCAAGGATGTCATGCCGCGGGTCGCGGCCATGATCGATGTGACGCAGGTTTCGGAAGTGACGCGGATCGTCGAGGCGAGGACGTTCGAGCATCCGGTCTATGCAAGCAATGCGATCGAGACGGTGCGGGTCATGAGCGCGCATGTCGTCCTGACGATCCGCTGCTCCGCCTTCGCGCCGGCCGACAACGCGGCCGAAGCCGCTCCAATCCGGCGCGTGCAAATCGAGGTCGGCAAGAGCGCTACGGTCGTCCTCGCCGAGACTCTTTCGCCAACCGATCGTCCGACGCTTGGTGGCGCCCGCGTGATCATTGCCGGCGGGCGGGCGCTGGGCTCCAAGGAGCAATTCGACGCTTTGCTCGTGCCGCTCGCCGATCGGCTCGGTGCCGCCATCGGTGCCAGTCGCGCCGCCGTCGATGCCGGCTACGCATCGAATGATCGCCAGGTTGGGCAGACTGGCAAGATCGTCGCGCCGCAGATCTATGTCGCCGTCGGCATTTCGGGAGCCATTCAGCATTTGGCCGGGATCAAGGACGCCAAGACCATCGTGGCTATCAACAAGGATGCGCAGGCCCCGATTTTCGAGGTGGCCGACTATGGGCTGGTGGGCGATCTGTTCGAGCTCGTTCCCGAACTCACACGCCAACTCGAGCACGCGCATGCGTGATGCGTTCATCTGCGCCTACAGGCGCACGCCCATCGGTCGCTTCGGCGGCGCGCTGTCCTCCGTGCGCCCCGACGATCTCGGCGCGGTGCCGCTCAGGGCGCTGGTGGCGGAACATACGAGCCTCGATTGGGAGGCTGTCGACGACGTGATTTTCGGCTGTGCCAATCAGGCGGGCGAGGACAATCGCAACGTGGCGCGCATGAGCCTGCTGCTTGCGGGATTGCCGCAATCCGTGCCCGGCACGACGGTCAACCGACTTTGCGGTTCGGGCCTAGATGCGGTGATGACGGCGGCACGCGCCATCCGCGCGGGCGAGGCGGAGCTGATCATCGCGGGGGGCGTCGAGTCGATGAGCCGCGCGCCCTTCGTGCTGCCCAAGGCCGAGAGCACCTTCTCGCGCAAGGCCGAGATCCATGACACGACCATCGGCTGGCGCTTCGTCAATCCGCTGATGCAGGCACAATACGGCGTCGATTCGATGCCGGAAACCGGCGAGAATATCGCCGCGGACTATGCGGTCAGCCGCGCCGACCAGGACGCCTTCGCGCTGCGCAGCCAGCAGCGTGCAGTCGCAGCGCAGCGGAACGGGCGGCTCGCGCGCGAGATCGTGCCCGTCGCCACTCCTGGCAGGAAGGGTGAGGCGGTGATCGTCGATACCGATGAGCATCCGCGCGCTGGCACCACGCTCGACGCGTTGGCGAAATTGCCCACGCCGTTCCGGCAGGGAGGCACGGTGACGGCGGGCAATGCCTCGGGCGTCAATGACGGCGCCGCGGCGCTGATCGTCGCGTCCGAAGCCGCGGCGCAGCGGCATGGGCTGACACCCATCGCGCGCCTGCTCGGCGCCGCCGCGGCTGGCGTTCCGCCGCGCATCATGGGCATGGGACCGGCCCCGGCGACGCGGAAGCTCTGTGCGCGTCTTGGGCTCGCGCCACAGGCGTTCGACCTGGTCGAGCTCAACGAGGCCTTCGCCAGCCAGGCCATAGCCGTTCTGCGTGAGCTGGAGCTGCTGGTCGATGGCGAGTACATCAATCCCAATGGCGGTGCGATAGCGCTCGGGCATCCTCTCGGCATGTCGGGCGCGCGGCTTGCGGGCACGGCGGCAGTGGAGCTGCACCTGGCGGGCAGGAAGCGCGCGCTCGTCACCATGTGTATCGGAGTGGGGCAGGGGCTCGCGCTGGCGATGGAGCGCGTCTGACGCATGCCGCAGCCGCGACGCGAGCCACGCGTGAGTGATGCCGTTGAAGCCGGCCCCGGCGACCGGGAGACCCTCTGCTGCGACGTGCTAATCGTGGGCGCAGGGCCCGCGGGGCTTGCGGCTGCGATCCGCATCAAGCAGATCCATCCCGCGGCGCATGTCGTCGTGCTCGAGAAGGCCGCCGAGGTCGGCGCGCATATCGTCTCGGGAGCCGTCATCAACCCGGTCGGGCTCGATACCCTGATTCCCGATGGCCGCAAGAGCGCAGATTTCCCTCGGACCACGCCCGTTCGAATCGATCGCCTCGCCTTCCTCACGGCCGCGCGGCAGATCGCCGTGCCTGGCTTTCTGATGCCGCCTTTGCTGTCGAACCATGGCAACTTCATTGCATCCCTTGGCGAGATTTGCCGCTGGCTGGCGAGCGAAGCCGGAAAGCTGGGCGTCGAGATCTATGCCGGCTTCGCCGCCAGCGCGCTGCTGCACGGGGAGCGCGGCGAGATCATCGGCGTCGCCACGGGGGATCGCGGCCGGCTGCGCAATGGCGAGCCGGGGCTCCGTTTTGAGCGCGGTGTCGCCATGCTCGCCAAATACACGCTGCTTGCGGAAGGGGCTCGCGGCTCGCTTAGCAAGGCGGCTATCGCCCGCTATGATCTGGCCGCCGGCGAGCCCGCCAAGTTCGGCCTTGGGTTCAAGGAGATCTGGGAGGTCGCGCCCGAGCATCATAGGCCCGGCCTGGTCCAGCACACATTGGGTTGGCCCCTGCGCAACGACACGGGCGGCGGCGGTTTCATCTACCATTTCGGCGACAATCAGGTCTCGGTCGGCTTTGTCGTGCATCTCGGCTACGCCGATCCATACCTCTCGCCCTATGACGAGTATCAGCGCTTCAAGACGCATCCGTCCATCAGGCCGATGCTGGAATCGGGGCGGCGCGTCGGCTATGCCGCGCGGGCGATCACGGAAGGCGGCTGGCAATCCGTGCCCAGGCTGTGCTTTCCGGGCGGCGCGCTGCTGGGTTGCGCCGCTGGCTTCGTGAATGTTCCGCGTCTCAAAGGCAGCCACAACGCCATCTTGTCCGGTATTGCCGCGGCCGAAGCGGTAAGTGCTGCGCTGAGCGCGGGTCGCGGCAACGATGATCTCGGCGACTATGAAGCCGGTTGGCGCGGTGGACCGATCGGCCGCGATCTCTATCCCGTCAGGAACGTGAAGCCGCTATGGTCGCGTTTCGGCACGGTCCTGGGCCTCGGCCTCGCGGGGCTCGACATGTGGTTCACGACCCTCTTCCACGGCTGGTCCGCCTTTGGCACCGTGAGCCACGGCAAGGCCGACCATGCCACGCTTCGCCCCGCGCGCGCCTTCCAGCCAATCGCCTATCCTCGCCCGGACGGCAAAGTGACGTTCGACCGGATGTCGTCGGTGTATCTTACCAACACCAATCATGCCGAAGACGAGCCGGTACATCTGCGTGTGCTCGACCCGGCATTGCACAAGCGCTCCGAGCACGACGTATTCGGCGGGCCGTCTGCGCGCTACTGTCCGGCGGGCGTCTACGAATGGCGCGAGACCGCCGCTGGCGCGACCTTTGTAGTCAACGCGCAGAATTGTATCCACTGCAAGACGTGCGACATCAAGGATCCAGAGCAGAACATCGAGTGGACCCCGCCCCAAGGCGGTGAAGGGCCGGTCTATATGGACATGTAGACATGCTGGCATCGAGCCGGCCCGGAATTGCCGGAGGCCTCGACTCCCGAGAGGAAGGGGTCGGCACCTCGCAGTGGGGTTTGACATAACGTCATTATTCGGATAACGACGTTATCTGCAATGCAAGCCAAGGTGCGACTTTCGCGGGTTGAAGCCCAGGAGCAGATGCGGGCGGACCTCATCGAGGCCGCGCATCGCGTGTTTATCGCCAAGGGGTTCAAGGCCGCATCGCTGCAGCACATCTGTGCGCAGGCATCGTGCACGACCGGCGCGATCTATTCCAATTTCGCCGGCAAGGAAGATCTGTTCTTCGCCGTCGTCGAGCTGCGCAATGCCGGCCAGCAGCAGCACTGGCATCATCTGAAGGAGCGCATCGGAGCGCCCGATTTTCGCCTCGAGGAATTCGGCGATACATTGGTCGCGGCACTGCCGGATGTGCAGTGGCAGGATGCGCAGGCGGAGTTCCGTGCCGCGGCCGTGGCGAACCCGCAGACTGCGGTGCGCCTCAAGGCCATCTATCAGCAGTCGCACCGCAACATGGTGTCGCTGCTCGAGCGCTTCTTCACCGTCTACGACATCGCGCCGCCGCGGCCCTGCGCCGATCTGGCGATCCTGGTGCGGGCCATGATGGAAGGGCTGCTGCTCTACTATCGCCTCGACGCATCGACCCGGGTTGTCGCGCTGTTCACCGCGTCGATCCGCGATCTCTTGCTGCCTCTTGACCAGAAAGACCGTTTTCCTTGACCATCATCGAGCGTATCGAAGCCATCGATTTCCTGCGCAGCGCGGAAGCATCGCCGGACGGCAGGCTTGTCGCGCTGGTGCATAGCCGCGTGGCGGGCGACGCCGACAGCTTTACCCTGGCGATCCTGGATGCTGCGAGCGGCACTGTGCTGTTCGAATGTCATTCCAGCGCATCGATCTCCCGCCCCTCCTGGTCGCCGGATGGTGACGCGCTGGCGACGACCGAAATGGCGGGCGATCGCCGGCAGATCCTGCTCGTCGAATACAGCGGCGATGGCTGGGCGGGGCGCACTCTCGCTGGGCATGCACATGGCGTGCGAGCCGGCAGCGTCGGCTGGTCCCCCGACGGGGCGCAACTGGCCTTCCTCTATCCGGTCAACGGGCCGCGCGATCCCGCGGCCCCCATTCGCGTCACGCGGCGCTTCTGGCGGCATGAAGGGCAGGGCCTCGTCGACGACAATCTGTCGGGCATCGGCATCATCGATCGGAAAGGCGGCGCGGTCAGGGTTCTCGATATCCCGCTGGACCGCGTGCTGAGCCAACCCACATTTTCTCCTGACGGCAAGCACGTGGCGTTCAAGAGCGCGTTCGACCCCGCCGATGAGGCGGCGGGCCCCTCGCCGGAGCTGAGTAGCGTCGATCTCGCCTCCGGCGATGTGCGCAGCCTGGTCCCGGCGGGGTTGGGCTGGATGGCGCGCTTTGCCTTTGTCGACGCGCACCGGATCGCCCTCGTCTCATCGACCTTCAAGCCGGGCGCGAGCCGCTACGGCAACAAGCTCGACCTGTTCGTCGTCGACCTGCGCACGGGCAAGCGGAGCAACCGGACGGCGGGCTGGCCGACCGGCCTCGGAAGTCGCTTCCAGGCCGACATGTGCGCCGACTGGGGCGGCCTGTCGGATGCGCTCGTCGTCTCGGCCGACAAGGGCCGCGCGCTGGTCACCGGCGAGCGCGCGGGGCGAACGGAGATTCTCGAGATTGCCCTTGATGGGCCGGAGAGTGTGACGATTGCGGCACAGGAGCCCACGGCGTCCCTTGCGATTGTCGGGGCGACGGCAGACGGCTTGATCGTGGCCAGGACATCGCTCGGCAGTCCGCCGCATCTGCTGCGGTACGCGCCTGCTGGGCAGACAAGCCTGACCGCGGCCGCCGACCTCCCGCTCGACGTGCGCCGGCACCGGATCGACGTCGACGGCACGCACCGGATGGATGTGTGGATCGTCGTGCCGCCGGGCGCGGACGGCCCCACGAAGACCGTGCTCAAGGTGCATGGCGGCCCCTATGGCTCGTTCGGCGAGGTCTTCTTCTCCGACGTGCATATGCTGGTGGAGGCCGGCTATGCCGTGGTGTTCCACAATTTCCGCGGCTCTTATGGCTATGGCGACGCGTTCGCGCAGTCGATCAGCGCGCATTGGGGCAAGATCGGCGAAATCGATCATCACGCGGCCATCGACTTTGCCATCGCGGCCGGGATCGCCGATCCGCAGCAGCTCGCCGTGATCGGCATCTCGCATGGCGGCTTCGCCAGTGCGTGGCTCGCTTCGCGCTCCGATCGCTTCAAGGCCGGCGTCGTCGAAAATCCGAACACCGATCTGCGGGTGTCCTTCGGCGTCTCGGACATCGCCTCCTGGTATCAGCCGCACGAGGCCGGGCTCGACCCGTTCGAGGACGAGGCGGGCTATGCCGACCGTTCGGCTATGCACTATGCGCAGCAATGCCGCACGCCGCTTCTCTTCATCCAGGGAGAGCGCGATCTGCGCTGCACGCCCGACCAGTCGCTCGGCATGTTCGGCCTGCTGCGCTATCTCGGCCGCACCGCCGAGATGCTCCTCATTCCCGATGGAAACCACATGGCGACGATCGTCGGTCCCGTCGCCTATCGCCGCGCAAGGCTCGCCGCCACGCTCGACTGGTTGGACCGTCATGTCCCCGTCCGCTCCAAGGAGTGATCATGATCGATGCTATCGCCCTGCACCGCCCTGCGACGCTGTCGCGCATCGGGCTCGCCGCCGCCCTGGCGATCTCGCTTGCGGCCGTCGCTGCCGCCACGCCGCAAGCCGCATTTGCCCAGGGCACGTTGACCTGGGCCGTGCCTTCCGATGTGACCGGCACCGACCCGCAGAACAACGGCCAGACCGTGTCCAAGAATATCCTGTCGCTGGTCTACGAGCAGTTGATGACGCTGGATGACGGCGTGAACCCGTCACCGCTCCTCGCCGAATCCTACGACATGGAATCCCCGACGCGCTATGTGTTCACCCTGCGCGACGGCGTCAGCTTCACCAATGGCCGCGCGCTGTCGGTGAACGACGTGGTCAAGAGCTTCGAGCGCATTCTCGATCCCGATACCGCTTCGCCCCTGCGCGGCCGCCTGTTGATGATCGACACGATCGAGGCGCTCGACGCGCGCCGCATCGCCTTCAACCTCAAGACGCCCTATGCCGGCTTCCTCGCTTCGGTTGCCGATTCCAATGCGATGATCATGCCCATGGACGAGTTCGCGGCCGGCACCTTCGATCCGACCCGCGAGCTTATCGGCACGGGGCCGTTCGTGGTATCGGCGCATTCCAAGGACGCGTCGTGGACCCTGGTGCGCAACCCGAACTACTGGCAGGCCGGCCTGCCCAAGCTGGACCAGGTCGATATTCGTGTCATCGGCGACCAGGGCACCATGCTGGCGGGCCTGCGCAACGGCTCGGTGGACATCGCCAATTTCGACGGCGCCGAGGTGGTGAGCCAGCTCGAGACCATCCCCAATGTCACCACCACGGTGCAAAGCAACACCAATTACTACGTGATCACGCTCAACACCGCCAAAGCCGGGCCGCTCGACAACCAGAAGCTGCGCCAGGCGATCAACAAGGCGATCGATCGTGACCAGATCAGCGAGATCGCGCTTGGCGGCGTCGAGCGGCCGGTAGGCCCGGCGCCCGACCTCGCCCAATCGTGCAACATCGCCGATCTGCCTTTCTCGCAACACGATCTCGAAGCGGCCAAGGCCCTGTTGGCGGAAGCGGGCGGCGCCCCGGCCCAGACATTCAAGATCACCTACAACAGCGCCGGGCAGGACTATGCGCTGATCGGCCAGGTGGTGCAGCAGCAGCTCGCCGATCTCGGCGTCAGCACGGCGCTCGATCCGCTGCCCTCGGGCGACTATCTGACCAAGTTCCGCGAAGGGACGATGGAACTGGGCATTTCGTTCTATGCCACCGGCACCGATCCCTATGTCGGCCTGTCCAACTGGGATCCGGCGCTCGCCGCCTGGACGGCGGGCCTGCATGGGGCGGTTCCCGCGATCAGCGAGAAGCTCCCGGCAGTGGCCGAAACCAGCGGCGACGCACGCGCCGACCTGATCAAGGACGTATGCCTGGAGATCGACGCCGATTCGGCGATGATCCCCCTGGTGTCGCGTTCGCAGACCGTCGCGTGGCGCAGCGATCTCGTCAATGCCGAGGTCCTGCCGGTGGAAGTCGCCTCCTACGCGCTCCGCAACATCGTCAACTTCACCCGCGCCGACTGAGCGAAGGGGGCGGCATCTTGCTGCATCTTGCGGCGCGGCTGGCAAACGGCGTGGCGACCCTGTTCGCGGTCGCCATTCTCGTCTTCGTCGCCATGCAGATGGTGCCGGGCGGGTACGCCGACATCTATCTCGGCCCGCAGGGCACGCTCGAGGACATCCAGGCGCTCGAGGCCAAATTCGGCCTCGACCAGCCGCTCTACGTCCAGTTGGGCAAGTGGCTCGCCAACATCGCCACGGGCAATTTCGGAATATCGCTCCAGACCGGACGCCCCGTGAGCGAAGTGCTGGTGGAGCGTCTGCCGGTGACGATCGAACTGTCGCTGCTCGCCATGCTGATCGCCATGATCGTCGCGCTGCCGATCGGCCTCTTCCTGGGGCTGTCGGGCAGCAATAGGGTGGCGCAGGACGGCTTGCGCGTCGGTAGCGCGCTCTCGGTCAGCATTCCCGATTTCGTATCGGCGTCTGTGGTCGTCTACATCCTGTCTCTGCTCGGCAGCGACTGGCTGAGCATCGGCCGCCATTACGATCTGTTCCGTGATCCGCTGCTCAACCTCAAGACCTACTTCTTTCCGGCG
Source organism: Devosia sp. (assembly GCA_039808625.1). Taxonomy (GTDB): domain Bacteria; phylum Pseudomonadota; class Alphaproteobacteria; order Rhizobiales; family Devosiaceae; genus Devosia_A. The sequence continues at coordinate 2,016 of JBDHTK010000084.1, read as the reverse complement.
CTGACGCTCTCGCTGTTCGCGATTGCCATTCTCGTGCGCACGCTGCGCGACTCGGTGCAGACCGTACTCGCCGAACCCTATATCGCGGCCGCGCTGCTGCGTGGCGAGGGGCGCTGGCAGATCGTGCGACGGCATGTGCTGCGCAATTCGCTGATCCCCGCGCTGGCCGTCGCCTCCGTCAGTTTCGGCTCGATGTTCGGCGGAGCGGTCATCATCGAAACGATCTACGGCCTGCCCGGCCTCGGCCAGAGCCTCGTGACCTCGATCGAGGGCCGCGACTACGCCCTGGTCCAGGCCATCGTCTTCGTGGGTGCGGCGGCCTTCATCGTCGTGAGCATCGTCGCCGATCTGCTCTACGCCGTGATCGACCCGCGCCTGAGATCGGCGGCCGCGTCGTGACGGGCACGGGGCCGTCCCGGCGTAAATGGCGCCTCGATGCGATATCGGCCTTCGCGCTCGGCGTGCTGGCGCTGTTCGTTATCGTGTCGATCCTGGGGCTGTTCATCCCCTTCGATGTGGTGAGTCGCATCGGTTCGGGCCCGCGCATGGCGGCGCCGTTCACCGGCGAGGGCTGGCTCCTCTTCGGCACCGATCAGCTTGGCCGGCCGATGCTCGCCCGCCTGATTCAGGGCCTGCAAGTGACCTTTGCCATGGGCGCTCTGTCCGCCGGGCTGGCCGGCGTCGTCGCCGCCATCGCCGGGCTGGTCAGCGGCTATCTCGGCGGCGCCTTCGACTGGGTGCTGAGCCGCGCCGCCGACCTGCTCTTCACCTTTCCCGGCATCCTGCTCGCCTTGCTGGTCATCGCCGTGCTCGGGCCGGGCACCACCGGCGCGGTGATCAGCATCGTGCTGATTATCTCGCCGCAGATTTTCCGCGTGGTGCGGGCACAGACCATGGTGCTCAAGCCGCGCGATTTCGTGCGCGCCGCCTATGTCTATGGCGCGCCGCCCCTGCATATCATGCGCACCCATGTTCTGCCCAACGTCATGGGGGTGCTTATCGTCCAGACCTCGTCCGCAATGGTGGTCGCCATGCTGATCGAAAGCGGCCTCAGCTTCCTCGGCCTCGGCGTGACGCCACCGGTCGCTTCGCTCGGCTCGCTGGTCCATGACGGCTACCAGTTCCTCAGCACCAAGCCGTTTCTGGTCTTCGTGCCGGCCGCGATCCTCAGCCTGGCGATCCTGGCCGTGAGCCTCGCCGGCGACTGGCTGCGCGACCGCATCGAAGTGCGCGACCTGCAGGTGCTGCAGTGACCCCGCTCATCGCGATCACGGACCTCGCCATCGACTATCCGAACGGCATCGAGTCGGTGCGCGCGCTCGATGGCACCTCGCTCGCCATTGGCGAGGGCGAGGCGGTTGCCCTTGTCGGAGAGAGCGGCTCGGGCAAGAGCACTCTGGCACTCGCGCTCGCCGGTGGCCTGCCGGCTTCCGCTCGCCGGGTCGGCGGGGACGCGACCTGGCGCGGCCGCTCGCTGTTTTCGATGTCGGCGGATGACCGCCGTGCGTTCCGGCGCGCGGAACTCGGTTTCGTCGCTCAGGACCCGCATGGTGCGCTCGACCCCACAATGCGTGTCGGCCGCCAGCTTCTCCATGTCCTTGAACGCGCGCCTGACCGGAAAAATGCCGAAATGCTCTTTGAGCAGCATTTCGCGCGCGTCGGCTTGCGTGATCCGCAACGCATCGCGCGGAGCTATCCGCACGAATTGTCGGGCGGCATGGCGCAACGTGTCGGCATCGCGCTGGCGCTCGCCAACAGACCAGCCCTGCTCATTGCCGACGAGCCCACCGCTGCGCTCGACGCGACGCTGCGCCAGCAGATCCTGACGCTCATCCGCCAGCTCTGCCGCGAGACGGGCGCGTCGCTTCTATTGATCACACATGATCTCGAAGCGGCCGAGACCTATGTCGACCGCATCGCCGTCATGCTGCGCGGCCGCGTTGTCGAGGACGGCGCGGCGGCGCGTGTGTTCCATCGCCCCACGCATGACTACACGCGATCTCTGCTTGCCAGCCG
>JBDHTK010000083.1:0-11529 GCA_039808625.1 Devosia sp. | reverse complement strand
CTCAATACCCGCCGATCGTCAACGCGCGGTACGCCATGCGACAGCGGGAAGTAGGGCTCGATCCGACGCATCTGCGCCGCACTCAGCATCAGCAGATCATCCAAGGCGGCACCTCCTGCCACCTTGAATCACCGACCCGCGCTCAACTCAACTAATTAATGGGTCCTGAGCCTAGCTGTCGAACAGCCAGCGCATCAGCCGTTCGCGCACGCGGGTGATGTGCGTGACCATGGCGGCACGGGCGCCTTCCGGGGAGCCGGCCTGGATCTGGCGCAGCACCTCGATGTGCTCGGCCGCCTGGTTGACGAAGCTGTGCTCCATGCGCGTCACGTGGCACATGCGCGCCATGTCGCGCAGATTGCCGATCAGCTTGGCCAGAAGCGGCTTGCCGCTATGGCTCGCAATGAACTGGTGGAAGCGGTCGTCATAGGCCCAGAAGGTGTCGAAATCGATATCGCCATCGCCCAGATAGCGCTCGCTTTCGGCGATGAACTCGGCCACCGGGCCGGCGGGCGCGCGCGTTGCGCAGAGGGCGGCGGCCTCGCCTTCGAGCAGGATGCGCACCAGCAGGATTTCGGCGAGCTCCTCGACCTTGATCTCGCGCACGACGATAGCGCCGCCGGCAACGCGCTCCACCAGCCCCTCGCCTTCGAGGCGGCTGATGGCGGCACGCAGCGGCGTGCGCGAGGCCTGCAGCTTGTCGGCGAGGGCCCGCTCCGTGAAGGCGGTGTTGGTGTCGATCTTGCGGTCGATGATCATCGAGCGCAGGTACTGGTACGCCTTTTCCGAAATGCTGATGTCGTCGCTCACCGCACCACCTCCCCGCGTCTCCCGCAGGCGGTAACGGAGTTGACGAGGCGCTGGCAAGCCATGCCGCGATGGCTGCCCCCACCATTTGGCGCTTTCGGGCCGATCTTTTTCACGGTCGGCGTGCCTCGCCGGCGGCCATGAGCCGGGCTTCGGCGATGTCGATGACGCCCATCGGATGCGGCGCGAAACCTGCCACGGCAGGGCGCCACCCCATCGTTACGGCCGAGCTGAACAGCACGATCACCGGCAGTTCTTCGCGCACATGCCTGTCGGCCGCGGCATAGAGGGCCCGCCGGCGAGGCGAATCGACCTCATGCCGGGCCGCGTCGAGCAGCGCATCGAGCCCGGCATGGCTGTAGCCGCCGGCATTGAACGGACCGCCGGTGCGCAATTCGCGCGAGAACAGCGTGTCGGGATCCGGGCGCGCCGGGCTCGCCTGGAAGGCGATGTCCCAGGGGCCGCGGAGGTAGACATAGGGCCACCATGGCGGGTCGTCGTAGAGCGTCGTGGCGAGCACGATGCCGACGGCGGCCAGGTCGTCGGCCACGGCGGCCGCGAGGTCGGGCACGGGCGCCACCGCCGTCGCCGCGGCGCGCAGGGCGAGGCCGCCGCCGTGCCCGGCGGCGGCCAGCAGGTGGCGCGCCCGGTCGGGATCGTAGGCAATGGGGGCCTCGCCGGCGCCGTCGGCGAGGTCGCCCAACAGGCCATCGACGACGCGGCTGCCCTCTCCGCCGAAAGTCGCGGCGAGGCGCTCGCGGTCTATGGCGTGGGCGAAAGCCCGGCGCAGGCGCACGTCGTCGAGCACCGCGCGGCGCATGTTGAAACAGAGCGTCGTCTTGTGGCGTGCCGCACGACGAGACGGTCCGGTGCCGCGAGGCGGCGGGCGAGCGCGCCCGGCAGGCTCTCGGCGATGTCGGCGCGGCCTGCGGCCATGATGGCGAGCCGATCGGCTCCGCTGGGGGCGAAGCGGATTTCGGCGGCAGCGATATTTCCCGGCGCCGCGGTACGGTCGGCGGCGGCGCGCTCGAGCCCGATGCCTTCGCCCCGCCGCCACCAGGCGAGGCGGAACGGCCCGGTGCCGACGGGCTGGCGCTGCGTGTCGTCGACAATATGCGTGCGCCAGGCGAGGTTGGGCAGGAACGACGGCATGGGGCGCGCGAAGGTGAAGCGGAGACGGTGGCGCGCCAGCACGTCGATGCGCTCGAGGCCGGCATAGTCGGCGGCGAGCAGCGAGTTGGTGGCGGGGTGCAGAAAGCGCGCGAAGCAGGCCCGCACCGCTTCGGCGTCGCAGGGGCGGCCGGACTGGAACTCGGCAGCGGGATCGAGTCGGAAGGTGAACCGCGTGAGATCGGCCGACGCCTCCCAGTCGAGGGCGAGCCCGGGCGCCAGCGCGCCGCTGTGGTCGAAGCGCGTCAGGCCCTCGCAGACCATCTTCAGCACGACGGTGGCGCTCGACGAATCCGAGTTGAAGCCATTCGGATCCAGCGCGATCATTTCATGCTTGAACAGCAGGTGCAGCGTGGTCACGGACGTCTCACGCGGCCGGCGCCGGATGGCGCGCCTGCCAGTGGCGGGCGATGTCGAGTCGCCGCGCGATCCATACGCCGTCGTGGCGGGCGATGTGGTCGAGCAGGCGCTCAAGCGCCGGCAGGCGGCCGGGCCGCGCGAGACGGGCATGCAGCCCGATGCTGAGCATGCGTGGCGACGTCGCGCCTTCGCGATAGAGCACGTCGAAGCTGTTGCGCAGATATTCTTCGTAGGCCGAGACGCTGCCGAGGCCGATGGGGTTGACGAGCTTGGCGTCGTTCACGTCATGCGTATAGGGAATGACGAGATGCGGGCGGCCCGGCTCCTCCATGTCCCAATAGGGCAGCTCGTCGTTATAGGCGTCGCTGTCGTAGAGGAAGCCACCCTCCTCGCGCAGCAGGCGGCGGGTATTGATGCTCGGGCCATAGCGGCAGTACCAGCCGAGCGGCCGGCGCCCCGTGGTGTCCGCGAGCAGGGCCACGGCGCGCGCGATGCGGTCGCGCTCCTCGGCTTCGCTCAGCAGCCAGTGGCGCTCCCAGCGCAGGCCGTGACAGCAGATCTCGTGGGTGGACGCGCGCAGATGCGCGGCGAGCTCGGGGTTGCGCGCCACCGCCGTGGCGCAGGCAAAGAAGGTGAGCGGGATGGAACGCGATTCGAACAGGTCGAGCAGGCGCCAGACGCCCACGCGGGCGCCATATTCGTAGAGCGACTCGGCGGCGAGGTCGCGCATGCCGTCGGGCACTGCGGAGACGGTTTCGAGCAGGCCACGCTCGGCGTGCGGATCGCCATCGGGGACAGCATATTCGGCGCCTTCCTCATAGTTGACGACGAACTGCACGGCGATGCGCGCGCCCCCGGGCCAGCCGGCATGAGGGCGATTCCTGCCGTAGCCGACGAAGTCGCGCCGCGGGCCGGCCCCGTGAACTTGTGTCATGGCTCAGTCCATCCTGACCTGGCTGCAAGGGGTGGGCGCCGGGGCTGGCGCTGCTCGACACGCAATCTGGCATAGTGCGCGCGCAGATGATCGTTGAGAGTGTCCGCCTCGGCACGGGTGAGCATCGCGGGCAGCGCCTTCGAGCGCACGCCGTCGACGCGGCAGCGCTCCTCGAGGGCGGCCAGGTCGTGCCTGGGGAAGCGGCCGTCGCGGAAGAGGATGTCGCCGCCCACCATCGTCAGGCGCACGTCGGCGCCGCGGGCGCGGCCGAGCAGCGCCGCCAGCAGGTCGAGGTCGGGATCGAGATAGGGCGTGCGGACGCGGGCCAGGTCGAGGGCGACGAGATCGGCGAGGCGGCCGGGCGCGATTTCACCGGTCTGCGCGCCGCGCCCCATGGCGTGGGCGCCATTGGCGCTCATCATCGCCCAGAGCGTCGGCACGTCGAGCGCCGGCGGGGCGTCCCAGGCGGGGCTGCGCGTCAGGGCTCGGGCGAGACGGGCCTCGGTGAAAAGGTCCTCGTCGTCGTTGAGGGTGGTGTTGTCGGAGCCGAGCGCGACCCGCAGGCCGGCAGCAACGTAGTGCGCGAGCGGGGCAATGCCGGCATGCAGCCGCAGGTTCGAGGCGGGATTGCGCACGAGGGTCACGCCGTGGCGCGCGCCGAGCGCGGCATCGTCGGCGGTGAGCCAGACGGCATGGGCGAAGGAGGTGAGCGGGCCAAGCACGCCGAGCCCTTCGAGATGGCGCAGCAGGCCCTCGGGCCACATGGCGTTGGCGGTGTCGGCCTGCGCCGCGCTCTCGAGCGCATGCATGTGGATGGGCGTGCCATGCGCCGCGGCATCGCGCGCCAGCGCGCCGAGCAGCTCGTCGGAAACCCAGTGCGGGCCGGCCGGCGACCAGGCGAAGCCGATGCGCGCGTGCCCGGCGAAGCGGGAGCGAAGCGCGTCCATGAAGGCGAGACTGGCCTCGATGCCGGCGCAATAGGCCGGGCGCGCCACGTCGCCGAGCCTGGCGCGCAGCGCTTCGGGCAGCCCGGCCAGTATGCCGGCCTGCGCGGCCGGCGGATAGGCAAGCTCGGCGCGGTCCATCGCCCCGATGCCGAACATGACCCGCAGCCCGGAATCGGCGTAGGCGCGAAGCTGCGCCTCCACCTCGGCGGGATAGCCCGCGCCGCCGCCGACGCTGTTGGCGTGGATGGCGCCGGTCACGCCGTTGGCGAGCATGGCGAGGCTCGCATAGAGCGTCTGGAGATAGGGATCGAGCTGCAGGCGCCGGCGCTTGAAGGCCATCCAGGGCTCGAGATAGTCGTCCTCGAAGCCCAGTTGCAGCGCGGTGACGCCGCGCCCGTGCTGGTGCGCATTGACCAGCCCCGGCATGAGCACCTGCCCTGCGAGACGCAGGCGCTCGCCGCCGGCCGCGGCCAACTGCTCCGGCGCGCCGACGGCGGCGATGCGGTCGCCGTCGACTTGGACGGCGAGGCCCGGCACGAGGCGCGGCACCCCGGTGCCCAGCAGGACATAGTCGGGTTCGAGAAGCAGCCGTGCCAAATCGCCCTCCTTGCCGCAGTGCTAGTGCAGGATCGTCTTGAGGAAGCGCTGGGCGCGTTCCGATTGCGGGTTGTCGAAGAAGCTGGCGGGCGGTGCCGTCTCGACGATGCGGCCGGCATCCATGAAGACGACGCTGTCGGCGATGGTGCGGGCGAAGCCCATCTCGTGGGTGACGGCGATCATGGTCATGCCGTCGCGCCCCAGGTCGACCATGACGTCGAGCACCTCCTTGATCATTTCGGGATCAAGCGCCGAGGTCGGCTCGTCGAACAGCATGACCCTGGGGCGCATGCACAGCGCCCGGGCGATGGCGACGCGCTGCTGCTGGCCGCCCGACAGCTCGGAGGGATATTTGCCGGCCTGGTCGGCGATGCGCACGCGCTCGAGCAGGTGCATGGCGTAGTCGCGCACCTCGCCCATGTTGCGCGAGCCGGTGAGCCGCGGGGCGATGAGCAGATTGTTGATGACGCTCAGATGCGGAAACAGGTTGAACGACTGAAACACCATTCCGACCTGCTGGCGCGCCTGCCGGATGGTGGCGCTGGCGCGCGTCAGCTCGACGCCGACGACGTTCACCCTGCCCTTCTCGAACGTCTCGAGGCCGTTGAGGCAGCGGATCAGCGTCGACTTGCCGGAGCCCGAGGGGCCGCACAGCACGATGCGCTGGCCCTGGGCCACATCGAGGTCGATGTCCTTGAGGACGTGGAAATCGCCGAACCACTTGTTGAGCTTGTCGATGGAGATCATGGTTTCCCCGGGGAGTCTGGGCATCAGTAGCGGGCCCGGAGCGTACGGCGCTCATAGCGGGCGACGAGGCGGCTGAACGGCCACAACACGATGAAGTAGATGAGCGCCGCGCCGACGAGCGGCGTCGGGTTGTAGACGTTGGCCTGCGCAACCTGCGCGACGCGCAGCATTTCAGGCAGCGTCACCAGCGACGCGATGGACGTCGCCTTGGCCAGCTCCAGCGAATTGCTGGCGAGCGGCGCGATGACGTTGCGCACGGCCTGCGGCACGATGATGAAGAGCAGCACGCGCGGCCGGCTGATGCCGAGCGCCAGCCCCGCCTCGTGCTGGTGGCGCGGCACCGAGCCGAGGCCGGCACGGAAGATCTCGCCGTAATAGCCGGCATTGTTGATGACCAGCGCCGCCACCACGGCGCCGAAGGCCGGCACCACCACGCCCAGGAACGGCAGGGCGTAGAAGATGATCATCAGCAGCACCAGCACCGGGATGGAGCGGAACGTGTCGATGAGCACGAACAGGCCCGCCGTGAGGGGCCGGCTGCCGACCTCGAACAGCAGCGCGATCAGCAGCCCGCACAGCAGCGCGAGGGGCAGCGCCACGAGCGCGAGGCCGACGGTGATGAACAGCCCCTGCAGCAGCAGCGGCAGCACGGCGACGAAGGTATCGAGGTTGGCGAAGTTCTGCAGGAAGGACGACATGGCTCAGGCCCTCCGCTGGCGGACGGAACGCCGCTCCAGCCAGCGGCTCAGCAGCACGAGCGGAATGAAGAAGGCGACGTAGAGCATTGCGGCCATCATCAGCGGCGTGGGATTGGCCGCGATCGACATGGCGCTTTGCGCACTGCCGAGCAGCTCGGGCAACGCCACCGCCGCGCCCAGCGCAGTGCCCTTGGTGATGGCGATGGCGCGGTTGGTGAGCAGCGGAATGGACATGCGGATCGCCTGCGGCAGGATGATGAAGGCGATGGTGGCGAGCCCGCCGATATTGAGGGCGCGGGCGGCGTCGGCCTGGCCACGGGGAATGGCCTCGATGGCCGACCAGAAGGTTTCGGCCGAATAGGCGGTCAGCACCAGGCTCAAGGTCAGCACCGTGGTGACGAGCGGCGAGAGACGGACGCCGCCATAGGGCAGCGCGAAATAGATGAGAAAGAGGATGACGAGGATGGGAATGGTGCGGAAGATGTCGACGAAGACGGCAAAGACGATGTCGACAAGCACGTTGCGGGTGCATTTGAGCACCGCCAGAAGCAGCCCGCCGGCAATGCCGAGGACCACGGTGAGCAGCGCCACCTGCACCGTCACCCACAGCCCGTCGAGGATCTGCCCCCAGTAGCGGCCGGCGACATCGGCGTTGAAGAAGACCTCGCTGATGGTGCCCACGGTCAACCCTTTGCGCACGGTGGTCGAAGCGCCCGCCGCGACGGGCGCTTCACGGGACTGTAGCCGTCCGGACGGCGGCGCGGCTAGTTGCAGGCCGGCACGTGGCCCTTCGGATCGTGGCCGGTGAAGCCCGGCGGGCCGTAGCCGAAATAGACGACGTCCATGGCCGAACCCGGCGTCGGCGGCGAGCCGTACCACTTGGTGTGCATGGCATGCAGCGTGCCATCGAGCTTCAGGCACTCGATGATCTCTTCGACCTGGTTGCGGAAGGCTTCGTCGCCATTGCGGAAGGCAAAGGCGAAGTTGCGGCCCGAATAGTCCTTGTAGGCGACCTCGATGGCGGGATTCTTCGACGCCGCGTAGACCGTGGTGGGGATCTCGTTGGCGGCCACGAAGGCGCGCTGGGTGATGACGGCCTGCACCGCGTCCGGGAAGGAATCGTAGCGCTCGACGGAGAAGCCATAGACATCGGCGTTCTCGGTGGCCCAGGCATCGTCGATGGTGCCGCGATTGACGGCGACGACCTTGCCCTCGAGCTCTTCCATGCTGGCGAGCGTATCGCCGGCCCGGACAACGAAGCCGCGGCCGGTGGCGAGCAGCGGCTCGGTGTAGAGCATCTGCTCGGAGCGTTCGGCGGTGATGTTCAGCAGCGTGTTGGTGAACTCGATGCGCCCGCCGAACAGGGCCGCGAACAGGCCGGAGAAGTTGATGTCGAGAATCTCGAAGCCGGGACGGCCGAGACGCTTCGCGATCTCGTCGGTGACCTCCACGGCGAAGCCTTCCGGCCCCGAGGCGCCCTGCACGATCCAGGGGGCGAGGCCGAAATTGGTGCCGACCACCAGCGGGCCGGATTTGTCGGGCGTGCCGTCCTGGGCCAGCGCCCCCGACGCGAATGCCGACAGCAATGCTGCGGCGGCCAGTCCTTGCAGTCGTCTGTTCAATCGCATGTCAGGCTCCTCCTGTTGGCGTGCGATGCAGGTTTGCGGCGGGCCGGGACAAGCGGTCCGCGCCTTCGATGGTCAATGGTGCCGGCAGCGGCACGAAGAGGTCATTGCCCTCCGCCACCAGCCCCTGCACCACGAAGAAACTCGAAACGGCGTCGAGCACCATCATGCCGGCGTGCCAGACGCCGCGCCGGTAGATGATGCCGCTCGGGCCGTCGGCCAGAAACGCCCGGCAACTGGCCGGGTCGGGCTGGCCGTCGGCGCCGGCACTGGCGACGACGACGATGAAGCGGCCCGGCTGCAGAGCGACGAAGACCTGGGCGCTGTGCGGATGCGCCTCGAGCTGGGCGATGGCCAGGCGGCCCGAGGCCTCGGGCGCGAAGGTCGAGACCCAGCAGCGGGTCGGCAGCCCGGGGGCGGCGACGGCATAGGCGTCGAGATAGCGGCGGCCGCCCGGGCGGGGCATGGCGCCGATCACCTCGCCGAATGGCGCAAAGGCTGCCTCGGTCAGGAACTCGAGAGCGAGATACCCGCCCGCGTGAAAAGTCATGCGCCCAGCCCCATTCGCTTTCGTCAGGCTTGGGATACCAATAGTACCCCATTGGAGTCAACAAGGTGTTCCATGACGCGCGGGACGGGCTCAGCGCCGGCCCCGGAGCGGCGAGCGGACGGAAAAAGCGCAGGTCAGGCGGGCGTCAGGCGGGCGTCAGGCCGAGAGTGTGGAAGAACTGCGCGGCGACGGTGGGGGCGGCGAAGCGGGCGGCGGCCTTGGCGTGGCCGGCGGCGCCGAGGCGGCGGGCAAGGTCGGGGGCAGCCGCGAGCCTGGCCAGCGCCGCGGCCAGGGCGGCGACGTCGCCTTCGGGGACGAGCAGGCCGTCGACGCCGTGTTCGATCAGCGCCGCGGGGGCGCCGGCGGCGTAGGCGATCACCGGCTTCCGCCAGGCCCAGGCCTCGACCAGCGCGCGGCTGAAGGTCTCGGGGCCGCCCGAATGCGAGACCGAGGGCACGACCACGGCGCGGCAGGTGCGCAGCAGCGGCACGGGATCGGGAACATAGCCGAGCAGCGCGAAACGGGCGTCGGGGACGCCGAGGCGGGCCTGGAGGGCGGCGAGCCGGCGCAGCTGTGCCGCATCGGCGGTGCTGCCGGCGGAGTGGATGGCGAGCGGCGTCGCGTCGAGCCGGGCGGCGGCGAGCAGCAGCTCGGCATGGCCTTTCCACGGATTGACGGTGGCGAGATGGAGGATGGGGCCGTCATGGCGCACCGGGCCGCTGGGCAGCTCGACCGGGGCCGGCACGACGGCGTAGCTCAGCGCATCGTCCGCGTCGAGGTAGAAGGGGTGGAGATAGCCGGTCCGCCGGGCGACGACGGGGTGGGGCACGATGAGGCGGGCCCCGGCGAGGCGCGCCAGGATGCCGTCGAGATCGCGCCAGAGGAAATCGTGGACATAGAGATGGCAGCGCGGCCCGAGGCCGGGCAGCAGCTTCGCCGCCATCGCCGCGAGGCGGGCGCCGGCAAGGGTGTTGACCAGCACCGCGTCGGGCTGCCGGCGCGCGAGGTCGGCGGCGAGGCGCAGGGCCGCGAGCCGGCGCGCCGTCACCGAGTGCCCCGCGTCGAGGCGCCTGACGCGCAGGGCGCCGTGGGTGCGGGCGAGCGCCGCGAGGCGCGCCAAATGCTCGGGATGGGCGGCGTAGACGGTGATGTGGAGGCCGGCGGGCGCATGGGCCAGCAGGATCTCGATGCTGCGCTCGGCGCCGCCATCGCCGCCGGCGACCGAAAGGATGACGAGCCGCTTCATGCGAGGCGGAAGCGTTCGGCCCAGAGCGCCTGGCCGGCTGCGCCGAGGCGGGCGGCAAGGGCGGGGTCGCGGGCGAGGCGGGCGATGGCGGCGGCGAAGTCGCCGGCGCTCTCGGCCGGCAGGAAATGCTGGCCGGGACCGGCGCCGAGCCCGCGCACGCCGCGCGCCGTCGACACCACCGGGCGCGCATGGGCGAAGGCCTCGATGGTCTTGAGCTTGGTGCCGCCGCCGGCGCGCAGCGGCACGGCGACGGCCAGCGCCCGCGCGTAGTGCGGGGCGAGCGTGGGCGCGTCGGGGAAGAAGTCGACGCGCGGGTCGGCGGCGAGCCGCGCCGCAAGGCGCGGGCCGGCCCGGCTGCCGACGACGGCGAGGCGCAGCGTGCCGAGCGCCAGCGCCGCGAGGCGCGGCAGCACGCGTGTGCACAGCGTCATCACCGCCTCCTCGTTGGGCGGGTAGTTGAGCGTGCCGGTGAACAGCAGGTGGGTGCGCGCGTCCGCGCCGGCCGCTGCCGGTGCCGGCGCGGGGACGCGGTTGACGCGGACGCCGCCGGCGCGGGCGAGGCCGGCGCCGAGGTGCCCGAGATCCTCCGCGGCCGCGAACCAGGCGCGGCCGTAGCCGGCGCGCAGCCCGCGCTCGATGCACCGATACTGCACCGCGCCGAGCGCATTGCGCAGCGCCGCGAGCGGCCGGCCGAGCCGCAGCAGGACGCCGGCCACCTCGGCGCGCGTGGCGGATTCGAGATCGTCCATGTCGAGCTCCAGCGTCGCCGCGGGGAAGCGTGCCGCCAGCGCCTGCGCGACATGGTGCAGGTAGAGCCGGAAAACGACGATGCGGGCGACGGGCGGCGGGATCGCCGGGAGCGCCGCGGGCCGCGGCCAGTCGAAGGCCAGCGCCGGCCGCGCCGGCACGATGGCGGGCAGCGCCAGCCCCAGGAGCTGCTGCGGCAGGGGCGGCAGCGCCAGGGCGGGGCCGAGGAAGCGCACGGTGGCCGCCGGCGCGCCCGGCTCGAGGGCCTCGGGCGGGCCGCAGACGAGGACATGCACGACGTGCTCGCGGGCCAGCTCGGCGAGCCAGGCCCAGGCGCGCATGGCGCGGCCGGAGCCGTGCGGCCGCGGCAGCACCGGCGTCAGCAGCAGCGCCCCGGCCCGCCCGGTCATCGCAGTCCGAGCCGCGTGGCGAGGCTGCGCAGCGGGTAGCGCAGGGCCAGCCCGGCGCGCTGGCGACGATAGCGGCCGGCATCGACCGGGCAGTCGGCCGGCAGGAAGCGCCGCGCGGCGCGGGCATAGGTGGTGTCGGCGAAGGCGACGTAGTCCGGCGTCAGCGCGCCCGCGTGGAAATGCAGGAAATCGCGGCGGCGGCGATCGAACCACAGATGGCTCCACAGATGCAGGCTGACGGCATCGGCGGGCAGCGCGACGGCATCGAGGAACAGATCGGCGAGGCCGCGGCGCGTCCAGTCGAGCGCGTAGAACGCCGTTTTCGGCTTGACCGAGACATGCGCCGGCAGCTCGCGGCTGAGGCGATAGGGCAGCAGCGTCGAATGGTTGCTCCAGCTCCCGTCGAAGGCGGCGTAGCTGGCCTCGAGCCAGGCCCGGGCGAAGACCGCGCCAGGCTCGGCGGCGATCCAGGCGTTGCAGAGCGAGCCGCCGGGAGCGCTGGGGGGCGGCGTCTCCTCGCCGAGGATGCAGGCCGCCTCGCGCCAGGCGGGCGGCACCGGCCGGAGAAAGAGCGTATCCATGTCGGCATAGATGCCACCCTCGGCGAGCAGCATCTGCAGGCGCGCGAAATCGGCGAGGTGCGCGTAGCGGAAGCGGGCAATGGCGGGGCGCGCATAGGCATAGCCGGCCA
>JBDHTK010000082.1:0-11645 GCA_039808625.1 Devosia sp. | reverse complement strand
GTCACCGCCCCCGTCGTCGACATCGGCGCGCTGGCCCGCTTCGCCCGTTCTGCCGACCCCGCCGCCTATCCGCCCGAGGCCGCCTATCTGCGCGACGCCGACGCCAGGCCGCAGGAAAAATTCCGTGTCGCCCGGGTGCCCGCATGAAGGTGGCCCCATGCTGCTGAGGAGCTGGCCGGCGCCGCTCGGCCTCCATGTCGAGCCGGCCCGGCCCGACGACGCCGACGCCGTGGCGCGCCTGCATGCGCTCAGCTTCTATCGCGGCTGGCCGCGCGCCGACATCGAGGCCTATCTGCTCGACCCCGAGACGCCCACGCTGGTCGCCTGCGACGCCCGCCGGCGCATCGCCGGCTTCGCCATGCTGCGGCTTCTGGGCGACGATGCCGAGCTCATGACCATCGCCGTCGACCGCAGGTACCAGGGCCGGGGGGTCGGCGCCGCGCTGCTCGGCGCGGCGCTCGCCGACCTGCGCATGACCGCGGCGCGCCGCCTCATCCTCGAGGTCGCCGCCGACAACCCGCCGGCGCTCGCCCTCTATCGCCGCCACGGCTTCACCAGGATCGGCGAGCGGCACGGCTACTATGCCCGCCCCGACGGCGCTCCCGCCACCGCCCTTGTGATGGCGCGCGATCTTGAGTAGCCCTAGACCATGAGCAGGCCCGCGCACACCGACACGCTCGAGGAGCAATGCGCCAGAAAGGGCATGCGCATGACCGACCAGCGTCGCGTCATCGCCCATGTCATCGAGGCGGCCGAGGACCATCCCGACGTCGAGGAGCTCTATCGCCGCGCCTCGGCGCAGGATCCGCGCATCTCGCTCTCCACCGTCTATCGCACGCTCAACCTGTTCGAGGAGGCCGGCCTCGTCACCAAGCACGACTTCAAGGACGGCCGCGCCCGCTTCGAGCCCATCCCCGACGAGCATCACGACCACCTCATCGACATCCGCTCGGGCACCGTCATCGAGTTCCGCAACGAGGAGATCGAGGCCATCCAGGAAGTGATCGCCAAGCGCCTGGGCTATCGCCTCGTCGATCACCGGCTCGAGCTCTATGCCGTGCCGCTGAAGCCCGGCCCCGGGCGATGATCGCCAGAACGCTGTTCTTTGTCTTCGTCTACCTGCCGATGCTGGTCGTCGGCGTGCCCGTCCAGTTCGTCATCGTCAGGCTCGGCTTCTACTGGAGCTTTCCCACCTGGCTGTTCCACCGCCTCGGCTGCATCTTCCTCGGCCTGCGCGTGCACACCATCGGCGAGCCGCTGCACAACCGGCCGACGCTCCTGCTCTCCAACCACATCTCGTGGACCGACATCATCGCCATCGGCTCGGTCGCCGACGTCACCTTCGTCGCCAAGACCGGCGTGCGCAACACCTTCTTCGTCGGCTTCATGGCCTCGCTGCAGCGCACCCTCTATGTCGACTACAACCGCCGCCAGGACGCGCGCCGCACCTCCGCCGAAATGGCGCAGCGGCTGGCGCGCAACGGCGCCGTGCTGCTCTTTGCCGAAGGCCATCGCGACCTCGGCACGCATGTGCAGCCCTTCCGCTCGGCGCTGGTCGGCGCGGCGCAGGCGGCGATGGAGGAGGGCGGCGCCAGGGACGTCGCCATCCAGCCTGTCACCATCGCCTACACGCATCTGCAGGGCCTGCCCGTGTCGCGCAACGAGCGCTCGGGCATTTCCGGCATGAACGCGCGCGGCTTCAAGGCGGTCGTGAGGAACCTGCTGACCTCGGGCGTCAAGGATGTGACCATCGCCTTCGGCGCCCCCATCCCGCTCGGCCCCCGGACCGACCGCAAGGTGGTGACGCGCCTCGCCGAGACCGAGGTGCGCCGCATGCTGGTGGCCCTCAACCGCCACGAAAAGACCCTGCCGGCGCTGGCGGCGCCCTGAGCGCTTTCTTGGCAAGCGCCGGCCGGCCGGTGTATTGAGCCCCCATGACGGATCAGATGACGCAGGAAACCGGCGCGGCCGAGCCCAAGAAGCTCTTCATCAAGACCTATGGCTGCCAGATGAACGTCTATGACAGCGAGCGCATGGCCGACGCGCTGGCGCCGCACGGCTATGCGCCGGCCGCCGCCCTCGAGGAGGCCGACCTCGTCGTCCTCAACACCTGCCACATCCGCGAGAAAGCCTCCGAAAAGGTGTTCTCCGAGCTCGGCCGGCTGGCCGAGCTGCGCGCCGGGGGCCATGACTTCATGATCGGCGTCGCCGGCTGCGTGGCGCAGGCCGAGGGCGAGGAGATCGCCCGCCGGGCGAAGGCCGTCGACCTCGTCTTCGGGCCGCAATCCTATCACCGCCTGCCGGCGCTCGTGGCCCGTGCCGCGCGCGGCGAGCGCGTGGTCGAGACCGAGTTTCCCCCCGAGGACAAGTTCGCGCACCTGCCGGCTCCCGCCCCGCAGGTCATCAGGAGCCGCGGCCTCACCGCCTTCCTCACCGTGCAGGAGGGCTGCGACAAGTTCTGCTCCTTCTGCGTCGTCCCCTACACGCGCGGCGCCGAGACCTCGCGGCCGCTCGCCCAGGTGCTCGACGAGGCCCGCGCGCTGGCTGCCGCCGGCGTGCGCGAGCTGACGCTGCTCGGCCAGAACGTCAACGCCTATCACGGCCTCGATGCCGCCGGCCGCGCCGTCGGCCTCGGCGAGCTCTGCGCCCGGCTCGGCGAGATCGAGGGGCTGGCGCGCCTGCGCTACACCACCTCGCACCCCGCCGACATGACCGACGAACTGATCGCGGCGCATCGCGACAATCCCCGGCTCATGCCCTATCTGCACCTGCCCGTGCAGTCGGGGTCCGACGCCATCCTGCGCGCCATGAACCGCCGGCACAGCCGCGCGACCTATCTCGAGCTCGTCGCCCGCATCCGCGCGGCACGGCCCGACATCGCGCTGTCGGGCGATTTCATCGTCGGCTTTCCCGGCGAGACGGACGCGGATTTCGAACAGACCCTGTCGATCGTTCGCGAGGTCGGCTATGCCTCGGCCTTCACCTTCAAATATTCGCCGCGTCCCGGCACGCCCGCCGCCGACGCTGCCGACCAGGTGCCCGAGGTGCTGAAGACCGAGCGCCTCTATCGCCTGCAGGAGCTGGTCACCGCCCAGATGCGCGGCTTCGCCCAGGCCTGCGTCGGCCAGACGCTCGACGTGCTCTTCGACAAGCCGGGGCGCCTCCCCGGCCAGCTCGGCGGCCGCTCGCCCTATTTGCAGGCCGTGCATGTCGAGGCCCCCGAAACCCTCATCGGCACGGTGCAGCGGGTCGAGATCGTCGCCGCCGGGAATAACTCGCTGACCGGCAAGATTGTCACACACGCGGAACGAAATCCTGCTAGCGTGCTTGAGTCCCGCGAACCCGCCGCCGTCTGAGGCGGCCCGAGGAGCCCCCGCGCACTTGAACAGGCATGTCGCCGCCACGCCCGACACCGCGCTCGCCAGCCAGCTCGAGCTGGCCTTCGAGGACAACCGCCTCGCCGCCCAGCTCTACGGGGATTTCGACCAGAACCTGGCCCTCATCGAGCAGCGCCTCCACGTCAGTGCCACGCCGCGCGGCAATCACCTGCTGCTGAAGGGCGCCGCCTCCGCCATCGATCAGGCGCGCCGCGTGCTCGAGTCCCTCTACGCCCATCTCGAGGAAGGCCGCGCCCTCGACATCGCCCATGTCGACACCATGATCCGCATGATCGAGAGCGAGGACAGCCAGCTGACGCTGCCCACCCTCGAACGGAAGGGCAAGGTGCGCATGGCCCAGATCGCCACGCGCAAGGCGACCATCGTCGCCCGCACCCCGGCCCAGGACGCCTATATGCGGGCGATGGAGCGCGCCGAGCTGATCTTCGGCATCGGCCCGGCCGGCACCGGCAAGACCTATCTCGCCGTGGCCCATGCCGCCTCGCTGCTCGAGCGCGGCGACATCAACCGCATCATCCTGTCGCGCCCCGCCGTCGAGGCCGGCGAGCGGCTCGGCTTCCTGCCCGGCGACATGAAGGACAAGGTCGACCCCTATCTGCGGCCGCTCTACGACGCGCTCTACGACATGATGCGCCCCGAGCATGTCGAGCGCTGCATCACCTCGGGCGTCATCGAGGTGGCGCCGCTCGCCTTCATGCGCGGCCGCACCCTCGCCAATGCCGTGGTCATCCTCGACGAGGCGCAGAACACCACCTCGATGCAGATGAAGATGTTCCTGACCCGGCTGGGCGAGAACTCCAAGATGATCGTCACCGGCGATCCGAGCCAGGTCGACCTGCCGCGCGGCGAGCGCTCCGGCCTCATCGAGGCGGTGGACCTGCTCGAGGGCATCGAGGGCGTCCACGTCTCGCGCTTTTCCGACAAGGACGTGGTGCGCCACGCCCTGGTGGGCCGCATCGTGCGCGCCTACGACCAGGCTGCGAGCCGGCGCGACAATTGAACCCGCTGGCTATCGAGATCGTGCGCCACGCCGGCGACTGGCCCGCCGGCCTCGAGGGGCGCGCCGAAGCGGCGGCGCGGGCCGCCATCGCCGCCGCCGGCGCGCCACTTGCCGGCGCGGCCGAGCTCTCCATCGTCCTCACCGACGACGCCGAGCAGCGCACCCTCAACCGTGACTGGCGCGGCATCGACAAGCCGACCAACGTGCTGAGCTTTCCCCAGCTCCCCCCCTTCGCGCCGCTCGCCGGGCTCATGGGCGACGTCGTCCTCGCAAGGGAGACGCTGGCGCGCGAGGCGGCGGAACAGGGGCTGGGCCTTGCCGATCACTTTACCCATCTGGTGGTGCATGGCGTCCTGCATATTCTGGGCTATGATCACCTCGAGGCGGACGAGGCCCTTGCCATGGAGCGCCTCGAGACCCAGATTCTGGCCTCGCTGGGGGTCGCCGACCCCTATGCGGAAGAGGAATGATGAGCGAGCTGTCGCCGACCCCGAGATTTGACGACCATGAGGAGCGCCCGGCCGAGCCTCCGTCGCCCACCGCCCCCGCGCCGGCGCGGGGGCAATCGCTGTGGACGCGGCTCAAGGCCATGTTCGCCCTGCGCAGCGTGTCGCTGCGCGACGACATCGAGGTGGCGCTCGAATCCGAGCAGTCCGGCGAGACCGCCGATTTCTCGCCCGCCGAGCGCACCATCCTGCAGAACGTGCTGCAACTGGGCGAGAAGCGCGTCGGCGACGTCATGGTGCCGCGCGCCGACATCGTCGCGCTCGACGCCGAATGCTCGCTCGGCGAGATGATCGCGCTGTTCCGCAGCGCCGGCCATTCGCGCATCCCCCTCTATGACGAGAGCATCGACAACATCACCGGCTTCGTCCACGTCAAGGACGCCCTGCGCCGCATCACCGAGGTGGTCAACGAGGCCGGCCGCGAGCCGGTGAAGCTCGTTTCGTCCGGCGTGCTGCGCCAGAAGATCGGCAAGCTCGACATCGCCCGCCCGGTGCTGTTCGTGCCGCCGCTCATGCCGGTCGGCGAGCTGCTCCAGCAGATGCAGCAGAAGCGCCTGCACATGGCCATCGTCATCGACGAATATGGCGGCACCGACGGCGTGCTCACCATCGAGGACCTGCTCGAGGCCGTGGTCGGCGAGATCGACGACGAGCATGACGAGGATGGCGGCCCGCTGATCCGCAAGATCAACTCCAACATCTTCATCGCCTCGGCGCGCGCCGAGCTGGGCGAGGTCGAAAGCGTCATCGGCCCCGATTTCGACCCCGGCGAGCATGCCGACGAGGTCGAGACCCTGGGCGGCCTCGTCTTCGCGCTGGCCGGCCACGTGCCGGTCAAGGGCGAGGTCATCGGCGGCATCAGGAATTTCGATTTCGAGGTGCTGCAGGCCGATTCCCGGCAATTGCGGCGCATCAAGATCCGCCGCCTGAAGCAGCGCAAGCCGGCCGCGCCCAGGCCCGAGGCGCCGCTCGCCAACGGCGCCGGCTGACGCCCGCCATTTCGCCGGCGCGCCGATGACGTTAGGGATCGTCATGGCGCCCCGCAGTGATTCGCCCGCATGACCCGCCTCGCCGAGTGGACAATGCTGTCGCATGGCTGGCGGCGCTTCGCGCTGCTCGTCGTCGCCGGCGCGCTGGCCGGGCTCTCCGTCCCGCCGCTCTTCGTGCTGCCGGCGCTGTTCGTGACCCTGCCGCTCTGGGTCTGGGCCCTCGACGGCGCCGAGCGCCGGCCCGGCCTCGGGCGCCTGTTCGGGCCCGCCTTCGCCATCGGCTTCGCCTTCGGCTGGGGCTATTTCACCGTCGCCTTCCACTGGCTCGGCGCCGCCTTCTTGCTCGAAGGCGGCTGGTTCCTCGCGCTCATGCCCTTCGCCATCCTGGCGCTGGCGGCGCTCATCGCGCTGTTCTGGGGGCTGGCGAGCGCCGCCGCGCACCTCTTCTGGAGCCACGGCGCCTGGCGCATCGTGACCCTTGCCGCCTGGCTCGGCCTCGCCGAATATGCCCGCGGCACGCTGTTTTCGGGCTTTCCCTTCGACCTTCTGGGCTACGCCCTCACCGGCACGCCCGAAATGCTGCAGCTCGCTTCGCTGGTCGGCGTCTACGGGCTGACCCTCCTCGCCGCGCTCCTCGCCATGACCCCGGCGCTCATCTGGCCCGCCGACGGGCGGGCGCTGGTCGTGCGGCTGGTGCCCTTCTTCCTCGCCGTCGCGGCGCTCGCCGCCCAGCTCGGCTACGGCAGCTGGCGGCTCGGCGCCGTGCCGGTCAGCCCGCGCACCGACCTCGTCGTCCGCCTCGTCCAGCCGCTCATCACCGAGCACGCCAACTGGGCCGCCGCCAACCCGCCCGAGATCGTCAGCCGCCTCCTCGAGGTCACCGGCGACCCCGCCGGCCGCGACCTCGTCGTCTGGCCCGAATCGGTCTTTCCCTTCTTCCTGTCCACCTATCCCGAGGCGCTGGCACGCCTCGCCCGCTTCCTCCCCGACGGCACGACGCTCCTCACCGGGGCGCCGCGCGAGCCCGAGATCCTCTCGGCCGACCCCAGCGAAAACCCCGGCTACAACGCCATCCTCGCCATCGCCAGCAATGGCGAGATCGTCGCCAGCTACGACAAGGCGCATCTCGTGCCCTTCGGCGAATATCTGCCCTTCGCCGGCTTCTGGAAGCTCTTCGGCATCACCCAGTTCGTGCCCGGCACCAATGGCTGGGCCCCCGGCGACGGCCGCCGGCTCATGGCGCCGCCGGGCCTGCCGCCCTTCATCGCGCTGATTTGCTATGAGGCCATATTTTCGGGCGATCTGGGCGCCGACCCGGCCGCCGCCCAGTTCATCCTCAATATTTCCAACGACGAATGGTTCGACGGCTCCATCGGCCCGGCCCAGCACGCCCACCATGCCCTGCTGCGGGCCGTCGAGAGCGGGCTGCCGCTGCTCAGGGCCACCAATTCCGGCGTCACCTTCGCCGCCGACCCGCTCGGCCGCGTCACCGCGCGGCTGGCGCCGGGCGTGCCGGGCGCGCTCGACGTGACGCCCGCCCGGCCGCTGGCGCCGACCGTCTTCGACCGCTTCGGCAATCTTCCCTTCCTCGCGCTGGTGGCGCTGGGGCTCGCTGCCGGCCTCGCGACGCGCACCCGCCGGCCGCGCCGGGTATAGATTTTTCGCCGGCTCTCCTGCGGCATATCAAGCTTTCTTTATATCCGCCTTGACCGGCGCCGGGCAGGGTGCCAGAACCTCGCCCGAACAATGCGATTTTTCGCGTTTTGGGGCGGTTTTTCGGGGTTTCGGCCATGCGGTCCTCTTATCTCTTCACGTCGGAATCGGTTTCCGAGGGGCATCCGGACAAGGTCTGCGACCGGATTTCCGACGAGATCGTCGATCTCGTCTTCAAGGAAGCCAAAAAGAGCGGCATGGACCCCGCCCAGGTGCGCATCGCCTGCGAGACGCTGGCCACCACCAACCGCGTCGTCATCGCCGGCGAGGTGCGCGTCCCCGAGAGCCTGCTCAAGAAGGGCAAGGACGGCAAGGTGCTGCACGACGCCGCCGGCGCCCCGCTGGTCAATCCGGCCAAGTTCAAGTCCACCGCCCGCAAGGCCATCCGCGCCATCGGCTACGAGCAGGCCGGCTTCCACTGGAAGACCTGCCGCATCGACGTGCTGCTGCACGGCCAGTCGGCCGACATCGCCCAGGGCGTCGACGAGAAGGGCAACAAGGATGTCGGCGCCGGCGACCAGGGCATCATGTTCGGCTATGCCAGCCGCGAGACGCCCGAGCTGCTGCCCGCGCCCATCTATTACGCCCACAAGATCCTCGAAAGCCTGACCGAGGCGCGCAAGGCCGGCGACGGCCCGGCGAAGAAGCTCGGGCCCGACGCCAAGAGCCAGGTCACCATCCGCTACGAGAACGGCGTGCCGGTCGGCGTGACGCAGATCGTCCTGTCCACCCAGCATGTCGATCCGGCCCTGAGCTCGGACGATGTGCGCCGGATCGTCGAGCCTTACGTGCTCAAGGCCCTGCCGGAGGGCTGGGTCGGCCCCGACACGGTGTGGCACGTCAACCCCACGGGGAAGTTCGTCGTCGGCGGCCCCGACGGCGATGCCGGCCTCACCGGCCGCAAGATCATCGTCGACACCTATGGCGGCGCGGCCCCGCATGGTGGCGGCGCCTTCTCCGGCAAGGACCCGACCAAGGTCGACCGCTCGGCCGCCTATGCCGCCCGGTACCTGGCGAAAAACGTCGTCGCCGCCGGCCTCGCCGACCGCGCCACCATCCAGCTGAGCTACGCCATCGGCGTCGCCAAGCCGCTGTCGATCTATGTCGACCTGCACGGCACCGGCAAGGTCGAGGAGAGCAAGCTCGAGGCCGTGCTCGGCACCGTCTTCGACCTGAGCCCGCGCGGCATCCGCACCCATCTCCAGCTCAACCGGCCGATCTACGCCAAGACCTCGGCCTATGGGCATTTCGGCCGCAAGCCCGGCCGCGACGGCAGCTTCTCGTGGGAGAAGACCGACCTCGTGCCGGCCCTCAAGGCCGCCGTGAAGGCCGCGTGACGGCCGCCCACCACCCCCTGAACGTGCGCGGCGAGCCGCGCGCCTTCTTCGGCCGGCGCTCGGGCAAGCGCCTCCATGCCGGCCAGGACCTGCTGTTCCGCGAGCTCCTGCCGCAGCTCGAGATCGCGCTGCCCGAAGGGCCGCTCGACCCCGCAACGCTGTTCCCGGGCGCTGCGCGCCTCGAGCTCGAAATCGGCTATGGCGGCGGCGAGCATCTGGTGCGGCTCGCGGCGGCCAACCCGGCCACGGGCTGCATCGGCTGCGAGGTGTTCTCGGGCGGCGTCGGCAAGCTGCTCGAGGCCGTCGCGGCGCAAAATCTCGCCAATATCCGGCTGTTCACCGACGATGCGCTGAAGCTGCTCGTCAAATTGCCCGACGCGTCGCTCGACGCGGCCTATCTGCTCTACCCCGACCCCTGGCCGAAGACCCGCCACCACAAGCGCCGCTTCGTGTCGCCCACCACGCTCGGCGAGCTGGCGCGGGTGCTCAGGCCCGGCGCCCCTTTCCGCTTCGCCACCGACATCGAGGACTACGCCGACTGGACGCTGGCCGCGGTGCTGCGCTGCCCCGATTTCGTCTTCGCCCCCGCCCGGCCGGGGAGCTGGCACGAACCCTATCCCGGCTGGCAGCCGACGCGCTATGAACAGAAGGCCCGCGCCGCCGGCCGCGCTTTGAGCTTTTATTTCGAGTTCCGGCGCCGCTGACGGCCGGTCCGGGAACCAAATCGCGGCCTCCCGCATCCAATGGGAAACGGAGCTCGAAATGCCAAGCGTCAGGATCCTCGATATCGCCGACGTCACCCACAATGTCCGCCGCTACACGCTGGAGCGGCCGGCGGACTACAGCTTCACGCCCGGCCAGGCGACGGAGGTGTCGCTCGACGAGGAGGGCTGGCGCGACAGCAAGCACCCCTTCACCTTCACCGCGCTGCCCGACGCGCCGACGCTGGAACTGACCATCAAGAGCTATTTCGACACCGGCGGCGACGGCGTCACCGAGCGGCTCTATGGCTACCGGCCCGGCCAGTCGCTCATCATCCGCGACGTGTGGGGCACCATCACCTACAAGGGCCCGGGCACCTTCATCGCCGGCGGCGCCGGCGTCACGCCCTTCATCGCCATCCTGCGCGACCTGCATCACCGCCGCAAGCTCGCGGGCCACACCCTCATCGTCTCCAACCGCACCGAGGCCGACATCATCCTGCGCGACGAGTTCGAGGCCATGCGCGGGCTCGAGACGCTCTGGACGCTGACCGACGACCCCGCCACCAGCCTCCTGCGCGAGCGCATCGATGCCGGCTTCCTCAAGCGCCACGTCAGGGATTTCGCGCAGAATTTCTACCTGTGCGGTCCCGACGCGATGGTGAAGGACCTGCGCGGCACCCTCAAGCAGCTGGGCGCCGGCGTCGATACCCTCACCTGGGAGAAATAGCCGGCCTTGCGCCCCGGCGGCCAAGGGCCTATATAGGCCTCACATCAATGCTCTCAGTCGAGAGTGGGTGCCCTGACCGGCCCCCGCTCTTTTTGTTTGTCGGGACCCGGAAGTGTCGTTCGATCTCACCGCAAAACGCTATGTCAGGGAAACCGGCCTCGAGCAGCGCATCGCTGCCATCGTCGAGCCGGTCGCCAATGACCTCGGCTATGCGCTGGTGCGCGTGAAGGTGACGCAGGAGAACGGCTGCACCCTGCAGATCATGGCCGAGGACGAAACCGGCCGCTTCACCATCGCCGATTGCGAGCGCCTGTCGAAGGACCTGTCGCCGGTGCTCGACGTCGAGGATCCGATCGACCGCGACTATCACCTGGAGGTCAGCTCGCCCGGCATCGACCGGCCGCTGGTGCGCGCCCGCGACTTCGCCGCCTATCTCGGCCATGAGGTGAAGCTCGAGCTGGCCGACGCCATCGACGGGCGCAAGCGCTTCCGCGGGGTGATCGCCGCCGCCGATGCCACGACGGTGACCATCAGGCTGCCCGACGCGCCCAGGGACACCGATCCGAACCACGTTCTACCGCTGGCCGCGCTGGCCGAGGCCAAGCTGGTGATGACCGATGCGCTGCTCGACATGGCGCAGCTCGATCAGGCGGAGCATCCGATCGACGACGATGCCGGGATCGAGACCATCGAGCAGGATTTGACCCAGGATTTGAACGAAGACCGCTCCGAGGAGACGAACTGAATGGCCGTAAGTGCGAACCGACTGGAGCTGCTCCAGATCGCCGATGCCGTGGCGCGCGAGAAATCGATCGACCGCATGATCGTCATCGCCTCGATGCAGGACGCCATCGAGAAGGCCGCCAAGACCCGCTACGGCGCCGAGACCGAGATCCGCGCCGAGATCAATCCGCGCACCGGCGAGCTGCGCCTGTGGCGCCTGCTCGAAGTGGTCGAGTCCGTCGAGGAGCCGGGCCGCCAGATCACCCTCGCCGACGCGCAGGCGCGCAATGCCGCCGCCAAGCTCGGCGACTTCGTCACCGAGCCGCTGCCGCCCATCGAGTTCGGCCGCATCGCGGCGCAGTCGGCCAAGCAGGTCATCGTCCAGAAGGTGCGCGATGCCGAGCGCGAGCGCATGTATGACGAGTACATCAACCGCGTCGGCGAGATCGTCAACGGCACGGTGAAGCGCGTCGAATACGGCAACGTCATCGTCGATCTCGGCCGCGGCGAGGCCATCATCCGCCGCGACGAGCTGATCCCGCGCGAGA
>JBDHTK010000081.1:0-11648 GCA_039808625.1 Devosia sp. | reverse complement strand
AAGAAGCAGTACGACATCGTCGGCACCTTCGTGCCGCTGTTCGGCATCAACAACGCCTTCGGCAAGCTGTTCGGCGGTGGCAATGCCGGCGGCCTGTTCGGCATCACTTTTGCGGTACGCGGGCCGCTCGACAAGCCGGACTTCAAGGTCAACCCGCTCTCCGCCCTCGCCCCCGGCGCCTTCCGCAGCCTCTTCGAGTATCGCGCCAAGGAACAGCCGCGCGTCGACTGACGGTATGAAACTGTCATACCCGATGCTATGCTGCGCCCCGGAGGTGCATCATGGCCAAGGTCGTCAAGCGCACATTCAGCCTCACCGAGGCACAGGCGAAATTCATCGACAGCAAGGTCGCGTCCGGCAGCTACGCCTCCGGCAGCGAAGTCGTCCGCGCCGGGCTGCGGGTGATGGAGGAGGACGACGCCGTCCTCGACGACTGGCTCCGCCGCGAGGTTGTGCCGGTGATTGACAGGATCAAGTTGGGCGAGGAAAAACTATTGACGCCCGACGAGGTTCGCAAGTCGTTGCGGCGTGAGTATCAGAAGCTCCTGAAAGCCGCAGAGTGAAACGACGCACCGTCGTCTACGCCGAAACCGCCAAGATAGACTTGTTCGGCCTATTTCGCTGGCTGGCAGAACAGGCGTCTATTACTTCGGCGGTAGAGATCGTGGACGAATTGGAGATGTTCATCGCGGGACTCGACATTGCCTCCGAGCGTGGCACGCAACGCGACGACATTACGCCGGGCCTCAGGATCATCGTGCACGGACGGGCGCAGATCGTCGTCTATGTCGACGAACGCACCATCACGATCGCGCGCATCTTCTATGGCGGACAGGACTACGAAGCGGCGCTGCGCCGCCCCGGCTAATCCGCCTTCAGCAGCGCGTGCTTCTTCTTGCCGACCGAGAGCTTCAGCACGCCTTCGGCGAGCAGATCGGCCTCGCTCAGGGTGGCGCGCTCGTCGCTGGCCGGCTGGTCGTTGACGCGCACTGCGCCGCCCTGCACCAGCCGCCGCGCCTCGCCGTTCGACGCCGCGAGGCCGGCGATGACCAGCGCCGCCAGCAGCCCCATGCCCGCCTTGAGCTCGGCCCGCGCCACGCCGACGGTGGGCAGCGACAGGTCGAGCGCGCCGTGCTCGAAGGTGGCGCGCGCCGTCTCCGCCGCCTGTTCGGCCGCCTCGCGCCCGTGCACGATGGCCGTGGCCTCGGTCGCCAGCACCTTCTTGGCCTCGTTCAGCTCGGCCCCGCCGAGCGCCGCCAGCCGGGCGATCTCGTCGAGCGGCAGGCGCGTGAAGATCTTGAGGAAGCGGCCGACGTCGGCGTCCTCGGTGTTGCGGAAATACTGCCAGAAATCATAGGGGCTGAAGACGTCGGCATTGAGCCACACGGCACCCGAGGCGGTCTTGCCCATCTTCTGGCCCGATGCGGTGGTGAGCAGCGGCGTCGTCAGCGCGTAGAGCTGCGCGCCGCCCATGCGGTGGCTCAGCTCCACGCCGTTGATGATGTTGCCCCACTGGTCCGAGCCGCCCATCTGCAGCACGCAGCCATAGCGCCGGTTGAGCTCGACGAAGTCGTAGCCCTGCATGATCATGTAGTTGAACTCGAGGAAGCTCAGCGACTGCTCGCGGTCGAGCCTGAGCTTGACGCTGTCGAAGCTCAGCATGCGGTTGACCGAGAAATAGCGGCCCACATCGCGCAGGAACTCGACATATTTGAGCTCCAGCAGCCAGTCGGCATTGTTCGCCATGATGGCGGCGTTCGGCCCCTCATAGGCGAGGATGCGGCCGTAGACGCGCTTGATGCTGGCGATATTCGCCTCGATCTGCTCGACCGTCAGGAGCTTGCGCTGCTCGTCGCGGAAGCTCGGGTCGCCCACCATCGAGGTGCCGCCGCCCATCAGGCTGATCGCCTTGTGGCCGGTGTGCTGCAGCCAGTACAGCATGGTCAGCGTGATGAGGTTGCCGATATGGATGCTCGTCGCCGTGGCGTCGTAGCCGACATAGCCGGTGATCGGGCCCTTGGCGGCGAGCGTGTCCAGTCCCTCGGGGTCCGAGATCTGGTGGATGAACCCCCGCTGGTCGAGGATGTTCAGGAAGTCTGACTTGAAGGCGGACATCAGCGCCCCTTGCCGGCGGCGATGTCGGCCCGGCGGCGGTCGAGATATTCCGCGCAGCGCTCGGTCAGCTCCTCGATCTTGCCCTCGTAGAAGTGGTTGGCGCCCTCGACCATCTGCTGCTCGATGGTGATGCCCTTTTGCAGCTTCAGCTTGTCCACCAGTTTCTGCACCGAGGCGGGCGGCGCGACGCGGTCCTTGTCGCCGTGGATGATGAGGCCCGAGGACGGGCAGGGGGCGAGGAACGAGAAATCGTAGAGGTTTTCGGGCGGCGACACCGAAATGAAGCCCTCTACCTCCGGCCGGCGCATGAGCAGCTGCATGCCGATCCAGGCGCCGAAGGAGAAGCCGGCGATCCAGCAGCCGCGCGACTCCCGGTTGAGCGACTGCAGCCAGTCCAGCGCCGAGGCGGCGTCCGACAGTTCCCCGATGCCGTGGTCGAACATGCCCTGCGAGCGGCCGACGCCACGCGAATTGAAGCGCAGCACGGAAAAGCCGCGCTTGGCGAACATGTAGAACAGGTTATAGACAATCTGGTTGTTCATCGTGCCGCCGAATTCCGGGTGCGGATGCAGCACGATGGCGATCGGCGCGTTGGGGCTGTTGCCGGGCTGGTAGCGGCCTTCGAGGCGGCCTTCGGGCCCGTTGAAGATAACTTCTGGCATCGGTCTTTCCGTTGGCCGAGGCAGGGCGCTGGCGCGCCGCTCGGAGCCGGTGTCCGGCTTGACGAAGGGGTCGCCGCTCCCTAAAACAAGGTCCGCAAAGTCAGATTAGAATCGTTCGAAACTGACTTTCCGTGGCGAAGCAGGCGGTTGCCTGCGAAGCCGGGGTCGGCGAGCGCCCCTTCTAGCGAAGGCGCCCGTGAAAATTCAAGACGTTTGAGGGGTTCGGGCGCCGGAACGCGCCTCTGGAAGGCCTTATGGCGACGAGCACGACATATCTCGACCATAATGCGTCGGCGCCGCTCCTGCCCGAGGCGCGGGCTGCCGTGCTCGCGGCGCTCGACCTCGTCGGCAATCCTTCCTCCGTCCACGCGCCCGGCCGGGCCCTGCGCGCGCTGATCGACGAGGCCCGCGGCAGGGTCGCGGCACTAGCCGGCGCGACGCGCGAGCAGGTCGTGTTCACCGGCTCGGCCACCGAGGCCATCGCCCAGGCCATCCTTGGCGGCGCCCGGGCGCTCGGGCTCGACGGCATCGTCGTCTCCGCCGGCGAGCACGCGGCGGTGCTGAAGGCGGCCGAGGCCACGGGCCTGCCGGTCACGACCATCCCGCTCGACGGCGACGGCGTCATCGACGTGGCGGCGCTCGCCGCGACGCTGGCGGCGGCAGGCGCGCGCAGGCTTCTCGTCGCCGTGCACGCCGTCAACAACGAGACCGGCGTGGTGCAGCCCCTGGAGCGCCTCGAGGTGCTGGTCGGCGCCTCGCCGCATTACCTTTTCGTCGATGCCGTGCAGGCCTTCGGCAAGCGGCCTCTGGATTTCGCCGCCCGCGCCCCCGACATGATGGCGGTGAGTGCGCACAAGCTCGGCGGCCCGGCCGGCATCGGCGCGCTGCTGCTGAAGGGCCATGCCGACCAGGTACGGCTCATCCCCGGCGGCGGGCAGGAAACCGGGCGGCGCGGCGGCACCGAGGCGGCGGCGCTCATCGCCGGCTTCGGCGCGGCGGCGGACGCGTTTCCGGCGCGCTACGCGGCGGCGGCGCCGGCCGCACGCATCGCCGAGGCCGAAAGCGGGCTGCGGGCCCTGGCGGACGATGTCGTCGTCTTCGCGGCGGCGGCGGAACGGCTCGGCAATTGCAGCAATTTCGCCGTGCCGGGGCTGAAGAATGCGGTGGCGATGATGGCGCTCGACCTCAGGGGCATTTCCATCTCGTCGGGCTCGGCCTGCTCGTCCGGCAAGGTCGGGCCGAGCCACGTGCTCGCGGCGATGGGCGTGCCGGCGGCGCTCGGCGAGGGCGCCATGCGCTTGAGCGTCGGCTGGAATACGACGAAGGCGGATGTTGCCGCTTTCCTCGAAGGGTTTAGTGACATCCTGGCGCGCCACCGGGCGCGGCACGGCAAGGTTCTGGCGGCTTAGGAAGACGAAATGACAGAGACGACGGACTACAAGGACGCCATCCCGACCCTCAAGGACGAGATCGAGCGCGAGACGGTCGAGCAGGTGCTCGCCCTCGACGTCGACAACTACAAATACGGCTTCACGACCGAGATCGAGTCCGAGCGGGCGCCCAAGGGGCTGAACGAGGACACGATCCGCTTCATCTCGGCCAAGAAGGGCGAGCCGGAGTGGATGCTTCAGTGGCGGCTCGACGCCTTCCGGCGCTGGCTGACGATGGAGGAGCCGCGCTGGGCTCGCGTCAGCTATCCCGAGATCGACTTCCAGGACATGTACTACTACGCCGCGCCCAAGACCGTGCAGGCGCCGAAATCGCTCGACGAGGTCGATCCGGCGCTACTCGAGATGTACGAGAAGCTCGGCGTGCCGCTGCGCGAGCGCGAAATCCTCGCCGGCGTCGAAAAGCCGAGGGTGGCGGTCGATGCGGTGATGGACTCCGTCTCCGTCGTCACCACCTTCCGCGAGGAGCTGGCCAGGGTCGGCGTCATCTTCTGCTCGATCGGCGAGGCGATCCGCGAATATCCCGACCTCGTGAAAAAATACATCGGCTCGGTCGTGCCGGTCAGCGACAACTTCTTCGCCACGCTGAACTCGGCCGTCTTCACCGACGGTACCTTCTGCTACGTGCCGAAGGGCGTGCGCTGCCCGATGGAGCTGTCGACCTATTTCCGCATCAACGAGAAGAAGACCGGCCAGTTCGAGCGCACCCTCATCATCGCCGAGGAAGGCGCCTATGTGAGCTATCTCGAAGGCTGCACGGCGCCCAAGCGCGACGAGAACCAGCTCCACGCCGCCGTGGTCGAGCTGATCGCCCTCGACGATGCCGAGATCAAGTATTCGACCGTCCAGAACTGGTTCCCCGGCGACGCCGAGGGCAAGGGCGGCGTCTACAACTTCGTCACCAAGCGCGGCGATTGCCGCGGCGCGCGCTCGAAGATCTCGTGGACGCAGGTCGAGACCGGCTCGGCCATCACCTGGAAATATCCGAGCTGCATCCTGCGCGGCGACGAGTCCCGCGGCGAGTTCTATTCCATCGCCATTTCCAACGGCTACCAGCAGATCGACAGCGGCACCAAGATGCTGCATCTGGGCCGGAACACCACGAGCCGCATCATCTCCAAGGGCATCGCGGCGGGCTTTTCCGACAACACCTATCGCGGCCAGGTGTCGGCGCACGCCAAGGCCAAGGGCGCGCGCAACTTCACCCAGTGCGACAGCCTCCTCATCGGCGACAAATGCGGCGCCCACACCGTGCCCTACATCGAGAGCCGCAATTCGTCGGCGGTGTTCGAGCACGAGGCGACGACCAGCAAGATTTCCGACGACCAGATGTTCTACTGCCAGCAGCGTGGCATCGGCGAGGAGGAGGCGGTGGCGCTCATCGTCAACGGCTTCGTGCGCGACGTGCTGCAACACCTGCCGATGGAATTCGCCGTCGAGGCCCAGAAGCTGATCTCGGTCAGCCTCGAAGGCAGCGTGGGGTGATCGCCCCACACGCAACTGGCCGGCAACGAGATTTACTGGAGATACAGAAGTGACCACCCCCATGCTCGAAATCCGCAACCTGCACGCGCGCATCGCCGACCGCGAAATCCTCAAGGGCGTGAACCTCGTGGTGCCCGCCGGCGAGGTGCACGCCGTGATGGGCCGCAACGGTTCGGGCAAATCGACGCTGAGCTATGTGCTGGCCGGCAAGGAGGACTACGAGGTCACCGAGGGCGAGGTGCTGCTGGACGGCGAGGACATCCTCGCGCTCGATCCCAGCGAGCGCGCCGCCAGGGGCCTCTTCCTCGCCTTCCAGTATCCGATCGAGATTCCCGGCGTCGCCACCATGACGTTCCTGCGCGCCGCCATGAATGCGCAGCGCAAGGCGCGCGGCGAGCCGGAGCTGTCGACCCCCGACTTCATGCGCGAGGTCAAGGAAGCCGGCCGGAACCTCCGCATCGACAGCGACATGCTGAAGCGCGCCCTCAATGTCGGCTTCTCGGGCGGCGAGAAGAAGCGCGCCGAAATCCTGCAGATGGCGCTCCTCAAGCCGAAGATGTGCGTGCTCGACGAGACCGATTCCGGCCTCGACATCGACGCGCTGAAGATCGTCTCCGACGGCGTCAACGCGCTGCGCGACGCGGGCCGCGCCATGCTCGTCATCACCCACTACCAGCGGCTGCTCAACCATATCGTGCCCGACGTCGTGCACGTCTTCTCCGACGGCCGCGTGGCCGAGAGCGGTCCCAAGGAGCTGGCGCTGGAGCTCGAATCCAAGGGCTACGCCGATTTCGACGAGGCGGCAGCGTGAGCGTTCCTCAAGCCGTGCGGATCGGCCCCGCCGAAGCCACCCTCATCGAGCAGCTCACCGGGCGCGGTGCGACGGCCGCCGCCGAGCGCTTCGCCCTCAGCGGGTTGCCGACGCGCAAGGTCGAGACCTACCACTATACCGACCTCAAGATGCTGCTGCGCGCCGTGCCCGGCCTCGCTGGCACCGAAAAGGCGACGAGCGAGCCGGCGCTGCGCATTCCCGGCGCCCACCGCATCCCCATGACCAACGGCGTCGCCGACCTCGACGGCAGCGAGCCGGCGGGCGTGCGCGCCGCCATCGTCAAGGGCAGCGCGCTCAGCGAGCGCGACGACGTGCTGGTGCGGCTCAACATGGCGCTCGCCGCCGAGACGCTGAAGCTCGACCTGGAAGGCGCCGTCGACACGGTACTGCATGTCGACCGGCGCACCGAGGGCGATGCCGCTCACATGAACGACAGCGTGCACCTGTTCCTCGCCGATCATGGCAAGGCGACGGTGATCGAGACGTTTTCCGGCACCGACGAGGTGCATCTCAGCAACCACGCGAGCTATGTCGCCGTCGGCCGCAATGCCGAGCTGACCCACATCCTGCTCGACCTGTCGCCGGCGCGCGCCACCAATTTCGCCGTCGCCGAGTATCACGTCGCCGAGGGCGCGCGGCTGCGCACCGTCACCATCCATGTCGGCGCCGCGCTGTCGCGCTTCAACCTGTTCGCGCGCTTCGAGGGCGAGACCGCCTTTGGCGACTTCACCGGCCTCAACCTCGTGAGCGACGGCCAGCACTCCGACATCACCCTCGAATTGCGCCACGCCGTGCCGCGCTGCGGCTCGCAGCCGCTCTACAAGCAGGTGGCGCGGGGTCGGGCGACGGCGGCGTTCCAGGGCAAGATCGTCGTCGACCGCGACGCCCAGAAGACCGATGCCAAGCTGATGATGCAGGGCCTGATGCTCTCCGACGAGGCGCAGATTCTGTCGAAGCCCGAGCTCGAGATTTTCGCCGACGACGTGGTCTGCGGCCACGGCTCCACCGCCGGTGCCCTCGACGAGGATTCGCTATTCTACCTCATGAGCCGCGGCGTGCCGCGCGCCGAGGCCGAGAGCATGCTGGTGCGCGGCTTCATCGAGGAAATCCTCGACCCCATCGCCGAGGAAAACCTGCACGAGGCGCTGGAAGGCGTGGTGGAGGCGTGGCTCACGGCAGTCAAGTGAGCCTCGATCTCGCCCGCGTCCGCGCCGACTTCCCGATCCTTTCCGAGGAAATCTTCGGGCACCGGCTGGTCTATCTCGATTCCGGCGCCTCGGCGCAGAAGCCCGCCGCCGTGCTCGACCGCATGGACTGGGCGCACCGCCATGCCTACGCCAACGTCCATCGCGGCCTGCACACCCTCGCCAACCGCGCCACCGAGGCTTACGAGGACGGCCGCCGCAAGGTGGCGCGCTTCCTCAACGCCGCGCGTCCCGAGGAGATCGTCTTCACCCGCTCGGCCACCGAGGCGATCAATCTCGTCGCCGCGTCCTTCGCCGGTCCGCGGATCGGGGCGGGCGACGAGATCGTGCTCACCGTCATGGAGCACCATTCCAACATCGTGCCGTGGCACTTCCACCGCGAGCGCAAGGGTGCGGTGCTGAAATGGGTGGATGTGGACGACGCCGGCGTGCTCGACCTCGCCGCCTTCGAGGCCGCCATCGGCCCGCGCACCAGAATGGTGGCGCTCACCCACATGTCCAACGTGCTGGGCACCGTCAATCCCATCGCCCGCCTCGTCGAGATCGCCCATGCCAGGGGCGTGCCGGTGCTCATCGACGGCTCGCAGGGCGCCGTGCACGAGGCCGTGGATGTCGCGGCGCTGGGTGCCGATTTCTACGTCTTCACCGGCCACAAGCTCTACGGTCCGACCGGCATCGGCGTGCTCTACGGGCGCTACGACCTGCTCGCCGAGATGCAGCCCTATCAGGGCGGCGGCGAGATGATCGACATGGTGACGCGCGACGCCGTCACCTACAACACGCCGCCGCACCGCTTCGAAGCCGGCACGCCGCCCATCGTGCAGGCCATCGGGCTCGGCGCCGCCATCGACTACATCGACGGCCTCGGGCGCGACGCCATCGCCGCCCATGAGCGCGAGGTCGCGGCCTATGCCGGCGAGCGCCTCAAGCGCATCAATTCGCTGCGCCTCATCGGCGACACGCCGCACAAGGGCGGCATTTTCTCCTTCGCGCTGGGCGCCGCCCATGCGCATGACGTCGCCACCATCCTCGACCGCTACGGCATCGCCGTGCGCGCCGGCACGCATTGCGCGCAGCCGCTGCTCGAGCGCTTCGGGGTCACCTCTACCTGCCGGGCCTCGCTCGCCCTATATAGCGGCAAGGACGACATCGATGCCCTCGTCACCGGCATCGAGAAAGCACAGAAGTTCTTCGCATGAGCATCGACGATCCCGACACCGACCACACCGAGGCCAACCGCATCGTGCCCAACATGTCGGAGGCCATTCCCCCGGAGGAGGTGGCGCGCATCACCGCCGACCTCATCGGCGTGCTCAAGACCGTCTACGATCCGGAAATCCCGGTCGACATCTACGAGCTCGGCCTCATCTACCGCGTCGATCTCGACGACAACCGGCACCTGACCATCGACATGACGCTGACCGCGCCGGGCTGCCCGGTGGCCGGCGAGATGCCGGGCTGGGTGGAGAACGCGGCGCTCTCGGTCGAGGGCATCCAGGGCGTCACGGTGAACATGGTCTACGATCCGCCGTGGGACCAGAGCCGCATGTCCGAGGAAGCGCAGGTTGCGCTCAACTGGTGGTAGGCGTAGTTTATCGGCAACTGGCGATGGAGGCTCGAATGCCCCTCAGGATCATGACTCTCACCGATGCCGCCGCCGAGCGCATCACCGAGATCGTCGCCGACAGTGAGACGCCGGTGACGGGCGTGCGCATCGGCGTCAGGAACGCCGGCTGCGCGGGCATGTCCTACACGCTGAGCTATGTCGGCGAGCCGGTGCCGGGCGACGACCATGTCGAGGAGAAGGGCGTCCACGTCTTCATCGAGCCCAAGGCGACGATGTTCCTGCTCGGCACGGTGATGGATTTCGAGGAGGACGTCCTCAAATCCGGCTTCACCTTCAAGAACCCGAACCAGACCGGCGAATGCGGCTGCGGCGAGAGCGTCATGCTGAAGCCCGCCGACCTCAAGGCGCTGGCCGAGGCCCGCCACGGCGCCTGAGCGCGCTTCCTCAGCCGGCCCGGATCAGGGGCAGGGCGAGGTCCTTGCGGAACAGATAGAGCAGCGTGCGCGCCGCTTCGCCCGCCGGCCCGACAAGGCCCGGATTTTCAGCGAGCAGCGCCCTGGCATCGTCATGCGCGTAGTCGAGCAGATGCCGGTGCGCGTCGGGCACGGCGAGGCGATAGCCCGGCATGCCCGATTGCCGCGTGCCGAGCAGGTCGCCCTGGCCGCGCAGCTCGAGGTCGCGCTCGGCGATGACGAAGCCGTCCTCGGTGTCGCGGATGGTTTCGAGCCGGGCGCGCGCCGTGTCCGACAGCGGCTCGGCATAGAGCAGCAGGCAGGCCGAGCGCTGGCCGCCACGCCCGACGCGGCCGCGCAGCTGATGCAGCTGCGCCAGCCCGAAGCGCTCGGCGTGCTCGATGATCATGATGGTGGCATTGGGCACGTCCACGCCCACCTCGATCACCGTCGTGGCGACGAGGATCTTGAGCTCGTTGCGCTGGAAGCGGTCCATCACCTCCTGCTTGGCGGCGGCGCCCATGCGGCCGTGCACCAGCGCCGCCTGCGCGCCGAACACCTTCTGCAATTCCGCGAAGCGCGCCTCGGCCGAGACGACGTCCAGCACCTCGCTTTCTTCCACCAGCGGCGTCACCCAGAAGGCCTGCGCGCCGGCGTCCGTGCGCGCCTTGAGGCGGGCGACCACGCGGTCGTATTCGCCGATCGAGGTGACGGCGGTGTCGATGGGCTGGCGGCCGGCCGGCTTCTCGCGCAGCGTGCTCACCTCCATGTCGCCGAAATGGGTGAGCACCAGCGTGCGCGGGATCGGCGTCGCCGTCATCACCAGGAGGTCCGCGTGCCGGCCCTTGTCGCTGAGCGCCAGCCGCTGGGCGACGCCGAAGCGGTGCTGCTCGTCCACCACGGTCAGCCCGAGATTGCGGAACGCGACGCCCGACTGGAACAGCGCATGCGTCCCGACGACGATCATGGTTTCGCCCGCGGCGATGGCGGCGAGCAGGGCGCGCCGCTCCGCCGCCTTCTGCTTGCCGGTGAGCAGCGCGATGCCAAGCCCGGCCGCCTCGGCCAGCGGCTTCAGCGTGCGGTAGTGCTGCGCGGCGAGCAGCTCGGTGGGCGACATCAGCGCCGATTGCGCGCCGCTCTCGGCCATCGCCGCCATCGCCAGCAGCGCCACCACCGTCTTGCCCGAGCCGACATCGCCCTGCAGCAGCCGCGACATGCGCGTCGGCGCGGCGAGGTCGGCGCGGATGCTGGCGATGGCCAGCTTCTGCCCCTCGGTCAGCGTGAAGGGCAGGGCGGCTTCCACCCGGCCGGTGATCTCACCGGTGAAGCTGCGGGCGATGCCGCGCGCCGCCACCAGCGTCGAGCGCACGATCATCAGCGCCAGTTGCCCGGCGAAATATTCGTCATAGGCGAGGCGCGTGCGCGCCGGCCCCCACAGCTCGCTGTCGCCGGGCTCGGCCGGCGCGTGCACGGCCGTCATCGCCGTCCTGAAATCCGGCCAGCGGAACTGCGCCATGCGCGGCTCGGGGACCCATTCCGGCAGCGCCGGCAGGCCGTCGAGCGCCGCGCGCACGAGCTTGGCCAGCGCCTTGCTCGCCAGCCCCTGCGTCAGCGGGTAGACCGGCTCGACCAGCGGCATTTTGGCGAAGTCGGCGATCTCCACGACATAGTCGGGATGGGTGATCTGGCGCGTCCCTTGGAAGGCGCCGATGGTGCCCGACACGTACCGCACCTCGCCCACCGGCAGCAGCTTTT
The DNA here is from genome assembly GCA_039808625.1 of Devosia sp. Classification (GTDB taxonomy): domain Bacteria; phylum Pseudomonadota; class Alphaproteobacteria; order Rhizobiales; family Devosiaceae; genus Devosia_A. Next base: position 127 of record JBDHTK010000081.1, on the reverse strand, counting down.
CGATCCAGCCACCCTGGGCGCGGAAATAGACGAGCTGCACCTCGCCGGTCTCGTCATGCGCGAAGACGCGGTGCGGCAGGTTCGGCCGGCCGCGCGGCGGCGCCAGATGGCGGTCGATATGCAGCTT
>JBDHTK010000080.1:0-11811 GCA_039808625.1 Devosia sp. | reverse complement strand
TTGGGGAAGCCGCCCGGCGGCTGGCCGAGATCGCCCATGAAGAAGCCGACGACGGAGTCGGGGAAGGCGATCTCGCGCGCCGGGTCCTCGACCTCGGCCGGCGTCAGCCCCGACGACACCATGGCCAGCGCCATGTCGCCCACCACCTTGGACGAGGGCGTCACCTTGACGATGTCGCCGAACATGCGGTTGACGTCGGCATAGGCGCGCGCCACCTCGTGCCAGCGCGCCTCGAGCCCGAGCGAGCGCGCCTGCTCCTTGAGGTTGGTGAACTGGCCGCCCGGCATCTCGTGCAGATAGACCTCGGAGGCGCCGCCCTTCAAATCGCTCTCGAAGGCGCGATAGCGGGTGCGCACCGCCTCCCAGTAGAACGAGATTTCGCGGATGACGCGGGCATCGAACCCCGGATTGCGCCCGGTATCGGCGAGCGCCGCCGCCAGTGAGCCGAAGGTCGGCTGGCTGGTGGTGCCCGAAAACGCATCCATCGCCGCGTCCACCGCGTCGACGCCGGCCTCGACGGCGGCGATCACCGTCGCCGCGGCGGCGCCGGAGGTGTCGTGGGTGTGCAGGTGAATGGGCAGCCCCACCTCCTGCTTCAGCGTCGCGACGAGCTTGCTGGCGGCGGCGGGCTTCAGCAGGCCCGCCATGTCCTTGATCCCCAGCACATGCGCGCCGGCGGCTTCCAGCTCCTTCGCCAGCCCGACATAGTATTTGAGGTCGTATTTGGCGCGGTCGGGATCGAACAGGTCGCCGGTGTAACAGATCGCCGCCTCGGCCACCTTGCCGCTTTCGAGCACCGCGTCGATCGCGACGCGCATGTTCTCGACCCAGTTGAGGCAGTCGAAGATGCGGAAGAGGTCGACGCCGCCTGCTGCCGCCTGCTTCACGAAGAACTGCACGACATTGTCGGGGTAGTTGGTGTAGCCGACGCCGTTCGAGCCGCGCAGCAGCATCTGCATGAGGATGTTGGGGGCACCCTCGCGCACCGCGGCGAGCCGCTCCCAGGGGTCCTCGTTGAGAAAGCGCATGGCGACGTCGAAAGTCGCGCCGCCCCAGCATTCGAGCGAGAAGAGGTTGGGCAGGCCGCGCGCATAGGCTTCGGCGACGCGCGTGATGTCGTAGCTGCGCATGCGCGTGGCGAGCAGGCTCTGATGCGCGTCGCGCATCGTCGTATCGGTGAACAGCACCGCCTGCTGCGCCTGCATCCAGTCGGCGAGGCCCTTCGGCCCCTGCCGCTCGAGGATCTGGCGCGAGCCTTCGATCACCGCCGGCGGCTCATAGGCGGGCAGCACCGGCTCGATGGCGTTGGCCGGCGGGCGCGGCCGGTCGCGCACCTCGGGATGGCCGTTGATGGTGACGTCGGCGATATAGGTCAAAAGCTTGGTGGCGCGGTCCTTGCGGCGGCGGAAGTCGAACAGCGCCGGCGTCGTGTCGATGAAGCGCGTCGTATAGCGGTTGGCGACGAAATCGGGATGGGTGATGATGTTTTCGAGGAAGGCGAGATTGGTCGACACGCCCCTGATGCGGAACTCGCGCAGCGCCCGGTGCATGCGCGCAATGGCCTCCTCGGCGGTCGGCGCCCAGCAGGTGACCTTTTCGAGCAGCGGATCGTAGAAGCGGGTGATGACCGCGCCGGCATAGGCGGTGCCGCCGTCGAGCCGGACGCCGAAGCCGGTGGCCTCGCGATAGGCGGTGATGCGGCCATAGTCGGGGATGAAGTTTTCCTCCGGGTCTTCCGTGGTGATGCGGCACTGGATGGCGTGGCCGTTGAGCCAGATCTTGTCCTGCGGCGGCACGCCCGACTCCGGGGTGCCGAGCACGGCGCCCTCGAGCAGCCTGATCTGCGCCTTGACGATGTCGATGCCGGTGACGACCTCGGTCACCGTGTGCTCGACCTGGATGCGCGGATTGACCTCGATGAAGTAGAACCTGTCGGTATCGGCATCGAGCAGGAACTCGACCGTGCCGGCGCCGCGATAATTGGCGGCACGGCCCAGCGTCAGCGCCGCGTCGGTGAGCGCCCGCCGCACCGCGTCACCGAGATAGGGGGCGGGGGCGCGCTCGACGACCTTCTGGTTGCGCCGCTGCACCGAGCAGTCGCGCTCGAACAGATGCACGAGGTTGCCGTGGTCGTCGCCGATGAGCTGCACCTCGACATGGCGGGCGCGCTCGATCAGCTTTTCGAGATACATCTCGTCCTTGCCGAAGGCGGCCTTGGCCTCGCGGCGCCCTTCGGCCACCTCGGCCAGCAGCTCCGCCTCGCCGGCGATGCGGCGCATGCCGCGGCCGCCGCCGCCCCAGCTCGCCTTGAGCATCAGCGGATAGCCGATCTCGGCGGCCATCCGCACCACCGCCGCGTCGTCGTCGGGCAGCGCGTCGGTCGCCGGGATCACCGGCACGCCCGAGGCGATGGCCATGGCGCGGGCGGCGACCTTGTTGCCCAGCGCCCGCATGGTGTCGGGGCGCGGGCCGATGAAGATCAGCCCGGCATCCTCGCAGGCCTCGGCGAATTCGGGCGATTCCGACAAGAGCCCATAGCCGGGATGGATGGCGTCGGCACCCGAGACGCGCGCCACGCGGATATATTCGTCGATCTGCAGATACGCTTCGACCGGCCCCAGCCCCTTGCCGATGAGATAGGCCTCGTCGGCCTTGAAGCGGTGCAGGGCGAGCTTGTCCTCCTCGGCGTAGCAGGCGACCGTCTTGATGTTGAGCTCATTGGCCGCGCGGAACACGCGGATGGCGATTTCGCTGCGGTTGGCGACGAGAATCTTGGTGATCGGCATGGGATCGGGCCTGGGGGAGAGGGGGAGGACGAAACGAAAAAGGGAGCCCGCGGCTCCCCTCTATTTTCGGGTCAGGTGGCCCAGCAGATGCGAGACGTCGTAGCCGGCGCCCGCCGCCTGCGCGACGATCTCGTCGGCCGGCAGGCGCCCGGCCTGGCTCAGTGCCCACAGCGTCGTCGAACGCGTGCCGGAGCGGCAGAAGGCGAGCACCGGCCCGGCGCTGCCGGCGATGGCCTCGGCCGTCCCGGCCACCATTTCCGGCGACACGCCGTCGCGACCGAGCGGAATATGGTGGTAGGCGAGGCCCGCCGCTGCCGCCGCCGCCGCGAGGGCGGCCGAGGGCGGCTGCTCGGGCGCCTCGCCGTCGGGCCGGTTGTTGATGATGGTGGTGAAGCCGGCGGCGCGCAGGCCGGGCATGTCCTCCGGCGCGATCTGCGGGGAAACGCTGATGTCGTCGTTGATCCGCCTGAGGTCCACCACGTCGCTCCACACCCCCGAAAAGGTCCGCCGGGGTTATAGACGCGCCGTCGCGCCTCGCGCAACTGCGTCAGGCCGCATAGCGGGCCAGCGCGCGGATGACTTGCCTCGCGCTGATGCGCCCGATCATCCTGCCGTCCGGGCCGGTCACGCCCACCCAGTCGTGCTCGGCAAAGAGCGGCAGCACGTCCTCGCAGCGCGTCTCGGCCGGCACCGCATGGGCGCATTCGGCGTCGGGCGCCGGCTCCATGATGGCGCGCACATGGATGGCGCGGGCCTTGTTCACGTTGCGCACGAACTCCTCGACATGGGCGTTGGCGGGGTTGAGCACGATGCTTTCGGGCTTGCCCTCCTGCACCACGGCGCCGTCCTTGAGGACGGCGATGCGCGTGCCGATCTTCAGCGCCTCGTCGAAATCGTGGGTGATGAACAGGATGGTCTTCCTGAGCCGGCCCTGCAATTCCAGCAGCTGCTCCTGCATGCCCGAGCGGATCAGCGGGTCGAGCGCCGAGAACGCCTCGTCCATGAGGATGATGTCGGTGTCGAGCGCCAGCGCCCGGGCGAGGCCGACGCGCTGCTGCTGGCCGCCCGACAGCTGGCGCGGGCGCGAGGCCTCGTAGCCCTTGAGCCCCACCGTCTCGATCCACTGCATGGCGCGCTCGCGCCGCTCGGACCTGCCGACGCCCGAGACTTCGAGGCCGTAGGCGACGTTGTCGAGCACCGAGCGGTGCGGCAGCAGCGCGAATTTCTGGAACACCATCGCCACCTTGGTGCGCCGGAACTGGCGCAGCTCGGCGCGGCTCATGGCCAGCACGTCGGCGCCATCGACATGGATGCTGCCGGCGGTCGGCTCGATCAGCCGGTTGACGTGGCGGATCAGCGTCGACTTGCCGGAGCCGGACAGGCCCATGACGACGAAGATCTCGCCGCGCTCGATGTCGAGCGAGACATTGTCGAGGCCGACGACATGGCCGGTCTCGGCCTGCACCTCGGCCTTGCTGCGGCCCTGCCGCAGCAGTTCCAGCGCCGCTTCGGGGCGCGGCCCGAAGATCTTGGTCACCGCCTCGATGGCGATGGCGGTGTCGGGCGCCGGCGCGTCCGGCGCGGGGCTGGCGGCCGCCAGCGGGCTGAGCTCGTTCATGCCGCCACCTCCGCCACGCCGATGCGCCGTTGCAGGCGGCGGCCATAGGCCTGCGTCACCCGGTCGAAGACGATGGCGAGCGCCACGATGCCGAGCCCGGCGAACAGGCCGCGGCTCACCTCGAGCCGGCCGATGCCCTGCAGCACCTGGTAGCCGAGGCCGCCGGCGCCGATCATCGAGGCGATCACCACCATCGCCAGCGCCAGCATCGTCGTCTGGTTGATGCCGGCGAGGATGGTGGGCAGCGCCAGCGGGATCTGCACGCCGACGAGGCGCTGGCCGGGGCTGGTGCCGAAGGCGCGCGCCGCCTCCATCACCGCCGGGTCGGTCTGGCGCAGGCCGAGATCGGTGAGGCGGACGAGCGGCGGCGCGGCATAGACGATGGTGGCGAGCAGCGCCGGCACCTTGCCCGGCCCGAAGATCATCACCGTGGGGATGAGGTAGACGAAGCTCGGCAGCGTCTGCATCAGGTCGAGCACGGGCGAGAGCAGGCCGCGCACGCGCGCCGAGCGCGACATGACGATGCCGGTGGGAATGGCGAGGAGGATGGCGGTGAGCGTCGCCGCGATCATCAGCGCCGTGGTCGCCATCGCGTCCTCCCAGAGCTGGAAGAGGCCGAGAAAGAGCAGCGCGCCGGCAACCAGCGCCGGCAGCTTCCAGTTGCGCGTGGCGAGCCACGCGATGAGCATGGCGGCGAGGATCATCAGCCACCACGGGGTGGCGACGAGGCCGCGCTGGATGGCGTTGAGCAGCATGAGCAGCGGCGAGGCGGCGGCCTCGAGCGCGCCGCCCCAGTGGCGCACGACCCAGGTCAGGCCGTCGTCGATGGCGCGCCGCAGCGGCACTGTGTCGATGAGGTCGGGGAACATCGGAGGTCTCGGTTGGCAACAGGGACGCGCGGCCGGACCCTGGGGTCCGGCCGCAGTCGGGGGGAGCGCGCGGTGAGGGGCGCGGGGCTCACCCCAGGGCGGCCTTCACCCTGGCCGCGATCTCGGGGCTGACCCAGCTGGTCCACACGGCCTCCTCCGTTTCGAGGAAGTGCCGCGCGGTGGCCTCGGCATCGGCCTTGTTGTCGTCGCCCCAGGCGACGAGCGCGCTCACCGTGTCGCGGCTCATGCTGGTGCCGGCAAGGTAGTCCACCACGGTGGGCGCCTCGTCCTTGAGCCAGCTCGCCACGGCGATCTTGATCGGGCTCGCCGGCCAGGCGGTCTTCACCGGCGGAGCGTCGCAGTCCGGGTTGGTGTTGCACGCGTAGCCGGCTTCGTCGACCGGGGGCAGCTCCAGCGCGTAGGAGGGATACTTGCCCAGGATCGCGGTCGGACCCCAGTAGTAGAAGAAGATCGGCTCCTCGCGGGCGAAGGCGCGGGCGATGGAGGCGTCGAGATTGCCGCCCGAGCCGGGCGAGAACAGCGTCCAGCCCTTCGCCTTCATGTCGTAGGCCTCGAACATGGCGGTGTTGGCCAATTCGCACGCCCAGCCCGGCGGGCACGAATAGAGCCGGCCCTTGCCGGCCTCCTCGGGGTCGGGGAAGAGCTCGGGATGGGCCAGCACGTCGTCGGCGCTCACCAGCTCGGGATGCGCCTCGTGGAAATATTGCGGGATGAACCAGCCCTCGACGCCGCCGCCCTCGAAGGCGTCGCCGAGCTCGATCACCTGGCCGTCGGCGAGGCCCTTCTGCCACTGCTCCTGGATGGAGCTGGTCCACAGTTCCGGCGCCACCGCCGGCGTGCCGCGCGCCAGCATCGAGGCCGAGGTCGGCACGGTGTCGCCGGCGACGATCTCGACGTCGCAGCCGAAGCCGGCGTCGAGGATGAGGGCATGGACGTGGGCGAGCGCGGCGGCCGACGCCCAGGTCATTTCGGCGATGTCGATCTTGCGGTCGGTGCCGCAGGCAGTGTCCTCGGCTTGGACGGGTAGGCTTGCCGCGGCAGACAAGAGGGCAGCCGCGGCAAGCGCGCCTTTCCAGCGAATATCCATCGTTCTTGGGGTCTCCTGGTTTCAGTAACGCCGAAAACATAGGAATCATGTCCGCGCTGTCAAACCGAATCCGCCCCACGCAAGTAACATAATTTTTTGTACTTTGTGGATAGTCTCGTTGATTTGCTTATCAACTACTCATTTCACCATTTTCTTGACTGATGAAGCCACAATCCGAACACGAAGTGTTCATCCAGATTATGACTTCGATTGACAAGTTGCTGGGCGCCGCGCGCAAGAAAAAGCGCCGGCCGAGCACTTGGGCTCAGTCGGTGGCGACGCCCACCCAGGGCTGCCAGACGACGCCGCGGGCGGCGACGAACGCGTCGGCGACGCTGTCCACCGTGGCGCCGGGCTGGTTGAGGTTCTGCAGCAGCGCGTTCATTTCGGCGAACGGCATGTGGGCGCGCTGCAGATAGGCGGCGACCTCGGGCGCCTCGAGATAGACCCATTGCGCCAGCGCCACGATCACCGGGTCGGGCGCGAAGCCCGAGGGCGCCGGATCGGCGCAGGCGAGGCGGCCGAGGCAGAGGAACCTGTCCTTGTCGTAGGGACCGAGATCCACCGCGCTGAAGGCGAACTGCGCCAGCACGGCATTGGGCTGCCAGTAGTAGAACAGCACCGGCTCCTTGCGGCTCACCGCCTCGGCGATCAGCGTGTCGAGCTCGAAGCGGTTGGCCGGCTCGACGACCTCGTAGAGCGCCGCCAGCCCGTTGGCGCGCAGCAGGTTGCGGTTGACCACGGCGCAGCCCCAGTCGGGCGGGCAGGAGATGAAGCGCGGCTTGCCGCCGCCGCTGCCGGCGAAATCGGCGGCGCGCGTCCTGAGGCCGGCGACGGTCAGCACCTCGGGATGCGCCTCGGCCTCGTAGGCGGGCACGAACCAGCCTTCGAACACCGGCTCGGCATAGCTCGCGCCGGCCTGGCGCACGAGCTGGCCCTTGAGGGCGCCGTTCCAGATGTCGGCGACGCGCGTGATCCACAGCTCCGGGGCGACGGCCGGCTGGCCGCCGGCCCCCATCGACGAGGCGGTGGCGGCGAGGTCGCCCGGCACCAGCTCCACCGCACAGCCGAAATGGCGCGCGATGAGCCGCTGGTGGATGGCCGCCAGCAGCTCGGCCGAGGGCCATTGCATGCGCGCGATGGTGATGGTCTCACCGCCGCACGGAGCCGGCGGCGGGGGCGGCGGCTCGAGCGAGACGACCGAGTCCTGCGCCCACCCCGGCGGGGCGAGGGCGAGGACGAGAAGCGCAAGGGCGAGGCCGGGCCATTTCATGGGGCGCGAGCCTATGGGATTCGTCAGGGGTGCGGCAACGGCGCCAGGCCATTGACCATTCGATCAAATCGGGGTGACTCGCCCGCGCCAATTGTGCAATATCGCCCCAGTGGAGGGCCTCCCTGGCGCTCCCGCCAATTCGTTGTCCGTCTCGAAGAGGCCCCCAAGGGCCCCGGGGGCGGGCAATTTCGCAGAGGGACATCATGACGAAACTGACCAGGATTGTGGGCCTCACCGCCGCGGCGGCGCTGCTCGCGACTGCCGCCCAGGGCGCCGACACCAAGATCGGCGTTCTGCTCGGCTTCACGGGCCCGCTCGACACGCTGGCGCCGCCGATGGCGGCGGCGGCCGAGCTGGCGGCCAAGAACATCAACGACCAGGGCGGCCTGCTCGGCGGCAACGTCGTCGTGCAGACGGCCGACGACACCTGCGCCACCGCCGACATGGCGGTCGCGGCGGCCACCCAGCTCGTCAATGACGGCGTGCTCGGCATCGTCGGCGCCATGTGCTCGGGCGTCACCATCGCCACGGCCAACAACGTCGCCATCCCCAACAACACGCTGATGATCTCGCCGTCGGGTACCGCCGCGACGATCTCGACGCTGGCCGACAACGACCTGGTGTTCCGCACCACGCCGTCCGACGCCTACAACTCGGAAGTGTTCGCCCGGGCGCTGGTCGCCAAGGGCATCAAGGAGCTCGGCGTCACCTACGTCAACAACGACTACGGCAAGGGCCTCGCCGACAACTTCAACGCGGCCTTCACCGCCGCGGGCGGCACCATCACGGCCAACGTCGCGCATGAAGAGGGCAAGGCCGAGTACCGCGCCGAGCTCGGCCAGATCGCGGCCAGCGGCACGCAGAACCTGATGGTCCTCGCCTATGCCAACGGCTCGGGCAAGACCGTGCTGCAGCAGGCCGTCGAGGGCGGCGACTTCACCGCCTATTTCGGCGCCGACGGCATGGTCGACAACGTGCTGTTCGAGGGCTTCCCCAAGGGTGCGCTCGACGGCATGATCGCCATGCGGCCGGCCGAGCCGACCGGTGCCGGCCCGGAGGCCTTCGTCGCCGCGGCCAAGGCGGCCGGCGTCGAGTCGGGCTCCACCTTCCAGCAGCAGAGCTATGACGCGATGTTCCTCATCGCGCTGGCCCTCGAAAAGAACAACGGCTCCAAGGACGGCCTGTCGGCGGCGCTGCGCGATGTCGCCAACGCCCCCGGTGAGGTCATCCTGCCGGGCGAGTGGAGCAAGGCCGTCGAGCTCATCAAGGCCGGCACCGACATCGACTACCAGGGCGCTTCGGGCCTGGTCGAGTTCGACGCCAATGGCGACGTGGCCGGCTCCGTGGTCGAGATGAAGGTCGAGAACGACGCCTTCGTCGCCGTCGGCCCGCTCACCTGAGCCTGAGCCTCACGACATGAAGCAGGCCCGGAGCGTGCTCCGGGCCTTTTCGTTTGGGTTGGGAAAGATCTAGAGCCGGCGGGAGGTGCCGTCGATGATCGGCCCGTCGCCGCGCGGGCGCGAGGGCTGCGGCGCCGCCTGCGGCAGCAGGCTCACGATCCAGCTCACCAGGAGCGGGATGACGACGAGGTCATCGAGCCAGCCGAGCAGCGGGATGGTGTCGGGGATGAAGTCGAGCGGGCTCAACAGGTAAAGCGGCACGAGCAGCATCAGGCCCTTGAGCCAGACCGGCGTGCCCGGTGCCAGAAACGCCCGCCACAGGATCGCGAGCTCCCGGCGGAATTGCAGCAAACGGCCCATTGGCGATCCTCCATCTCGAGCGGTTTTTCCGCAGATGGGAACCGCGCCGCCCCCCGTCAAGAGGCGGCTGTCATTGCGCCGTCGCGCGCAAGGGCATATCTCTGCCGCCATGAGCATTTCCGAGCGCAAGCAGACCGTCGGGGTCGATATCGGCGGCGTCCGCGTCGGCGGCGGCGCCCCCATCGTCGTGCAGTCGATGACCAATACCGACACGGCCGACATCGCCGCGACCGTGACGCAGGTCGCCCAGCTCTGGCGCGCCGGCTCGGAGCTGGTGCGCATCACCGTCGACCGCGACGAGAGCGCGGCGGCGGTGCCGCATATCCGCGAGGCGCTCGACAGGCGCGGCATCGCCGTGCCGCTGATCGGCGACTTCCACTATATCGGCCACAAGCTCCTGACCGACCATCCGGCCTGCGCCGAGGCGCTGGCCAAATACCGCATCAACCCCGGCAATGTCGGCTTCAAGGCCAAGCGCGACACGCAGTTCGCGACGCTGATCGAGCTGGCGCTGCGCCACGGCAAGCCGGTGCGCATCGGCGTCAACTGGGGCTCGCTCGACGAGGAGTTGCTGACGCGGCTGATGGACGAGAACGCCGTGGCGCCCAACCCTGTCTCGGCGGCGGCGGTGCAGCGTGAGGCGATCATCCAGTCGGCGCTGCTCAGCGCCGCGCGCGCCGAGGAAATCGGGCTCGGGCGCGACCGCATCATCCTGTCGACCAAGGTCAGCGACGTGCAGAACCTCATCGCCGTCTATCGCGAGCTCAGCGCGCGCTGCGACTATGCGCTGCACCTCGGCCTCACCGAGGCCGGCATGGGCTCGAAGGGCATCGTCGCCTCGTCGGCGGCGATGGGCATCCTGCTCCAGCAGGGCATCGGCGACACCATCCGCATCTCGCTGACGCCCGAGCCCGGCGGCGACCGCACGCAGGAGGTGCGCGTCGCTCAGGAGCTGCTGCAGACCATGGGCTTCCGGCAGTTCCTGCCGGTGGTCGCCGCCTGCCCCGGCTGCGGGCGCACCACCAGCCAGACCTTCCAGGTGCTGGCCAAGGAGATCCAGGACCACCTCAACGCCTCCATGCCCGAATGGCGCGAGCGCTATCCGGGGGTCGAGGCGCTGTCGGTGGCGGTCATGGGCTGCATCGTCAACGGCCCGGGCGAGAGCAAGCATGCCGATATCGGCATCTCGCTGCCGGGCACCGGCGAGACGCCGGCCGCGCCGGTCTTCATCGAGGGCAGGAAGGTCGCGACGCTGCGCGGTGCCGACGTCGCCGAGCAGTTCAAGGCGATGGTCGCCGACTACATAGAACGCCGTTTCGGCGCCGGCCAGCGGACGGCCGCCGAATGAGCGGTTTCTGGCGTCGCCTGTTCACGCCCTTCGCCGCGTCGCCGCGGCGCTGGCTGTGGGTCGGCGTGCTGCTCGGCGTGATGGCCTTTCTCGCCCTCGGCGGCTACCTGCCCTAGCTCTTCTGCACCTGCCATTCGGGCAGCGGGAAGACGCGGTCATAGGCCCAGTTGAAGACCAGCGCATAGCCCATGTAGAAGAGCGCGAAGGCGAGGTCCATGACCAGCGCCTGCCACAGCGACACGCCCAGATACCAGGCGATGAGCGGCATCAGCATGACCAGGAGGCCAAGCTCGAACAGCACGGCATGCGCCACGCGCAGGCCGGGCGTCTTCAGCGTCGTGCCGCGCCAGGCGGCCAGCGCATGGTCGAAGCCGAGATTGTAGACATAGTTCCAGCCCATCGCCACGGTGGCGCTGCCGATGATGATGACGGCGCTGTCCCCAGCATGCAGGCCGAAGACGAAGGCCGCGAGCGGCGTGGCGATGAGGATGCCGATCAGCTCGAACAGGATGGCGTGGCGGATGCGGTCGGCGGGTTTGCGCATGGGAAGCTCCCGGAAACTGTCGGGTCGTCCCGCATGCATGCCCGGAATGGGGGAGGTCGTCCTCGCCCCGACGATATAGGGCAGCCCGGCCGTCCCGGCAAGGGCGCGCCGCGATCGTTTCACCGTTCAAGTGAACCGATGAAATAATCTAAGTTGTTGATTTTGTTTCGCTTCCGAACCGGAAAAGTCTGCAACTCTTCCTGGAGACGCTCTACTGCTCCGGCACGTCGCAGGCGTCGGCCCAGGCGCCGCCGCACAAGTCCACCAGCCGCGCGAGCGGCAGGCGCACCGAGGCATGGGTCGAGCCGCCGGCCGGGATCACCTCGTCGTAGATCCTGAGCGACACGTCGCAATAGATGTCGAGCGGCGCCGGCAGCCCGAAGGGGCAGACGCCGCCCACCGCGTGGCTGGTGAGCCGCAGCACGTCCTCGGGGCCGAGCATGCGCGGCCGGCCGCCGAAGGCCGCCTTGGCCTTCTGGTTGGAGAGCCGCGCATCGCCGCGCGT
>JBDHTK010000079.1:0-11836 GCA_039808625.1 Devosia sp. | reverse complement strand
CGCCCGCTTCGAGCGCGCCGACCAGTATCTGCGCGACGCCGGCGTGTTCTACCGCAAATATGACGGCGCGGCCGGCAAGGAGCGCGACTGGCCGCTCGCCCATGTGCCGCTCATCATCGGCGAGGCCGAGTGGCAGGCCATCGCGCGCGGGCTGGTGCAGCGCGCCGAGCTGCTGGAGCGGCTGGTCGCTGACATCTATGGCGAGAACCGGCTGGTGGCCGAGGGTGTGCTGCCGCCCGAGCTCATCGCCCGCAACCCCGAATTCCTGCGCCCGCTGGTGGGGGTGAAGCCGGCGAGCGGACATTATCTCCACTTCTGCGCCTTCGAGCTGGGACGCGGGCCCGACGGGCGCTGGTGGGTGCTGGGCGACCGCACCGAGGCGCCCTCGGGCGCCGGCTTCGCGCTCGAGAACCGCGTCGCGGCGACGCGCGCCCTCTCCGACATCTACGGGCGCATGCACGTGCATCGGCTCGCCGGCTTCTTCCGCGATTTCCGCGACACGCTCGATGCCGAGGCGGCGCGCCGCGGCGGGCGCGTCGGCATCCTGACGCCGGGCCTGCACAACGACACCTATTTCGAGCACGCCTATATCGCGCGCTATCTCGGCTTCATGCTGCTCGAAGGCGAGGACCTGACGGTCGCCGACGGCCGCGTCATGGTGCGCACGGTGGGCGGCCTCGAGCCGGTGGGCGTGTTGTGGCGGCGCATGGATGCAAGCTTCACCGACCCGCTGGAACTGCGTTACGACAGCCGCATCGGCACCCCCGGCCTCACCGAGGCGCTGCGCCGGGGCAGCCTGTCGATGGTCAACGCCATCGGCGCCGGCATCCTCGAGACGCGCGCCTTCGCCGCCTTCCTGCCGCGCGTCAGCGAGGTGCTGCTCGGCGGCCCGCCGGAATTGCCCACCATCGCCACCTGGTGGTGCGGGCAGGAAGCCGAGCGCCGGCACGTGCTCGCCCATCTCGACGCCATGATGATCGGCCCCGCCTTCTCGACGACGCCGGCCACCGAGGACCGCGACGGTACGACGCTCGGCGCGGCGCTGGACGCGCCGGCGCGTGCCGCCCTCGCCGCCGACGGCACCGGCTATGTCGGCCAGGAGCCGGTGCGGCTGTCGACGACGCCGGTCTACCGCGACGGCCGGCTGGAGCCGCGCCCGGTGACGCTGCGCGTCTACGCGGCGCGCACGGCGGCCGGCTGGACCGTCATGCCGGGCGGCTTCGCACGCATCGGCTCGAGCCTCGACACCGCCGCCATTGCCATGCAGCGCGGCGGCCACGCCGCCGATGTGTGGGTGGTCTCGCCCAGCCCGGTCGAGCGCGTGACGCTGCTCGGCGCCGCCGGCGGAAAGCTGGTGCGCGCGCCGACCGGGGCGCTGCCGAGCCGCGCCGCCGACAACCTCATCTGGCTCGGCCGCTATGCCGAGCGCTGCGAGGCGACGGTGCGCATCCTGCGCGCCTACAACGCCCGGCTGGCCGAGCGCGCCAACCCCGGCCTGCCCATCCTCGCCGATACGCGCGCCTATCTCGCCGGGCTCGGCATCGACGCCACCGCCCCCCTGCCCGGCGGCCTGCTCGCCGCCATCGACAGCGCCGCCCAGGCGGCCAGCCAGGTGCGCGACCGCTTCTCGCCCGATGGCTGGCTGGCGCTCGACGACCTGCGCAAGACGGCGCGCATGTTCGCGAGCCGCATCGCGCCGGGCGACGACGCGGCGCGCGCCATGACGGTGCTGCTGCGCAAGCTCGCGGGCTTCTCCGGCCTCGTGCACGAGAACATGTACCGCTTCGCCGGCTGGCGCTTCCTCGAGATCGGCCGGCGGCTCGAACGCGGCATCCAGATCGCCGGCGCGGTGCGCTGGCTCACCCGCCCCGAGGCGCCCGACGGCGCGCTCGACATGCTGCTCGAAATCGCCGACAGCGTCATGACGCACCGGCGCCGCTACAACGTCGCCGCCGGCGCGGACTCGCATGTCGACCTGCTCGTGCTCGACGCGCTCAATCCGCGCTCGGTGCTGTTCCAGGTGACCGAGCTGCGCGAGCAGATCGACCGGCTGCCCCAGGCCAGCAGCGACGGCCAGCTCTCCCCCGCCGCCCGCGCCGTGCTCGACCTGCAGACGACGCTGCGCGTCGCCGCCCCGGAGGACGTGACCGGCGACGACCTCGCCGCGCTCGGCGCCGCCTTCGCGCAGATCGCCGAGCTCATCGCCGACGCCTATTTCAGGTGACGCGGATGCTCTACGACATCCGCCTCGCGCTCCACTACGATTATGACGGCGCCGTGCACGGCGACCGCCACCTGGTGCGCGTCATGCCGGCGAGCATTCCCGGCGCGCAACGGGTGATCGCCGCCGCCCTGTCCTTCGAGCCGCCGCCGCACAGCGAAACGACGTTCGTCGATTTCTTCGGCAACCTGGTGACGACCATCGCCTATGCCCGCCCGCATGGCAGCCTCGACCTCAAGCTCAGCGCGCGCGTGGCCGTGGACAAGGCCGTGCCGGCCGGCGACGCCTCGCCGGACATTGCCGGGCTGCGCCACGAGCTCGGCACGCTGTGGCGCCTCGACGGCGGCTCGCCGCACCACTTCCTCGCCGCCTCGCCGCGCGTCGCGCTGACGCCGGCCATCGCCGACTACGCCCGCGAAAGCCTCGGGCGCACCGGTACGGTGCAGGCGGCGGCGCTGGACCTCTGCCACGCCATCCACCGCGACTTCGCCTATGTGACCGACGCCACCAATGTCGATACCACCCCGCTCGAGGCCTTCACGCAGCGCCAGGGCGTGTGCCAGGACTTCGTGCATGTGATGATCGCCGGGCTGCGCGGCATCGGCATCCCCGCCGCCTATGTGTCGGGCTATCTGCGCACCCTGCCGCCGCCGGGCGGCAGGCGCCTCGAAGGCGCCGACGCCATGCATGCCTGGGTGCGCGTCTGGTGCGGGACGGCGGCGGGCTGGGTGGAATTCGATCCCACCAACGCCATGCTGGCCGGCCCCGACCACATCACCATCGGGCATGGCCGCGACTATTCGGACATCTCGCCCATCGTCGGCGTGCTGCGCACCTCGGGCCGGCACCGCACGCGGCAGGCCGTCGACGTGGCCGAAGTGCAGCCCGCCTGACCACGCCGTCCGCGCTGGAACCAAATTTTCACCGTCGCATTGTTCTCGCCAGCGCACGTCACGCGCGGGAAACTCACCCAAAGGCCGGACGTCTCCCTGCCGGCAGAGATAGAGGACCAAGGCGATGACACGAACGGAAATCCACGCTCTCGAACATGCCGGCCGGGCTGCCTTGGCCTGGGCGCCCGAACCCGACGAGAGCCGCCTCCGTTACGGTGCCGTGCTGGGCGCCATGTTGCCGGCCATCGGCATCCTGGCCGCCGCGGCAGCCTTTCTGTTCGTCGCGTTCTGACGAAAGCGTCACAAAGGAGTCGAAACCGTCATGCTCAGCACCATCCTCATCATCGTTCTCATCCTGTTGCTCATCGGCGCCATCCCGTCCTGGGGCTACTCCCGCTCCTGGGGATATTTCCCATCCGGGATTCTCGGCGTCGTGCTCGTGATCGTCATCATCCTCGTACTGATGGGACGAATCTGAGCCCGCGGGCCGAAGGCCGCCCCCCTTCCGGCCCGCTCAACCACCCCGGTTCGCTCCCCCCGCGAACCGGGGTGTTTTCGTCTTCCGGAGCGGGAACCATGCCGCATCTGGAGCGTTGTTCCGGACATTATCCAGGAGCACTTTCATGGCAGACACCACAGACATGGCCCCGGCCCGCGCCGCCCAGACGACGCGCCGGGCCGCCGCCGGCAACGGTCCCCGCAGCCGCCGCTCGCGCGCCCAGTCGGACGATCTCGAGGCCCAGGTTGCGCAATTGCAGAGCGATCTCAAGGCTCTCACCCAGAGCATGGCGCGCATGGGCGAGACCAAGGTCGACGAAATGAAGGGCGCCGCCCGCCAGCGCGCCGCCGCGCTGCGCGCCAAGGGCGAAGAGGTGATGGAGAACGCGCAGGACGAGTTCAGCGCCTTCGAAAAGCAGATCAAGGACACCATCCGCGAAAAGCCGCTGACGGCCGTGGCCGGCGCCATGGCGCTCGGCTTTCTGATCGCCGTCATCACGCGCTGACCCATGCTCGCCCTCCTTGGCCCGCTCGCGTCGCTCATGGGCCTTGAACTGGACGCCACGCTGGGGCGCGCCAAGCGCCAGGCGCTGCTGTGGGGCCTCATCGCCGCCTTCGGCCTGATCGCCATCGGCTTCGTGCTGGTGGCGATCAACGCCGCGCTGGCGTTGTCGTTCGGCCCCGTAGTGGCACCGCTCATCATCGCCGCGGCGGCGCTGGTGCTGGCGCTCGTCGTCTACCTCGTCTTCCACCTGATCGCGGCGCGCGAGGCGCGGCGCGAGGCCGAACGGCAGAAGACCACCGAGATGACGGCGCTCATCGCCACCACCGCGATCGCGGCGCTGCCGCTGCTGCTGCCGACGCTGCGCAAGGTCGCGCTGCCCGCCGGCGGCGTCGCCGCGGCGACTTACGCGCTGCTGCGCGCGCGGCCGTCGAAACGCGACGACTGACAGCGGAACCCGACTCGCGGGGCGGGCGTTTTGTTTCGCCCGCCCCTCCCCCGGGGCGACCGAACCCGAGAGGATCTCCCATGTCTCACATCAAAAGACGGATCGTGACCCTCCTTAAGGACGAAACGCTCGGCGATGCCGAAAAGGTCGAAATCCTGCGCCAGCTCGAGGCCGACGCGCTCGAGAAGGAGCGCAGCGCCACGGAAGGAATGACCGCCGTGGACGGCGACGACGGCGAGGACCTGAAGGCCATCGAGCAGGCGCTGCGCAAGATGGGCCACGAGCCGGTCGAAGCCGGCGCCGCCAGCCTCTAGCGCTCGTCGCCACGAGCAGCACACCAGTTTGGAGCCCCGTCCGTCACCCCGGGCGGGGTTTTCTCATGCCGGCGCGAGCGCCCCGGCGGCGTCGCCGGGACCGGCGGGCGCGGCCGCGCGGGGCACCACCACCTTGAGCGCGCCGGGCCGGATCCGCAGCTCCACCGTCCCCGCGAGCGCGACCAGCTCGCCGTCGATGGCGGCGGCGGAGCTGCGCTTGCGGCGCGGGAAGCGGATCGTCACCTCGCGCGCCTCCCGATCGACGATCTCGGGCAGGCTCTTCCAGCGCCCGGCCAGCGCGGCGAGCCCGAGCTTCAGCACCACCGGCAGGGTGAGCGGCGCGATGATGTAGATGCCGAGCACTCCGGCATCGAGCCGCTCGGCATGGGGCAAGGCCCCTTCGAGCGGGTTGTTGGAGATGGAAATGCCGGCGGTCCGGCGCCGCTCGACGCCATGCGGCGTCACCACGTCGAAATGGAAGCTCGGCGCATTGGCGACAGCCGTCCAGAAGGCACGGATCGAGGCGGCGATCTTGCCCAGGCGGCTGCGATAGGAAAGCGAATCGCGCAGCTTCACCAGCTTGGCATGGATGCCCACCGAGAACTGGTGCACGAAGGGCCGGCCATTGGCGGTGGCGATGTCGACGGCGCGCACCTCGCCATCGGCGATGGCGACCAGCGCCGCCTCGAGGTCGAGCGGCATCTGCAGCGTGCGCGCGAACAGGTTCATGGTGCCGGCCGGCAGCACGCCGAGCGGCACGCCCCGGGCATAGGCGATGCCGGCCGCCGCCGAGATGGTGCCGTCGCCACCGCCGGCGACGAGCACGTCGGCCTCCCCGGCGGCCTCGCCCAGCGCCTCGACCAGGGCCGCGCCGTCGACGAGGCGCGGCTCGAAGACGTGGCCGCGCGCGGCGAAGATGTCGACCGCGCGGGCGGCGAACGCCTCCATGTCGGTGGTCCTGAACGTTCCGCCGTCGCGATTGAGCACGCCGATGAAGCGCATGGGTAATGTCTCTGAAATGCCCCTCGCACAACGGCGCAGCGCGCCGCTTCGTTCCGCTCAGATCAGCGGCCGCCGCTGCTCGGGCAGGCCCTCCCACCCGGCCTCCTGCATCAGCCCCGCCGCGTCGAGCACCTCGCAGGCGCGATCGTGCCAGCGGATGAGGCCGCGGAGCGCCAGCTTGCGCAGCGTCTTGTTGGTGTGAACGACCGACAGCCCCAGCGTGTCGGCGACATGCTGCTGGGTGATGGGGATGAGCAGCGACCGATCGCCCCCCAGCCCCACCGCCATCGCCCGCTGGTGCAGGAAGGCGATGAGATAGGCGGCGCGTTCGAGCGCCGTGCGCCGGCCGACGCTCAACAGATTCTCGTCGAGCATGCGCTCCTCGCGCGCCGCCAGCCAGGTGACGTCGAAGGCGAGGCCGGGCTGGCGGCGGAACAGCTCGTTCATGCGGTCGCGCTGGAAGACGCACAGCACGACCGGCGACAGCGCCTCGACGGAATGCTCCATGACGCCGATGACGGTGCCCTGCAGGCCGACGAGATCACCCGGCAGGCAGTAATTGAGAATCTGCCGGCGCCCGTCGCCGAGCACCTTGAAGCGATAGGCCCAGCCCGACAGCAGGGTGAACAGCTGAGCGCTGTGCGCGCCCTCGGCGACGATCGTGGCGCCGGCCTCGATCACCAGCTCGCCGCGCTTGAAGGCGGCGACGAACTCCAGCTCTTCGGTGCTGAAGGGCCTGAAACACGGCATGGTGCGCAACGGGCATTGCGCGCACGGAACGCGGCGCGTGGAGACTGGCAGGCTGACGCTCACGATCCGGCGGACTCCACAGTTTCCCGTACTTGCGGCAAAACGCCAAGCCTGTCACGAAGTTGCCCACTTGCCGACATGTCTTATTTAAATGACGGTTCCGTCAGCGGAGGTCACTGCTGCGGGGGTTTCAGGTTGAAGAAATGCTGTCGAGCCGACGTGTGCTGATCATCGAGGAGATGCCCTTGATCGCGCTGGACATTCAGCGCGCCGTCGAGAGCGCCCACGCCGCCGACGCGGTGTTCGCCCGCGACTTCAAGGAAGCCGCCGGCCTCGCCGCGCGCTTCGGCGAGTTCGATCTCGCCATCGTCAACCCGCCCGCACCCGACGGCGCCGACATGGCGACAGCCATGCAGCTGGCGACCGCCTGCCCGTCGATCGTCGTCTGCTCGGCCACCAGCGTCGACCTGGCGGATACGCCGCTCGCCAGCGCCGAGACGGTCGCCAAGCCGTTTTCCGACGACGCGCTGCTGGCCGCCTGCCAGCGCGCGATGGAGCGCCGTCTCGACCCGATCGCCTAGAAGCTGTGCGTCGTCACCTGGGCGGACACGGCGTCGGGGCCGTAATCGGCCTCCCCGGCGATGCCGAGCAGGTCCTGCAGCCGCGTGCGGGCACGGCTGACGCGGCTTTTCATCGTGCCCACGGCGCAATGGCAGATTTCGGCCGCTTCCTCATAGGAAAAGCCGGAGGCGCCGATGAGCACGATGGCCTCGCGCTGGTCCGGCGGCAGGCTGTCGAGCGCCTTCTTGAAATCCGCCATGTCGAGCACGCCATATTGCGAGGGATGCACGGAGAGGCGCTCGGTGAAGGCGCCGTCGGTGTCCTGCACCTCGCGGCCGCGCTTGCGCATCTGGCTGTAAAACTCGTTGCGCAAAATGGTAAACAGCCAGGCCTTGATGTTGGTGCCCATCTGGAAGCTGTCCTGCTTCGCCCAGGCCTTCATCATCGTGTCCTGCACGAGGTCGTCGGCCTTGTCGTGGCGACCGCTCAGCGACACGGCAAAGGCACGCAACGAGGGGAGCGTCGCCAGAAGCTCCCGCTTGAACGACGGGGTTTCCGACAAGATCAGCCGTCCTTCTGCTTGCTCGTGCGCTCGACCTGGTCGAGTTTTTCCAGCAAATCCAGGAACTTGTCCGGGATGGGCTGGTCCTGGACCGCGCCATAGAAAGCCCGCAGTTTCGCGCCGATGTCGGAATTGGGCCCGAGCCCGTCGTCCGTGCGCCGCGACCGCGGTACACTCATTTCATTCATCTTCGATTTGTCTTTCACTACCCGAACCCGTGAAGCAGAGTGACGCTGGACTCTGACGTGCTAGCATAAATGCCTATAGGATCGGAAAGTTCCGACGCCGTGGAACGAATATGGCCCCTGCCCCGTTGGAGCCGCGTCGGGTTACAAAGCGTCTAAGGGAGCACATAATGACCTTGTCGATGCGGATTGCTCCGCACCTGCCGTATCTGCGGCGGTTTTCGCGCGCCGCCACGGGCTCGCAGACCTCCGGCGACGCCTATGTCGCCGCGACGCTCGAGGCGCTCATCGCCGATGTCTCCATCTTCCCCGAGGCGTCGACCGACAGGATCGCCCTCTACAAGCTGTTTTCGAAGCTCTTCTCCTCGTCCGTCGTGAAGGTGCCGCAGCCGCAGCCGCATTTCGTCTGGGAGCAGCGCGCCGCCCGCAACCTCGCCAACCTCGCTCCGCGTCCGCGCCAGGCCTTCCTGCTGGTGGCGGTGGAAGGCTTCACCAACGAGCAGGCCGCGGAAATCCTCGACGTGTCCGAGAGCGAGTTCACGCGCCTCCTGGACGAGGCCTCGCGCGAGATTTCGCGACAGGTGGCGACCGACATCCTCATCATCGAGGACGAGCCGCTGATCGCGATGGACATCGAGCAGCTGGTGGAATCGCTCGGCCACCGCGTGGTCGGCATCGCCCGCACCCACAAGGAGGCGGTGGCGCTCTACGCCAAGACCATGCCCAAGATGATCCTCGCCGACATCCAGCTCGCCGACGGCTCGTCGGGGATCGACGCGGTCAACGAGATCCTCACCACCGAGGCGCTGCCGGTGATCTTCATCACCGCCTTCCCCGAGCGCCTGCTGACCGGCGAGCGGCCCGAGCCGACCTTCCTCGTCACCAAGCCGTTCAACCCCGACATGGTGAAGGCGCTGATCAGCCAGGCGCTGTTCTTCGACGAGGGCTCGCGCGCCGCCGCCTGACCGCCGCGGCGACCGGCCGCCCCGGCCGGCCGCCAATTTCCCTTGCGCGCACGGCGAGTTGCGGTCAGGGTCCGGCCCATGACCGACGACACGCCGCGCCTGCCCCTCATCGAGCTCGACGCCATCCACAAGGCCTTTGGCGACAATGAGGTGCTCAAGGGCATCTCCCTGACGGCGCGCGAGGGCGAGGTGGTGGCGCTCATCGGTTCGTCCGGCTCCGGCAAATCGACGCTGCTGCGCTGCATCAACATGCTGGAGGTGCCCGACAGCGGTACCGTCAGGATCGCCGGCGAGGAGATCGTGCTCAGCGGCACTCCGCCGCACCGCCACGTCGTCGACGAGGCGCAGATTCGCCGCATCCGCTCCGGGCTCGGCATGGTGTTCCAGCAGTTCAACCTGTGGAGCCACATGACGGTGTTGCAGAACGTCATGGAAGCGCCCCTGCACGTGCAGAAGCGCGACCGCGACGAGGTACGCGACGAGGCGCTGGCCATGCTGGCCAAGGTCGGCATCGCCGAGAAGGCGGAGGCCTTTCCGGCCCAGCTCAGCGGCGGCCAGCAGCAGCGCGCCGCCATTGCCCGGGCGCTGTGCATCAATCCGCGCGTCATGCTGTTCGACGAGCCGACCTCGGCACTCGACCCCGAACTCGAGGTCGAGGTGCTGCGCGTCATCAAGCTGCTCGCCGACGAGGGCCGCACCATGATCCTCGTGACGCACGACATGGAATTCGCCCGCACCGTGGCCGACCGCGCCATTTTCCTGCATCTGGGCCGGATCGAGGAGGAGGGCACCGTCGACGAGGTCTTCGGCTCCACCCGCTCGGCCCGCCTGAAGCAGTTCCTGAACGCCGCGACACATACATGAATTGACGCATACGTCATTTTCGTTAGCTTTGGCGCGGAACCGCGGAGCAACAACGCGGTGTCGACCAAGGAGAAACGATCCATGAACAGGCTGATTCTGGCGGCTGCCGCCCTGGCGGCGCTGACCTTTGGGGCAAATGCGCAGACCGTGAAGCTGGGCACCGAGGGCGCCTACCCGCCCTACAACTATGTCGACGACAACGGCAATGTCGGCGGTCTCGACATCGATCTCGGCAACGAACTGTGCGTGCGCGCCGGGCTGACCTGCGAATGGGTCACCAATGAATGGGATACCATCATCCCCAACCTCATCGCCGGCAACTACGACGCCATCCTTGCCGACATGTCGATCACCTACGAGCGCCGGCAGACCATCGACTTCACGCAGAACTACTTCCCGCCCGATCCGTCGACCTACATGTCGGTGGCCGGCACCACCTTCGACTACGACGCCCTGAGCGGCTTCAAGATCGGCGCCCAGACGGGCACCATCCAGGCCGGCTACATCAACGACAACCTCAAGGCCGACAACACCATCCTCACCTACGACACGATCGACCAGGCCATCGCCGACCTCAACGCCGGCAATCTCGACCTGATCTTCGCCGACGGCTCGTTCATCGGCGAGCAGGTGGCCGGCTCGAACGGCGCGCTCAAGGCCGACGGCCCGAACATCCTCATCGGCGAGGGCGCCGGCATCGGCCTGCGCAAGGCCGACGACGAGCTGGAAGCCAAGCTCAACAAGGCGCTCGACGAGGTCAAGGCCGACGGCTGGCTCGACGCGCTGATCACCAAGTACTTCCCGGATATGGGCCCCGGCCCGTTCTTCAAGAAGTAAAGTCCGGCGCGGGCGGGGGCAGGCTCCCGCCCGCGGCCTGCGAGGGGGCATTGACGGTGCTGGTGGCCTATCTGCCGCAGACGCTGCAGGATTTTCTGGGTCCGGACATCGTGTTCTGGATCGGCTACCTCACCAACGGCAAGCATCTGGGCTGGTACGCCAGCGTCCAATACACGATCTTTGCGGGCCTGTTCGGGGCCCTTGTCGCGCTCCTGCTCGGGCTCGGCGCCGCCGCGCTGCGCAATGGCGGGCCGTGGCCGCTGCGCATCGTTGCCGCCGGCTATATCAACATCGTGCGCGGCGTGCCCGACGTGCTGTTCTTCCTGTTCTTCCCGCTCGCCTTCGAGCAACTGGTGGAACTCGTCGCCTCGACGCAGGTGTGCACGCCCGAGACACTCGCCGCCAATGCCGGCCAGTGGCCGCCCTGCGACGCCGCCAACTGGCGCCTGACGACGACCGAATACCTCGTCATGGCCAGCGTCTCGCTGGGCATCGTCTATGGCGCCTTCACCGCCAACGTCATCTCGGGAGCGCTGCGCGCCGTGCCGCACGGCCAGCTCGAGGCCGCGCGCGCCTATGGCATGAGCCGCGCCCAGGTGCTCTGGCGCGTACATGTCAGGCAGATGTGGATCTACGCCCTGCCCGGCCTCTCCAATGTCTGGATGCTGCTCATCAAGGCGACCTCGCTGCTGTCGCTGCTGCAGATCATGGACTTCGTGACCTGGGCGCAGCGGCTCGGCGGCTCGAACTTCTCGCCCGTCGCCGGGCTGGTGCACGAGGACTGGCGCTGGCGCTATTATCTCGTGCTGCTGATCTTCTACATCATCGTCACCTTCCTCTCCGAGAAAGGCTTCGCCGCCCTCACCCGTCGCGTCAGCCGCGGCATGCCGCTCGCGGGGCAGGATCTGGCATGACCCTCATCGAGCCCATCCTGCGCGATCTCATGCTGCTGGCCCGGCCGGCGCTGTTCAACATCTACTTCGCCGGCGCCGCCATTCCGGTGGGCTTCGTCTTCGCCATCTTCCTCGCCCTCGGCAAGGGCGCGCGCAACCCGATCGTCAACCGGCTGAGCCGCGGCTATATCTACTTCTTCCGCGGCTCGCCCTTCTTCCTCCAGCTCTTCACCTTCTACTCGCTGATGCTGGCCTTCAACCTCAGCACCTGGAAGCCGCTCGGCATCGACTGGTTCGTGCTGCACCCGCTGTTTCTCGGGCCGGCGATCCTGGCGCTCAAC
>JBDHTK010000078.1:0-11863 GCA_039808625.1 Devosia sp. | reverse complement strand
GGCAGGTGGTGCGGATGCAATCCGAGCGCGGGGTGGAGCTCCCGCTGGCGGTAGGTGGCATTTTCGAGCTGGGCCTGGATGCCCTCGATAGCCGCACGGCTATCGTCAATCTCAGTACAGCACGAACCCTGCTCGAAATGGAGCAAGGCATTTCCAGCATCGAAGTCAAGCTGGTGGATCTCCATCAGGCCGAGGCTTTCGCCCGGCGCATCGCCGCCGACACCGGGCTCAAGGCCACGCCGTGGACCGAGGGCAATGCCCAGCTGCTCGATGGCTTGCGCGCGCAAGGCAGTTCCGGCGATCTGATCAAGGCGTTCGCGCTCATCACCATCATCATCGGGGTGGCCAGTGCGCTTTTGCTCTCGACCTACAGGCGACGCCCGGAAATCGGCATCATGCGCGCCATGGGCGCCAGCCGGGCCTTCGTCATTTTCGTCTTCGTCGCCCAGGGCGCGCTCATCGGCATTCTCGGCGGGCTGATCGGGGCGGGGCTTGGATATGCGGCCCTCTCACCCTTTCCGGTGCCCGAACTGGCCCCTCCGGGCGGGCTCCCCGTCGATGTCCGGCAAGGTGCCTATGGGCTGGCCATAGCGCTGACGGCCATCGGCGCCATCCTTGCCTCCATCCTGCCCGCCCGCGCCGCCGCCCGGGTCGACCCCGTGTCGGTGATCGGCCAATGAGCCCGCTGTTGGAGGTGCGAGGCCTGGTCAAGACCTATGGTTCAGGCGAGACCGCCACCCCTGTGCTCAAGGGGCTCGATCTGTGCATGCAAACCGGAGACATGGCCGCCCTGCTGGGACCGTCCGGGTCCGGCAAGAGCACGCTGCTAACCATTCTGGGCACGCTGATGCGGCCCAGCTCGGGCCGGCACACCATGCTGGGCGCAGATCTGACGGCTGCGGACGATCAGGCCCTGACCGAGTTCCGCAACCGTCATATTGGCTTCGTGTTCCAGTTTCATCACCTGCTGCCCGATTTCACGGCGCTGGAGAATGTCATCTTCCCGGCGGCGGTGCGGGCAGGCAGGGAGACTGCCGCCGCCAGGACGCGCGGGCGCGAATTGCTGGCGCGGGTCGGCCTCGAAAGCCGCATGGATTTTCTTGCCACCAGGCTCTCGGGTGGACAGAAGCAGCGCGTTGCCATTGCCCGGGCGCTGATGAACCAGCCCGAACTGGTGCTTGCCGATGAGCCCACGGGCAATCTCGACCGTGAATCCGCACAGCAGGTCATGGAGTTGATCGGCGAAATCAATCGCAACGAGGGAACTGCATTTCTGATTTCGACACATGACGAAAAGATCGCCGCAACGTGCCGCCGCCAGATCCGCGTGGTTGATGGCAAGACGCTGTGACCGGAACCATCGGCTTCACCGTGCCGGCCCCGGTGACCGGGATTGATTGTGCATTTGAGGTCGGCCAGACTTCCGTCCTTGAGGCCGTCAATCTTTCGCCACCAGCCCGTTAGAACTGGATTTCGGACTCGCAGAAAAATCGTGCTGAACCCCGCGGTGCGGCCAGATCGTACCGGGAGGTCCGGGACGGCTTGGTAAGGCGACGCCCTTGCCGTTTGGCTACGAAATGCCTTTCCGCAAATTTCCGGTTGGCGGCCGATCCAAATCGTCCCCGTCAGCGTATTGCCTTTTGGAAGCCAATAGGCGGCGGGACAGCGGGCTCGACGACGTGCGGAGAGACCAGGGCGCAGCCCCCGTTCGGTTGCCTTGTGACGGTTGGCAGCCATTCTCACGAAGTCCCTCCCCCGCGAGGAACCCGAGCCGAGGAAGCATTGACACACAAAAGCGTTCTGGTGTGGTTCAGGAACGATCTGCGGATTTCCGACAATCCAGCCCTTGGTGCAGCCCTCGCCAGCGGGAAGCCGGTACTGGGCGCCTATATTCACGAGGCCGATCCCGGGCTTCGGCGGCCGGGCGGCGCATCGATGTGGTGGCTTCACAAAAGCCTGAATGCCCTGGCGCTATCCCTTGGCGACATGGGAATTCCGCTACGCGTCCTGCAGGGGCACGCCAGTGAACTTGTCGCCCAGATGGTGCAGGAAGATGCGGTTGGCGTGGTGTACTGGAACCGCCGCTACGACCTGGCGGGACGCACGATCGATGCACAGATCAAATCGGCACTGCGCGGCCGGGACGTCGCGGCGCACAGCTTCAATGCCGCCCTCCTGGTCGAGCCGTGGGATCTCCTGACCGCGCAAGACAAGCCATATGCCGTCTTCACGCCATTCTGGAACGCGCTGCGCAAAGCGGTCATCGCGCGCCCCGGCCCGGTGCCTGCCGCTCGTCCGGCCCCTCTGGACCCGCGAAAAAGCGATCTTGGCTTTGCGGCCCCCATATGGGCGAACAAGCTCGAACGCTTCTGGAAAGTGGGGGAACAGGGCGCCTCACCTCATTCCTGGAAACCGTCGCCGGTTACGATACGAGCCGCGATTTTCCCGCCCGCGCGGCAACATCGCGGCTATCGCCGCATTTGCGCTTTGGCGAGATCGGACCGCGCCAGGTCTGGCACGCCGCCCTGTCGCATGCGCATCGTCATCCGGGCAGCCAGGCGGCGGTGATGAAATTTCTATCCGAACTGGCCTGGCGGGACTTCAACTATCATCAGCTCTATCACCGCGACGACATCAGCCAGCACCCGATGCAGCCGTATTTCGCCGCCATGCGGTGGCGCCGGGACGACGACGCTTTCGACGCCTGGTGCAAGGGCAGAACCGGCTATCCGATCATCGATGCGGGAATGCGTGAGCTGTGGCAAACGGGCTACATGCACAATCGGGTTCGCATGCTGGCTGCGTCGTTTCTCGCCAAAAATCTGCTGCTCGACTGGCGGCGAGGCGAGCAATGGTTCTGGGACTGCCTCGTGGATGCCGATCCGGCAAGCAATCCGGGGAATTGGCAATGGGTGTCCGGATCGGGGCTCGATGCCGCCCCCTGGTTCCGTATTTTCAATCCGGTGTTGCAGGGTCAACGGTTCGATCCATCCGGCATATATGTGCGCCAGTGGCTGCCGGAAATTGCGGCGCTGCCGGATGAATGGCTGCATCGGCCTTTTGCAGCACCTTCCGGGGTGCTGCAGGCCGCCGGGGTTATGCTGGGCCGCAGCTATCCGCATCCCATCGTGGACCTGCCGGCCAGCAGGAGGCGGGCGCTGGACGCGCTGCCCCGGCGGCCGGTTCTTGTGAAGAAGTAACCTCATGGCAAAATCGATCATATGGATAACCGGCGCGGGCAAGGGCATCGGCCGCGCCCTGGCGCTGGAGCTGGGCGCACGTGGCAATATTGTTGCGGCAAGTGCCCGCACCCAGGCCGATCTGGATACGCTGGTGACCGAGGGCGCGGCGCGGGGCGCATCGATCCACCCCTATCGGCTGGACGTGACCGACAGCGAGGCAGTCGCCCGCACGGCCGAGGATATCGCGCGCAATCTCGGCCCGCTCGAGCTGGCAGTACTCAATGCCGGTACGCATTCCGAAGTGAGCGTCGACAATTTCGACCTCGCGGAGTTCCGTCGGGTGATGGAAACCAACGTCATGGGCGCCGCCAATGGCCTGTCCGCGCTCCTGCCGGGCATGATTGCGCGCCGGCGTGGCCGCATTGCCCTCGTGGCTTCGGTGGCGGGCTACCGGGGCCTGCCCAGCGCCGGCGCCTATAGCGCCAGCAAGGCGGCGCTCATCGCTCTGGGGGAAGCGCTCAAGCCCGAACTGGAACAGGCCGGTGTCGGCCTCGTACTCATCAATCCGGGTTTCGTCGATACCCCGCTGACGCGCCGGAACACGTTCCCCATGCCTTTCCTGATGGAGCCCCGCAAGGCGGCCAGGATCATCGCCGACGGCCTTGAAAAGAACCGTTTCGAGATCGTCTTTCCTTGGCAGATGAGCTTGCTGATGAAGCTTCTCAGGATATTGCCCTATCCGCTGTTCTTCGCCATCACGCGCCGGATGGTGAGAAAATAGCCGCCGGCTTGGCGACCGGCGTTACCGCCTTTTGCAGCGACATCCTTGAGGTTGGCGGTGTCCGGCATGCAGCGTCTCCGGCACCGTCGCGATCGCTTCGTTCTCCTCCGGAGCGCTGCTGAACTCGTCCGGCCGGTCGGCACTGAACTGGCTTGTGCTGCCGGCCGTCGCGCTGATCCTCGTGCCGTTGCTCTGGCGCATACGGCGGGCGCCGTCCGAGCCCGACATCGGAGCCTTGCGGTTCAAAGTCGGGTCCAGGGAATCATTCCGGGCCCAGCGCTTCAACAAAATGCAGCTTTTACGGGAGCTTCGAGAGCATCGGGGCCCGGAATTCGAAGCTTGTCGGGTAAAAGGAGTCACGTCCCTACAACCGGCAGCGCGGTCTCGACCAGCCGCGCCCAGTAGCTCACCCCCACCGGAATGATCTCGTCGTTGAAATCGTAGGTGTCGGTGTGCAGCTCGCTCGACTCGCCATTGCCGAGGAAGATGTAGGCGCCCGGCCGCGCCTGCAGCATGTAGGCGAAGTCCTCGCCGCCCATCGTGCCGTCGGCGCCGACCTCGACGCGCTCGACGCCGGCCACGTCGCGCGCCACCTCGGCGGCGAAGGCGGTGGGGCCGGGGGCGTTGACCGTCACCGGATAGCCGTTGCGGTAGTGGATGGTGGCGCTGGCCCCGAAGGTCGTGACGATGCCGTTGGTCACGGCGCGCAGCCGCTCCTCCATGAAGCTGCGCACGCTTTCGTCGAGCGTGCGCACCGTGCCGGTGAGCTTGGCCGAGCGCGGGATGACGTTGAAGGCCTGCCCGGCCTCGACCATCGTCACGCTCAGCACCGCCTCGCGCATCGGATCGACATTGCGCGACACGATGGTCTGCAGTGCGAGGATGAGCTGCGCGGCGATGGTCACCGGATCGACGGTGTTGTGCGGCAACGCGGCGTGGCCGCCCTTGCCCTCGATGACGATCTGGAACTCGTCGGTGGCGGCCATGATGCCGCCCTCGCGGATGCCGAAGCGGCCGGCGGGAATGCCCGGCATGTTGTGCAGGCCGTAGAATTCGGAAATGCCGAAGCGCTCGACCAGCCCGTCCTCGAGCATGGCGCGGCCGCCGGCGCCGCCCTCCTCGGCGGGCTGGAAGATGACCACCGCCGTGCCGGCGAAATTGCGCGTCTCGGCAAGATACTTGGCGGCGCCGAGCAGCATCGCGGTGTGCCCGTCATGGCCGCAGGCGTGCATCTTGCCGGGGACGGTCGAGGCATAGGGCTTGCCGGTCTGCTCGCTGATGGGCAGCGCGTCCATGTCGGCGCGCAGGCCGATGACCTTGCCGGCGCCCGGCGCCCGCCCGCGGATAACGCCGACGACGCCGGTGCGCCCGATGCCGGTCGCCACCTCGTCCACGCCGAAGCCGGCGAGCAGCTCGGCGACCCGCGCGGCGGTGCGGTGGACGTCGTATTGCAGTTCCGGGTGGCGGTGGAAATCCTGACGCCAGCCGGCGATCTCGCGCTGGAACTCGGCGACGCGATTGATGACGGGCATGGGCGAGCTCGGTGGGTTAAAGAGCCAGTGTGGGCGGCGGGCCGGGCGAGGTCAACCCTCGCCGCCGAGCGAGCTGTTTCCAGAAACGGCCCCTCGGGAGCACGCCGTTGCTTGCCGTTGCCGGCGGCATTTGCGATAGGCCGGCCATGAAGATCCTCGTCGGCGTCAAGCGTGTCATTGACCACGCCGTCCGCATCCGGGTGAAGCCGGACGGCAGCGGCGTCGAGACGGCCAATCTGCGGCTGTCGATGAACCCGTTCGACCGCCACGCGGTGGAGGCGGCCGTGCAATTGGCCGAGGCGGGGCAGGCGGACGAGATCGTCGCCGTCTCGATCGGCCCGGAGGGCGCGCGCGACGTGCTGCTGACGGCGCTGGCGATGGGCGCCCATCGCGGCCTCCTGCTCGAAACGGCAGAGCGGCTCGAAACGCTGGCGGTGGCCAAGCTGCTGCGCCATGTCGTCGCGGCGGAACGGCCCGACCTCGTGCTGCTCGGCAAGCAGGCCGTGGACGACGACAGCAACCATGTCGGCCAGATGCTGGCGGGCCTGCTCGGCTGGCCGCAGGCCACCTTCGCCTCGGCCATCGCGCTCGCCGATGGGGTGGCCAGCGTCACCCGCGAGGTCGATTTCGGCCGCCAGACGCTGCGCCTGCCGCTGCCCGCCGTGGTGACGGCGGATTTGCGGCTCAACACGCCGCGCAATGTCGGCCTGCCCATGGTGATGAAGGCGCGCGCCAAGCCGCTCGCGGTGACGGCCGTGGCCGGGCTCGGCATCGACACCACGCCGCGGCTGGTGGTGGAGCAGGTCGCGCCGCCGCCGGCCCGCGGCAAGGGCAGGGTGGTGGCGACGCCGGCCGAATTCGCCGCCGCCATCGCCGCCGAGCTCGATCGCATGGAGCCGCGCTGATGGCGGTGCTCGTCCTCGCCGAGAGCGACGCCGGCCGGCTGGCGCCGGCCACTGCCCGGCTCGTCGCGGCTGCGGCCATGCTGGGGCCGGTGGAACTGCTCGCCGACGCCCCGGCAGCGGCGGCGGCCCGCACGCTCGCCGGCGTGACGAAGGTGCTGGCCACGGCGCTGCCGGCCACCGCCGAGGCGCTCGCGGCGCTGCTCGCGCGCCTCGCCGAGCCCTATACGCATATCGTCGCCGCCGCCGGCGCCACCGGCCGCGACACCATCCCGCGCCTCGCGGCGCTGCTCGACCTGATGCCGGTGACCGACGTCACCGCCATTCTCGGGCCGGCGCGCTTCGTGCGGCCGATCTATGCCGGCAACGCCTTCGAGACGGTGAGCGACGCGCAGGACAAGCACGTGCTGACCTTGCGCGCCTCGGCCTTCGCGCCGGCGGCGGCCGGCCATGCGGCGCCTGTCGAAACGATCGCCGCCGGGCCGCCCGGCACGGCGAGCGTCATCGGCGAAGCGCGCAGCGACGCGGTGCGGCCGGAGCTGACGACGGCCGAGGTCGTGGTGGCCGGCGGTATCCCGCTGGGCGAACGCTTCGGCCTCGTCGAGGAGCTGGCGGCGCGGCTCGGCGCCGCCGTCGGCGCCACGCGCGCCGCCGTCGATGCCGGCTTTGCGCCCAATGAGCTGCAGATCGGCCAGACCGGCAAGATCGTCGCCCCCGGCCTCTATATCGGCCTCGGCATTTCCGGCGCCCTCCAGCATCTCGCCGGGATACAGGGGGCCAGGGCCATTTTCGCCGTCAATACCGACGCCGAGGCGCCGCTCATGCAGATCGCCGACGTGGCGCTGGTGGCCGACCTGTTCGCGGCGCTGCCCGGGGTTCTCGCCGAACTCGACCGGCTCGGCATAAAACGCTAGCAAAACCGCGCCTGGCGCCTATAACTCCCCCGCATTTCCTTCCGGGCTCCCAACATGTTCGAATCCCTCAGCAAGGCCACCCTCGACAAGATTTTCGTGCTCATGGCCGAGTACGCCGCCGACCCGCGCCCCAACAAGATCGACCTCGGCGTCGGGGTCTACAAGGACCCGCAGAACAACACGCCGATCATGTCGGCGGTGAAGAAGGCCGAGCAGCGCATCCACGATGCGGCGAAGACCAAGACCTACAAGGGCGTGGTCGGCAACAAGGAGTTCTCGGCCGCCGTGGTCGAGCTGGCGCTCGCCGGGGCGGTGGACAGTTCGCGCGTGCGCTGCGTCAACGGCGCCGGCGGCACCGGCGCGCTGATGATCCTCATGCATGTGCTCGGCCGCGCGCGGCCCAGGGGGCGCATCTACATCTCCGATCCGAGCTGGCCCAACCACGTGCCGCTGGCCGAGAACGCCAACCTGACGCCGGCGAGCTACCCTTATTTCGATCCCAGGACGCGCGCCGTCGATTTCGACGCCATGATGCAGGTGCTCGACCGGCTCGGGCCCGACGACATCGTGCTGCTGCATGGCTGCTGCCACAACCCCACCGGCGCCAACCTGGCGCCGGCGCAGTGGGACCGCGTGGCCGCAAGCCTCCAGCGCACCGGCGCCTTTCCGCTGATCGACCTCGCCTATCTCGGCTTCGGCGACGGCATCGACGAGGACGCCTACGGCACCCGCAAGGTGGTGGCCAGCGTGCCCGAGGCGATGGTGGCCTTCTCGGCCAGCAAGAATTTCGGGCTCTATCGCGAGCGCGCCGGCGTCGCCATCGCCATTGCCGCCGACGCGGCGGGGGCCGACGTGGTGTCGAGCCAGATGCAGAACATCATTCGCGGCACCATCTCGCAGCCGCCCGACCACGGCGCCGAGATCGTGCGCGTCATCCTCGAGGACGCGGCGCTGCGCGCCGAATGGGCGGCCGAGCTCAAGGACATGCGCGAGCGCATGAAGCGGCTGCGGGTGAAGCTCGCCGAGGCCATCCGGCGCAAGTCGAACGCCAAGGACTTCGACTTCATCGCCGATCACTCCGGCATGTTCTCGCTGCTCGGCCTGCCGCCCGAGGCGGTGGAGAAGCTCAAGCGCGACGACGCCGTCTACATGATCAACGACAGCCGCATCAACGTCGCCGGCATCCCCGAGGACCGCGTGGAGGAACTGGCCGACTACCTCGTCCGCGCCGCAGGCTGACAGGGCCGTTTCCCTGTCCCTGCACTGATTTTCCCCGCCGGCGTCCCTTTCCGGCGCGCGTCAAATTGCCTATCTACGATACAAGATACGGGTTTTCTGGAGAGGAAAGATGCAGTTCTTCGTCGATACCGCCGAGATCGCGGATATCAGGAAGCTTCACGAGATGGGCCTGCTCGACGGGGTGACGACCAACCCCTCGCTGGTTGCCAAATCGGGGCGCGACTTCAAGGAAGTCGTCAAGGAGATCTGCGCCATCGTTCCCGGTCCGGTCTCCGCCGAAGTCGCCGCCACCGAGTATGACGGCATGATGGCCGAGGCGCATGTGCTGGCCAAGCTCGCCGACAATGTCGTGGTCAAGGTGCCGCTCACCGTCGACGGCCTGCGCGCCACCAAGAGCCTCGGCAGCGAAGGCATCAAGACCAACGTCACGCTGTGCTTCTCGCCCAACCAGGCGCTGCTCGCGGCCAAGGTCGGCGCCACCTACATCTCGCCCTTCATCGGCCGGCTCGACGACATCAATCTCGAGGGCATGGAACTGATCGAGCAGATCCGCCAGATCTACGACAACTACAGCTTCACCACGCAGATCCTCGCCGCCTCGATCCGCTCGCCCAACCACGTGACGCAGGCGGCGCTGGCCGGCGCCGACGTCGCCACCATCCCGCCGGCGGTGATCTACAAGCTCGCCGACCACCCGCTGACCAGGAGCGGCCTCGAAAACTTCGTCAAGGACTGGAAGAGTACCGGCCAGTCCATCCTCTGATGGCGGACGACGCCGTCGCCGCCGCGGTCAAGGCCGCGCTCGCCGGGGTGGAGATCCCCGGCGGCGGCACGCTGGCCGACTATCCGGGCCTCTCCGACATCATCGTCACCAAGGGCGCGGTGGCCTTCGCCATCGCCGTCAAGCCGGGGATGGAGGCCGCCTTCGGCCCCGCCCGCGAGGCCGCCCAGAATGCGGCCGCCGCCGTTTCCGAAGGCCGCAAGGTGATGGCCTCGATCACCTCCGACCGGCCCGCCGCCACCGGCCAGGCCGCAGCGCAGCGCCGCCCCGGCCCGCCGCCGCAGACGCCGGTGCCCGGCATCCGCAACATCATCGCCGTCGGCTCCGGCAAGGGCGGCGTGGGCAAATCCACCGTCGCCACCAATCTGGCGCTGGCCTTCGCCGCCGAGGGGCTGCAGACCGGCCTGCTCGACGCCGACCTCTACGGGCCGTCCATCCCCAAGCTGCTCGGCATCGAGGGCAAGCCGGCGGTGCGCGAAGACGGCATCTTCTCGCCGCACCGCGCGCACGGGCTCAGCGTCATCTCCATCGGCTCCATGCTGACCGCCAACCAGGCCGTGGTCTGGCGCGGCCCGATGGCCACCTCGGCGCTCAGGCAATTGCTGCGCGAGACCGACTGGGGCGGCCTCGATCTGCTCGTCATCGACCTGCCGCCCGGCACCGGCGACATCCAGATCTCGCTCTTCCAGCAGGCCGTGCTGGCCGGCGCCGTGATCGTCTCGACGCCGCAGGACCTGGCGCTGATCGACGCGCAGAAGGCCGTCGACATGATGAAGCGGCTCGACGTGCCGCTGCTTGGCCTCGTCGAGAACATGAGCTACTTCGTCGCCCCCGACACCGGCAAGCGCTACGATATCTTCGGGCATGGCGGCGCCGCCAAGGCGGCCGCCGGCATGGGCATGCCCTTTCTCGGCGAGGTGCCGCTCGACATGGCGATTCGCGAAACCTCCGACAGCGGCCGGCCGGTGGTGGCCGCCGCCGCGGGCAGCCCGCAGGCCGCCGCCTTCCGCGCCATCGCCCGCGAGCTCCTCGCGCGCCATCCCGAGCTCAAATGACTCCCGCGCGCCGCCGCGCGCCCGGGCGTGACAGCCGCTCGGGCGGCTGCTATGAAATCGATTACATCACCGGGCCCGCCTGTGGCCCTCGACGTCATGCCGGGAGGTGCAATGTTTTCTGTCGAGCGGGGCCAGTTCGGGCCCAATTTCGTGTTTGGCGCGGCGACGGCCGCCTACCAGATCGAGGGCGGCCAGATCGACGGGCGGGGCCCGTGCATCTGGGACAGCTTCGCCGCCACGCCCGGCAATGTGAAGCGCGCCGATGACGGGCGCGAGGCCTGCGACCACTATCATCGCTGGCCCGAGGACCTCGACCTCGTGCGCGACGCCGGCTTCGACGGCTACCGCTTCTCGCTCGCCTGGCCGCGCCTCATCCCGCAGGGCACCGGCGCCGTCAACCCGGCCGGGCTCGACTTCTACGACCGGCTCATCGACGGCATGCTGGAGCGCGGCATCAAGCCGTTCGCGACGCTCTATCACTGGGACCTGCCGAGCCCGCTGCAGGATCGCGGCGGCTGGATGAACCGCGACATCGCCGGCTGGTTCGCCGACTACGCGGCGCTGGTCGGCCGGCACTTCGGCGACCGCCTGCACGCCACGGCGACGATCAACGAGCCGTGGTGCGTGTCGGTACTGAGCCATATCCTCGGCATCCACGCGCCGGGCTATCGCGACCTGCGCGCCGGCGCCCGCGCCATGCATCACGTGCTGCTGGCGCACGGCACCGGCGTCGATGCGCTGCGCGCCAATGGCGTGAGGAACGTCGGCATCGTCACCAACCTCGAAAAGTCCGAGCCGGCCTCGGACCGCGAGGAGGACCGGCGCGCCTGCGACATCGGCGACGCGCTGTTCAACCGCTGGTTCCTCGGCGGCGTCTACAAGGGCCAGTATCCCGAGGTGCTGATCGACATCCTCGGGCCCTACCTGCCTGCCGACTGGCAGAAGGACATGGAAGTGGTGAGCCGGCCGCTCGACTGGGCCGGCATCAACTACTATTCGCGCGGCCTCTATGCCTGGGACGCGACGCGCGCCACGCTGCCGATCAGGCAGGTGAAGGGGCCGCTGCCGACCAACGACCTCGGCTGGGAAATCTACCCGCAGGGGCTGACGGAGCTGCTCGTGCGCGTCTCGCGCGAATACACCAAGCTGCCGATCTACGTCACCGAGAACGGCATGTCGGAGGACGACGACACGCGCCGCGTGGCGTTCTACGACGCGCACCTCAAGGCGCTGCTCGACGCGCAGCAGCAGGGCGCGGACGTACGCGGCTATTTCGCCTGGTCGCTGCTCGACAATTACGAGTGGGCGGAAGGCTACGCCTCGCGCTTCGGCATCGTGCATGTGGACTACGCCACGCAGACGCGCACCCCCAAGGGCAGCTACCGCGCCTTCCAGGGGATGCTGCACAATACGCGGTGAGAGGCCCCTCATCCGGCCTTCGGCCGCTTTCTCCCCCGGGGGGAGAAGGGAACGAGGC
>JBDHTK010000077.1:0-12077 GCA_039808625.1 Devosia sp. | reverse complement strand
CGCCCTTGATGACTTCCGCCCCCATATCGGCGAGCCGCTGGGTGCAGAACGGGCCCGCCATCGCATGCGTCAGATCCAGGACTTTCATACCCGCCAAAATGCTTACAGCCACTTGTCCCGTCCCTGATTTTCGAGCCGATGCCGCGCCATTTCGGGGCGCCTGAAACCACAATATCCAGCCATAATGTTATCGTCAACACACTTAGAATGTGCGGGAACCGGGCATTTATGCTGTGATGTAGCGCGTATCAAGATTTTCTGGCTTGCGTCGATCTTAAATTTTGATAACGTCAACATACTTACAGGCAACCGAGCAAGGGAGGTAGCTTTGGTTAATCGTCGCAATTTCACTCTTGGAACCCTGGCCGCGGCAGTCGCTGGCGCGGCAGCGGGTTCCTGGTCGCTGGGTGCTCTGGCGCAGGGCGGCGAGGGGCGGGTCGTCGCCTTGCTCTTCGACAGCCTCCAGTCGCCTTTCTGGGTCAGCAGCAACCGCATCCTCAAGCAGAAGATCGAGGAAAAGGGCTGGTCCTTCCTCGAGGCGGTGTCCTCGCTCGACGACGCGAAGCAGTTCGACCAGGTGAAGTCCATGCTGTCGCGCAACGTGGACGGCATCGTCATCATCCAGACGGATGCGAACGCGGTCATCCCCGCGATCCGCGAAGCAAACGCCGCCAA
Organism: Devosia sp.; assembly: GCA_039808625.1. Taxonomy (GTDB): domain Bacteria; phylum Pseudomonadota; class Alphaproteobacteria; order Rhizobiales; family Devosiaceae; genus Devosia_A. The sequence goes on along the minus strand of JBDHTK010000077.1, from coordinate 11,402 downwards.
CGTGCCGATGGTGCATTTTATGCGTCCGCCAGCCGAGAGCGACGCAAAATCCATCACCATCGTTGCCGACAACCGGACCCTCGCAGGCGACGTCGCCAATTTCGTCGTCGAAGAGGCAAGGCGGCTGGGCGGCCTGAAGGCCTGCGTCCTCGTGGGCGACCTCGGCGACGCGAACTCCATCGAACGTCGGGACGGCTTCCTCGATGTGGTCTCCGCCCATGGCGATGTCGTCGAGGTCGTTTCCACCATCCCGACCGAGTGGGATCCGGACAAGGCCTTCTCCGGCTTGACCAATGCCCTGCAGGCCAATCCCGACATCAACTGCATCTTCACGCCGTCCGATTTCCTGCTGCCGCAGATCGAGCAGGCGCTGAAGATCGCCGGCAAGTGGGTCGTCCGTGACGAGGAGGGGCATGTCGTCCTCGCCGGCTTCGACGGTGACGAAGGGGCCTATCAGCGCCTGCGCGACGGCTTCCTGGACGTGTGCGGCGTTCAGAACCTGTTCCTTGGTGTCGATCTGGCCATCGCGTCGTTCGAGCAGGTCTGGGCCGGTTCGGAGCCGGAAGCGACCCAGATGGCTCGCGGTTTCGTCATCGACTACAAGAACATGGCCGAGCGCGAGACCGAGATGTGGGGCTATCACGTCCTCAACGGTTAGTGGGCCAGGGCGGCTGGGTCTATCAGCCGCCCGCTTCATTGGAATGGTAAGCGCGATGCCCAACGTGCAGGCGATCTGGCGAGGCGTCGATCGGCACCTGGTGTCGCTGGGCGCCGCCATCCTCGTGCTGGCTCTGGTGCTTTGCGTCGTCGCGCCCGGCTTCGCCAGTGTAACGACGCTCTATGATATGGCGCTGGCCCTGCTGCCGCTGCTGATCCTAGCGCTCGGGCTGATGTTCGTGCTGCTCGTCGCGGCGATCGATCTGTCAATTACCGCGACAGTGGCGATGACGAGCGTCATTGCCGCCTCGCTCATTACCCGGAATGGCGGCTACCTGTCTGGCGAGTTGGGCATCGTCATCGCCTTTGTCTCCTTCATTCTGGTGGGCGCCCTGATCGGGCTCGCCAATGGTGCGATGGCGGCCTATGTCCGCATGCCGTCCTTTATGGCAACGCTGGGGACTTACCTTCTGCTTGGCGGCGCGGCCGTATGGTACACCAGCCTGCATACGAGCTCGAGCAGCATCGCAGGCTTGCCGGGCGCGTTCTCTGTCGTCGGCCGCGGCTCGGTCGGCCCGTTTCCCATCGCGTTGCTCATCGCCGCGGCAGTCACCGTGCTGGCGTGGCTGCTGGTCAACCGGACCGCGTTCGGGCGCTGGCTCGCTGCCGTCGGTTCCGGCCAGGAAGCGGCACGCGTCGCCGGCGTACCGGTTCAGTTCACCATCCTCGGCGCCTTCGTGATCTGCGGTGTCTGCGCCGGCGTGGCGTCGATCATCCTTACCGCGAGGATCGAGACCGGCAGCCCGGTTCTGGCCTCCAACATGCTGCTCGACGTGGTCGGCGCCGCGGTGATCGGCGGCGTCAGCCTTTATGGCGGCGTAGGGAAGATTGGTGGCGTGATCCTCGGCGTGCTGCTGCTCACCATGCTCGACGTCGGTCTGCGGCTGATGGGGATGTCGCTGTTCGCAGTGCTGACGGTGAAGGGACTGGTGATCGTCCTGGCGGCCGCCATCGACGGCCTCCGCAACCGGATGGCACGGCGATGATCAAGCAAGCGTCTCCGCTCCTGCGCATGAGCGGCATAAAGAAGTCCTTCGACGGCGTTCCGGTCCTCAAGGGCATCGACCTCGAGCTCGCCTTCGGGGCGGTGAAGGGTTTTGTCGGGGGCAACGGCTCGGGCAAGTCGACCACCATGAACATTCTGGGCGGGGTGCTGAAAGCCGATGCGGGCCGGATGGAGCTCGCGGGCGCGCCCTATGACCCCGCGGGCCCCACCGATGCCCGGACGGCCGGCATTTCGTTCATCCACCAGGAGCTCAATCTCTTCCCGAACCTGTCCGTGGCCGAAAACCTGTCGCTGGAAGACTATCCACGGATCGGCGGGCAAATGGGTGTCATCGACTGGCGCGCCGTGCGAAGCCGCGCCGGTGCGGCCCTGCGGTCCGTAGGTCTCTCCATATCTCCCGATGTCGAGGTATCGTCCCTGACGCCGGGCGAACAGCAGCTTGTCGAGATCGCCAAGGCGCTTACCGCCGATCCCAAGCTGATCATCCTCGACGAGCCCACTACTTCGCTGACCTCGCGCGAGATCGATCGGCTGTTCGGGATTGTCCGGGAGCTGCGGTCCAGGAACATCGGCATCATCTACATCAGCCACGCGCTCGCCGATGTGCGCGAAATCTGTGACGAGATCATCGTCCTGCGCGAAGGTGTGGTCACCGACGAGGGCGACGTGCACAGCATGGTGACCGACCGGATCGTGGCCGGCATGGTGGGCAGGAGCCTCGAGCAGGTGTTTCCGCGGCGGCGCGCACCCGAGGCGCGCGACACCCCGCCCCGGCTTTCCGTGAAAGGCCTGAGCAAGCGCGGGACGGCGAAAGACATCGGTTTCGACATCGCGCCCGGCGAGATCCTTGGCCTCTGCGGCCTGATGGGGTCGGGCCGGACGGAGGTCGCACGGATGGTGTTCGGTCTGGACGGGTACGACAGTGGCACGGTTGCTGTCGATGGCATTCCGTTGCGGCCGCGAAACCCCAGGGAGGCCATCAAGCGCGGAATTGCGTTTCTTACCGAGGACCGCCGCGTCGAGGGCGTGCACCTGCAGCAGTCGATCGTCTGGAACATCCCTCTCGTTCGCCTGTCGAAGGAAGGGCGCGCGCTGGCCTGGCTGGACCCGTCGAGGCTGGCGGCCGAGGCGTCCGAGATCGCGCGCCGCACCAATGTGAAGGCGGCCAGCCTGGAGGCGCTCGTCAGCACGCTGTCGGGCGGCAACCAGCAGAAGGTGGTCATCGCCAAGTGGCTGACATTGTCGCCGTCGATCCTCATTCTGGACGAGCCGACGAGAGGCATCGATATCGGGGCGAAGGTCGAGATCTACGCGCTGATCGCGGAACTGGCCGAACAGGGGATGTCCGTCCTGCTGATCTCATCGGAGAACGAAGAGCTGCTGGGGCTCTCCGATCGAGTGGTCGTGCTGGAGCAGGGCGAGGTCCGGGAGGTCATCCACCGCGCGGACGACCGGTTCACCGAAGCCGGCCTGACGATCGCATCTTCTGCCGGAGGCAGCGGACGATGACACTCGGCAACAAGTCCGCGCTGATAGCCCTCCGGCTGACGCCCGTTCTGGTGTTCGTGCTGATCGTTGCAATGTTCGGGACGATGGCACCCCGCTTCCTGTCGCTGCAGAACGGCATCCTGATCGTCTCGAACGCCACGCATATCGCGATCATCGCGATGGGCATGACATTCGTGCTGCTCATCGCCGGCCTGGACCTTTCGGTCGGCGCAGCCATGTACCTTTCCGCGGTGCTCATCGCGACCTTCGTGCCCATCGCGAATCTGCCGATGGCGTTCGCGGTCGCTGCGGCAATCGGTGCCGTGTATGGATTGGTCAACGGGGCGTTGATCGAGTATTTCCGCGCGCCACCCTTCATTGTCACGCTGGGTACCTTGTTCGTGGGCCGGGGCATCGGCCTGTGGCTGTCGGATACCCGCACGGTATTCTTTCCGGAGGCGGTGCTGCAATTCGGTCGCGACCGTATGTTCGGCATACCTGCATCGGTACTCGTCCTGCTCGTCGTGTTCGCTGCCGTCTCCTTCATACTGCGCTACACCGCCTTTGGCCGGGGCCTGTACGCCATCGGGTCGAACCGGGAGCGAGCATTGCGCGCCGGCGTGCCCGTCGGCCGCTACGTCGTGCTCGCCTACGTGGCGTGCGGCATGCTGGCGACCATCGGCGGTGTCGTGTCGGGATCGCAGGTCGCTGCCGCCGGTGCCGGCTATGGCGAACAGAAGGAATTCTGGGCCATCGCCGCAGCGGTTCTCGGCGGCACCAGCCTGTTCGGGGGCAGGGGGCGCGCCTTCGGCGCGATCTTCGGCGCCATCATGGTTGAAACGGCGTCGAACGGGCTGGTTATGATAAATGCCGACCCATACGCCTACCCGATCGTGGTGAGCGCGATCATCCTTCTCGCAGTTGCTGTAGACGCGCTGAAGACGCGCATCACCCAGAAGCTGGAGCGCCGCCTCATCCGACCCAACGATGCACTCGCCTGAGGGACAGTATGCGTGGGCTGAAAGACAAGATGATCGTGATCTCGGGCGGCAATGGCGGGATCGGGCAGGCAACGGTGAGGCGATTGTCCGATGAAGGGGCGAGGGTTGTCGTGTTCGACCCGCGCACGGGCCCCGATGATATCGAGACGGTAGCGTGCGACGTGCGGTCGGAAGACGAGGTCGTTGCGGCGTTCGCGCTCGTGCGGGAGCGTCATGGCAATGTCGACGGCATCGTCTCCAATGCTGCCGTGTATTTCCGGGAGCGCGAAAGCGCGATTGACGGCCTCGATTTGGCAACCTGGAACGACACTCTGGCCGTGAACCTCACCGGCGCTTTCCTGTTCTGCAAGCATGGCGTCCGGGCACTCAAGCAGGCAGGAGGAGGCTCGGTCGTCATTGTCGGCTCGCCCAATGGGCAATATGGCTGCAACCCGGGAAGCGTGGCCTACTCGGTGAGCAAGGCCGGCCTCTACGGCATGGCAAAAGTCATGGCGATAGACCACGCGCGCGACGACGTGCGGGTGAACATCGTCTTTCCCGGCTACGTGCCGACCCGGCTGAATGCGGCGATGAGCGCCGATCCGGACGTGGAGGCGGCGACGCTCGACACGCTTCCCATCGGGCGCGCCGGAAAGCCGGAGGAGATCGCGGGGGGCATAGCCTTCCTGCTGTCGGAGGACGCCTCCTTCATGACCGGCTCTGGCGTCTACATGGATGGGGGCCTGACGGCGCGATGACGACGCCGAAGCTCCGGGTCCTCGCGGAGTTCATCCAGCACCCTGAGGGCCCCGATCTGCTCCCGGATGGACGCGTGGTCTTCGTTGAGACCTGGACGGGCCTGGTGAAGGCGCTGGATCCAGCGTCGCGACGGGTCGACGTCATCGCCCGCACCGGAGGAGGTCCCAACGCGTGCTGCGTGGACGCCGATGGTGACGTGCTGGTGACCCAGAATGGCGGGCGCTGGCATTTGTGGACCGCCGAAGACCCGGTGCCGGCGGGAATCCAGCGCGTGCGTCTCGATGGACGTGTCGAATCCGTCACCAGCGCGATCGCCGGCATCGCATGCGTTGCCCCGAACGATCTGTGTTTCGGCGCGGATGGCCGGCTGTACTTCACCGATCCGGGGGCGTGGTTCCCGCCTGAGACGAGGGGCAGGCAGCAAAGCCATGTCTTCGCGCTCGATTCGACAGGCGCGGGAGAGGTCATCGCGGAGCTTGGCGACGTCTATCCCAATGGAATAGCCGCGAGCCGGGACGGTGTCGTCTGGGCCGAGTCGCATACGAGACTGATCAAGATGTGGAGCGGCGGCAGCCAGGTCCGCACCCTCGCCGAGCTTCCCGAGGGGCACGTCCCGGACGGGCTGAAGTTCGATTGCGAGGGCAAGCTCTGGATCACGACCGTCGAGGCTGGAGTGATGGACGTTCTCGATCTGGCCACCGGCTCGATTACGGAGCTTGCCTGCCCTTACATGCCGTTGAACTGCGTCTTCGTGCCGGGCGGAGTGTTGGTGACAGACGGCGGCCTGTTCGATCCGTCGGCCGATATCGTGCCGAGGCACGGCCGGCTGGTTATGTTGGAAACAGCAATTGAGGGGCAGCCACTTTTCCGCGGGCGAGTTAATAATGCTCGCGACGCGGAGGTGCCAGACAGTCGTGGGTATTGGTAAGGATGGCGGCAGGCGCGCAACGATACGGGACGTGGCGCGGCTCGCCGGCGTATCGGACATGACCGTCTCGCGGGTGGTGAACTCGCCGAGGAGTGTGAGGTCGGGGACGCGCGAGAAGGTGGAGCGCGCCGTCGCCGAACTGGCCTACGAGCCCAATGCCATGGCCAGAGGCATGCGTACCAACGTGACCTCGACGGTCGGCTTCCTGCTGCCCGACATAACGAACGCCACGAACGCCAGCATCGCCCAGGCTGCCTCGCAGGTTCTCGCCAACGAGAACTACCGCATGCTGCTGTTTGCGACCGACTACAACGCCAAGGCGGAGTCCGAATTTCTCAGCAAGATCCCGAACAGCGTGGTCGACGGGATCATTATTGCGATGTCGGATGAGACCGACCGGACGATCCACAAACAGCTTTCCTCGCTTCGCATTCCTTATGTGGTCCTGGATCGCGACCTGCCATTTGCGTCGGACAGCATCAAGTCCGAGCACGAGCTGGCGATGACCGATGCTCTGGGGCAGTTGTACCAGCTCGGGCATCGACGGATCGGCCTGGTCATGTCGCCCAGCACCGTCAGGCCGGGCAGGGCCCGTATCGAGGCGTTTCACAAGTTCATGAGGGAGCGCAATCTTCCCGAAAACGCCGGATTGGTTCGATCCGTTCGTCAAACGGTCGAGGACGGCAGGGATGCCACAGCGGCGCTGCTGAATGAGATTCAGCGCCCGACTGCAATAATCGTGGGCTCGAACCAGGCTACTTTCGGCGCGATCCAGGCCATTCAGGCGGCGAACCTGCGTATCCCCGACGACATTTCGCTGATCGGTGCCGACGACAAGGTATTCACCGAATTGTTGACGCCGCCGCTCAGCGTGATCTGGCGCGACATGGCCGAAGTCGGTCGCGCCGCGGCGAAGCTCCTGCTCGCCAGGCTTGGTGGCGATACCAGTCCGCCACGCAGCATCACAATTGGCTCGGAGCTGATCCTCAGGGCCTCGTGCGGTCCCCCAGCGGCGGCGACGTAGCGCGGCACCGGACTCGCTGGCGGGGTCACGGCGCCTTCCGCGCCAAATGAGGATTCCGGCACAAGGATGCCTTTCGAACGCATCGGTTTCGTGACGTCGCGCCGCGGGGCTGAGGTGCATTGGCCATGCTGCTTGCGTCCCGTCGCAAGCCGTGCCATCTCATAGGTGCTTTCGGTTCCGCTATGACAGCGGATGAAAAGGGAATACCGGTGCGGATTACCCATCAGGGGCCAAGACCGGAGCTGCCCTCGCAACTGTAAGCGGCGAGCGGCCTGCCATCACCACTGATCCTTGCGGATCGGGAAGGGGCGGGGCGCGATCGAGCCGCGAGCCAGGAGACCTGCCGCAAGCGCAAGACCGTGAAGCCGGGCGAGGTGTCCCGGCAGGGGGCGCATATGGGTTTTCGCACGTCCGGCGTGGCGCGAAGCTTTGGGTCGCTTTCCCCGTTTCGGGGGAGCGGCGCGCGTGCAGCCTGATGCCGTTCTCTACCTCGTCACCCAGCCTTATCTGAGCGCCCGGCGCTTTCGCGCGCTGAGCGGCGGCTTGACCAGAGCGATGTCCCTGCCGTCCGCCGTGGCGCGCATGGAGGGCGTAGGGCCGGGGCCGATGCAGACGCTCGACGGCCTCGTCGCCGCCGGCGCCCGTGCGATCCTGGTGCAGCCGGTCGGCCTGCCCTTTTCCGATTCGCTTGCCGCCTGGCTGCCCGGCGCGCTCGCCCATTGGCTGGCGCAGCCCCGGCCGCAGCGCGTGGCCGTGGCGCTCGCCGCCGACCAGGTGGAAGACGAGGGCGTGTTGGGCGCCCTGGCGGCTGCGGCGCTGGCGAGCGCCGCCTGCGCCCGGCCCGTCGCGCCGGAGGATGCCTCCATCACCAATCCCGGCTGGCAGGACGTGCCGCCCTTCCGGCACCATCTGCTCGTCTGCGCCGGCCCGCGCTGCACCTTCCGCGCGGCCGGCACCGTCCGGCAGGCGCTCACTGCCGAGCTGCGCCGCGCCGGCATCCATGACGACTGCCTGATCACGCTTACCGGCTGCCTCTTCCCCTGCAATCAGGGGCCGATGGTCGCCGTCTACCCGTCCGGCCGCTGGTATCGGCTGGCAACCCATGCGGATGTCGCCCGCTTTGCGACGGCCCTGGCGGCGGATGATCCGCTGCCCGAACTCATCATCCACGAGGTGCATCATGAAGCCCACTAGCCTGTTCGCCGTCGCCGCCCTGGCGCTGGCCACGACGCCGGTCCTCGCCGCCGATCTCAGCATCGAAAGCTGCGAGACCGTCTCGAGCTTCGCGGCCGTTCCGAGCCGCGTCGTCACGCTCAACCAGCAAGCCACCGAGATCATGCTGGCGCTCGGGCTGGAAAGCCACCTCGTCGGCACCGCCTATCTCGACGACGCCATACCCGAGCGCTGGCAGGCCGCCTATGACGCGGTGCCGGTGCTGGCCGAGGAATATCCGGCCCGCGAAGTGGTGCTGGCGCAGAATCCGGATTTCCTCTTCGCCGGCTTCAATTCTGCCTTCGGCGACAAGGCCCTCGGCGCGCAGCAGGAGTGGAACGCGCTCGGCATCGGTACCTATCTGGTCAATGCCGAATGCCGCAACCTGCACCCGGTCGACGTCAAGCTGACCACCGCGCCGCTCTTCACCGATCTCGAGCGCATCGGCGCCCTGTTCGGGGCCGAGGCCAGGGCCGACGCCGTGGCCGGCGATATTCGCGGCCGCCTCGATGCCGTAGCCGGCGCGAATCCCGGCAAGGGTCGCCGCGCCTTCCTTTTCGATTCCGGCACGGAAACCGCCTTCTCGGCCGGCTGCTGCGGCGCGCCGGGCCTGTTGCTCGACGCCGTCGGGCTCAAGAACATCGCCGCCAATGTCGAAGGGCGCTGGGCCGACCTCGCCTGGGAGACGGTGGTCGCCGGCGATCCGGAGGTCATCGTCCTGATCGATGCCGACTGGTCGACGGCGGCGGAAAAGATCGCCTATCTCAAGGCCGATCCGGTCCTCTCCACCCTCGATGCCGTGCGCAACGAACGCTTCGTGACCGTGCCCTTCTCGTCGACCGTGCTCGGCGTGCGCTTCATCGAGGGCGTCGAAGGGCTCGGCGCCGAGCTGGCGGCGCTCGACTGATGGCGCAGCGGCGCGGCAAAACCTCGACATTTCTCGTCCTTGCCGCGCTGGCCCTGCTGCTGGCGGGGGTGGCTGGTGTCTATTGGGGCACGGCCGACCTCGCCTGGAGCGCGCGGCTCGATGCCCTGCTGCGCCGGCCGGAAGCGGAACGGCACCTCGTGCTGATCATCTGGGAATGGCGGCTGCCACGCGTGCTGATGGTGGCGCTGGTCGGCGGCGCGCTGGCGCTGTCGGGGGTGCTGATGCAGGCCATGCTGCGCAACCCGCTCGCCGATCCCTATCTGCTCGGCCTGTCGTCGGGCGCCTCGGCGGCGGCGACGGCGGCCATCGTCTGGCTGCCTGCCGCCTTCGTGTCCGCCATCGGCCTGCCGCTGCTCGCCTTTGCCGGGGCCACGCTGGCGTTTCTCGTCACTTTGGGCCTCGCCTTCAGCCCGGCCCGCGGCCTCGACAGGCTGGTGCTGATCCTTGCCGGCATTGCGGTGTCGCTGTTCTTCGAGGCGATCTCGGCCTTTTTCATCCATATCGCCGACCCGCATGTGACGCAGGCGGCGCTGCAATGGCTGATGGGCTCGGCCGCCGGCACCAATTGGGGCGACCTCGTGCCGCTCGCCCTCGCCCTGCCGCCGCTCGTCATCCTCGCCTGGTGGTTCGCGCCCATGCTCGATGCGATCCTGCTGGGCGACGAGCGCGCCACGGCGCTGGGCGTGCCGGTCGGCTGGCTGCGCGCCGGCTTTTTCACCGGCGCCGCGCTGCTCACCGGGCTCGCCGTGGCCGGCGCCGGCATTGTCGGCTTCGTCGGGCTGGTCGTGCCGCATATGGCGCGGCTGCTGATCGGGGCCACGCATCGCCGCCTCATCCCCCTCGCCGTGCTGCTCGGCGCCATCGTGCTCGTCGTGGTCGATCTGCTCTGCCGCATCGTGCTGGCGCCCGAGGAGCTGCCGCTCGGTGTGCTGCTGGCGCTGTTCGCCGCGCCGCCCTTCATCTTCATCCTGCGTCGGGTTCGCCGTGGCCTCTGATCCGCTCCTCGACGTCGCCGGGCTCGGGCTCGTCAAGCAGCATAGAACGCTGCTCGACGATGTCGGCTTCGCGCTGCAGCCCGGCTGCTTCTACGGGCTGCTCGGGCCGAACGGGGCCGGCAAGTCCAGCCTGCTGCGCCTCCTCTATCGCGCCGACCGCGCCGATCGCGGCGACATACGGTTCGCAGGTCAGCCCATCGCGCGCATCGGCCGGCGCGCCTATGCGGCAAGGGTCGGCGCGCTGGTGCAGGAGCAGGTCAGCCTGGCGGGCCTCAGCCTGCGCGAGGTGATCCGCCTCGGCCTGCTGCCCCTGCGCCTGTCCCCGGCGGCGGCGGCGGTCCGGATCGAGGCGGCGCTGGACGAAATCGGCCTTGGGGAGCGCGCCGATGACGACGCGGCCCGGCTCTCGGGCGGCGAGCAGCAGCGCCTGTTCTTCGGCCAGCTTCTGGCGCTCGATCCCGAGCTTTATCTGCTCGACGAGCCGCACAACCATCTCGACCTGCATTTCCAGTATCGCCTGCTCGACACGGTGCGCCAGCGCGGCCGGACGGTCCTCGCCTCCTTCCACGACATCACCCTCGCCGCGCGCTATTGCGACGAGGTGCTGCTGCTGGATCGCGGCCGCCTCATCGCCCAGGGCGCCCCCGAAGCCGTGCTGACCCGCGAGCGCCTCGCCGGCATCTACCGCATCGCGGCGCAATTCAGCGGCGGCCGGCTGACGGTGGCCGGGGCGCTTTGACGGCGGGCGGCGCTGTCCCGCGAGGGCACGCCGGGCGCGACGAGGCGCGCGCGATTGCCCTTGCTCGCCGCGCGGTATACGTCGGTACACATAACGCATCGCCGTTACAGGAAATGCCCTTGTCCAGCTCGGAACGCCGACTTGGCCGCGACCCGGTGTCAAAAGCCGTCTGCCTGGCCGCCTGCCTGGCGGCGGCGGTGCTGGGCCAGTGGACGCATCTGCCGCTGCCCTGGGTGCTGGGGCCGTTGCTGGTCACCGCCGGGTTCAGCCTGATGGGCCTGCCGGTCTTTGCCCCGCAAAGCGGGCGGCGGCTGGGGCAGATCGTCGTTGGCACCTCGGTCGGCCTGTTCGTCAGCCTCGACGTGCTGGCGCGACTGTCGGGCGCGCTGCCGGCGGTGATCCTCACGGCGCTCGTCGCCATCATCGTCTGCACGCTGGTGGGTCTGCTCTTCGCACGGCTCGCCGACGTCGATTCGACCACGGCCTTCTTTGCGACGACGCCGGCCGGCATGTCGGAGATGTCGCGGATCGGCGAGCTCGCCGGCGGCCGCGTCGACGTGATCGCGCTGACGCAGGCCATCCGCGTCGCCACCGTCGTGCTCGTGCTGCCGGCCGCCGTCATCGCG
>JBDHTK010000076.1:0-12158 GCA_039808625.1 Devosia sp. | reverse complement strand
CTGATCGTCGCGGCCGCAGCCGTCGCGAATGTCGATGTGTTGTTGTCCGAAGACATGCATGAAGGGTTTGCATGGCGCGGCGTGACTATCGCCAATCCCTTCGCGGTCAAGTCATTGCCGATCCTACAGAAGATTCTCAACAGAGACCGAAACTAGGGAGTCCATCCATGTCCATTCTCATCCGCGGCGGCACCGTCGTAAATCATGATCATTCGCGGCGTGCCGATGTGCTGATCGAGGGCGGCCGGATCGTCGCCGTCGGCGACAAGCTCGAGGCGCCGGGCAAGGCGGAGATCATCGACGCCGGCGGCCTTTATGTGATGCCGGGCGGCGTCGACCCCCATACCCATATGGAGTTCATGTTCATGGGCACCGTGTCGGCGGACGATTTCGAATGGGGCACCAAGGCGGCCCTTTCCGGCGGCACCACGATGATCGTCGATTTCTGCATCCCGGCGCCGAAGCAGTCGATGCTCGCCGCCTATCAGGACTGGCGGCGCAAGGCCGAGAAGGCGGCGTCCGACTATTCCTTCCATATGGGGGTGACCTGGTGGGACAAGCAGGTCTTCGACGAGATGGAAACCGTGGTGAAGACCTACGGCATCAACACCTTCAAGCATTTCATGGCCTATAAGGGCGCGCTCATGGTCAATGACGATGAGCTCTATCATTCCTTCTCGCGCTGCGCGGGCCTGGGTGCCATGCCGCTTGTCCATGCCGAGAATGGCGATGTCGTCTTCCGCATGCAGGCCGATCTCCTGGCGCAGGGCGTCACCGGCCCCGAGGGCCACGCCTATTCGCGCCCGCCCGAGGTCGAGGGCGAGGCCACCAACCGCGCCATCATGATCGCCGACATGGCGGGCGTGCCGGTCTATATCGTGCACACCTCGTGCGAGCAGAGCCACGAGGCCATCCGCCGCGCCCGCCAGCAGGGCATGCGCGTCTATGGCGAGCCGCTGATCCAGCATCTCGTCCTCGACGAAACCGAATATTTCAACAAGGACTGGGACTATGCGGCGCGCCGCGTCATGAGCCCGCCCTTCCGCAACAGGCAGCACCAGGAATCGCTGTGGGCCGGGCTCGCCGCCGGCTCGCTCCAGGTCGTCGCCACCGACCATTGCGCCTTCACCACCCAGCAGAAGCGTGCCGGCCTCGGCAATTTCGCGAAGATTCCCAACGGCACGGGCGGGCTCGAGGACCGCCTGCCGGTGCTGTGGACCAGGGGCGTCAATACCGGCCGGCTGACGATGAACGAGTTCGTCGCCGTCACCTCGACCAACATCGCCAAGATCCTCGGGCTCTATCCGAAAAAGGGCGCCGTGCTGGTCGGCGCCGATGCCGATCTCGTCGTCTGGGACCCCGGGCGCAAGAAGACCATCTCGGCCAGGACCCAGCAATCGGCCATCGACTACAACGTCTTCGAGGGCATCGAGGTCACCGGCCTGCCGCGCTTCACGCTGACGCGCGGCAAGCTCGCGGTGGCGGAAGGCGAGGTCAGGGCCGAACAGGGCCACGGCCAGTTCGTCCCCCGCCAGCCGAACAATCCCGTCAACCGCGCGCTCAGCACCTTCAAGGAGATCAGCGCGCCGCGCAAGGTCGAACGCAGCGGCATCCCGCAGAGCGGAGTGTGAGCTTGGCGAGGGGGCAGATCGGCACCAATGTGGTCGAGGCCAAGGGCCTCGGCCTGACCTTTGCGACCAATGACGGCGACGTGGTGGCGCTTTCCGATGTCGATCTCGACATCGCGGCGGGGGAGTTCGTCTCCTTCATCGGCCCGTCCGGCTGCGGCAAGACCACGCTGCTGCGCGTCATCGCCGATCTCGAGCGGCCGACAACCGGCTCCATCACCATCAACGGCATGAGCCCCGAGGAGGCGCGCAAGTCGCGCGCCTATGGCTATGTCTTCCAGGCACCGGCGCTGTTTCCCTGGCGCACCATCGAGCGCAACGTGGCGCTGCCGCTCGAGATCATGGGCTACCCGGAGGCGGAACGGCGCGCCCGCATCGCCCGCACGCTGGAACTGGTCAACCTCGCCGGCTTCGAGCGCAAGTTTCCCTGGCAGCTGTCGGGCGGCATGCAGCAGCGCGCCTCCATCGCCCGCGCGCTCGCCTTCGACGCCGACCTGCTGCTCATGGACGAGCCCTTCGGCGCCCTCGACGAGATTGTGCGCGACCATCTCAACTCCGAGCTGCTGAAGCTTTTCGCGCGCACCAAGAAGACCATCGCCTTCGTCACCCATTCGATCCCCGAGGCGGTCTATCTTTCGACCAAGATCGTGGTGATGAGCCCGCGCCCCGGCCGCGTCACCGACGTGATCCACTCGACCCTTCCCGCCGAGCGGCCGCTCGAGATCCGCGAGACGCCGGAATTCCTCGCCATCGCCCATCGCGTCCGGCAGGGCCTGCATGCCGGCCACTCCTACGAGGAGACGGTATGAGCGACATCCGGGAGAGCAAGGCCTTCGCCGTCGCGACGGTGCTCGCCGTTCTCCTTGTCGTCTGGTATCTCGCCTCCATCCTGCTCAACCTGCAGCCGCAGCTCGACACCTACGCGCGCACCGCTGCGCCCGTGCCGCCGCTGCCGCAACTGCTCGCCGATCTGTGGTCGCAGGCCAAGCCCATCCTCCCGGCGCCGCACCAAATCGTCGGCGAGATGTGGAACGCCACTATCGGCCAGGATATCGCCAGCAAGCGCAGCCTGTTGCAGGCCGCGGGCATAACGCTCGCGGGCACGGTGCTGGGGTTCATCATCGGCACCGTGCTGGGGCTGCTGCTCGCGGTCTATATCGTCCACAACGAAGCGGCCAACCGCTCGCTGATGCCCTGGATCATCGCGAGCCAGACCATTCCGATCCTCGCCATCGCGCCGATGCTGGTGGTGGGGTTCAACGCCATTGGCCTCACCGGGATTTTGCCCAAGGCGCTGATCTCGACCTATCTCAGTTTCTTCCCGGTGGTCGTCGGCATGGTCAAGGGATTTCGTTCGCCCGACCAGATGCAGCTCGATCTGATGCGCAGCTACAGCGCATCGCGTGGAACGGTATTCTGGCGCCTGCGCCTGCCCGCCTCGATGCCGTTCCTGTTCGCCTCGATGAAGGTCGGCGTCGCCATTGCGCTGATCGGCGCGCTGGTGGCCGAGCTCACTTACACCAGTGGCGGTGGGCTGGGCGTGCGCCTGCTCACCGGCTCCTATAACGGCCAGACCGTGGTGATGTGGGCGGTGCTCGTGATCGCGGCGGTGCTGGCGGCGATCCTCGTCGCCTCGGTGGGACTGGCCGAGCGGCTGGTGCTGCGCAATATGGGAGCGCAGCCGGCATGACGCTCTGGCAGCGAACGCTCGCGATCATCGCCGGCCTGAGCGCGCTCGCGGCGGCGATAGCGGTCCTGCCGCAACTGCAGTCGCTGACCTTCGCCGCCGGCCTGCTCGGCGCCCTGTCGCTGGCGCGCTTCGTCACTCCCCTGAGCTTCTGGGTCGATGGGGCGCTCGCGGTGCTGGCGGCCGTCGCGGTGCTCACCGGCCTCGATCAGCCCGGCCCGCCGCTGTGGTCGATGCTGATCGCCATGTGGCTCTTCGCCTGGCTGTTCATAGATCGCCTTGCCAACGCCGTGGCCAGCGGTAGGCTCAGGCTGCCCGGCGTCGGTCTGATCGTTCCCGTCGCGTTCGGGGTCACGCTGCTGGTGCTGTGGGAAGCCGTCGTCCAGGGCTTCAACATCAACCACGTCTTCCTGCCGCCGCCTTCGGCGATCTGGGTGAAGCTGTCGGCCCCCGACTCGATCGCCCTGCTCTGGAAGGATTTTCAGCAGACCTTCCTCAAGGGCGTGCTGTCGGGCTTTGCGCTCGGCACGCTGGCGGGACTCGTGGTCGCCATCCTCGTCGACCGCTCGCCTTTCCTCAAGCGTGGCATCCTGCCGGTCGGCAATTTCGCTTCGGCCCTGCCCATCGTCGGCATCGCTCCGATCATGGTGATGTGGTTCGGCTATGACTGGCAGAGCAAGGCTGCGGTCATCCTCTGCGTCACCTTTTTCCCCATGCTCATCAACACGCTGGCCGGCCTCAATTCGGCGGGACGCATGGAAGGCGACATGCTGCGCACCTACGCCGCAAGCTACTGGCAGAGCCTGTTCAAGCTCCGCCTGCCGGCGGCGATGCCGTTCATCTTCAACGCGCTCAAGATCAACTCGACGCTGGCGCTGATCGCCGGGATCGTCGCCGAGTTCTTCGGCTCGCCCATCGTCGGCATGGGGTTCCGCATATCGACCGGGGTCGGCCGGCTCGATGTCGAGATGGTCTGGGCCGAGGTCGCCATTGCCGCCGTCGCCGGCTCGGCCTCTTATGGACTGATCGCGCTCGCCGAGCGCGCAGTGACGTTCTGGCATCCGTCCGTCCGTGGTGGGCGGGCGTAACAGGGAAGGTTAGGGAATGAAGAAACTCGTCATACCGATGCTGGCCGGCGCCTTCGCGCTGGCAAGCGCTACGGGCGCCCTCGCGCTCGATCCCATCAAGCTGCAGATCAAATGGGTGACGCAATCGCAATTCGCCGGCTACTACGTCGCCAAGGCCAAGGGCTTCTACGAGCAAGAAGGCCTCGACGTGACGATCCTGCCGGGCGGCCCCACCACGCCGGTGCCGCCGGCGCTCGCGGCGGGCGCCGCCGATGTCGCCGTCGAATGGGCCGCCTCGGCGCTGGTGGCGCGCGAGAAGGGCATCCCGATGGTCAATATCGCGCAGCCCTTCAGGAATGCCGGCCTCGAGGTGATCTGCCCCAAGGACGGGCCGATCCAGTCCGAGAAGGACTTCCCCGGCCACATCATCGGTAGCTGGTTCTTCGGCAACGAATATCCGTTCTTCGCCTGGATGAACAAGCTCGGCTACTCGACCGAGGGCGGACCGGACGGCGTCACGGTCCTGCAGCAGGCCTTCGACGTGTCGGCGCTGGTGCAGAAGCAGGCCGACTGCATCTCCGTCATGACCTATAACGAGCTCGGGCAGGCGGCGGACGCCGGCTTCACCGCCGACAAGATCATCGAGTTCAACTATTCCAAGATGGGCAACGACCTGCTCGAGGACGGCCTCTATGTGCTTGAGGATCGCCTGGCCGATCCCAAGTTCAAGGCGGACATGGTCAAGTTCGTCCGGGCCTCGATGAAGGGCTGGGACTATGCGCTCGCCAATCCCGACGAGTCCGCGCAGATCGTGGTCGATGCCGACGATGCCGGCGCCGCCACCTTCGCCCACGAACGCTACATGGTGGGCGAAGTCGCCAAGCTGATGGCGGGCGCCAATGGCGTGCTCGACAAGACCGTGTGGGACCGCACGGTGAAGGCGCTGCTCGACCAGAAGATCCTGACCAAGGAGCCGGACGCCGGCGCCTACACCACCGAGATCACCGACGCGCTGTGAGTACAGTGTCGGACCATGACTGAGGCGGCGGGGAGCGATCCCCGCCTCTTTCGTTTGCGACCTCAATGCGCCGGGATCGGCGCGGCGACCGGGGTGGTGGCCGGGGGCGGCGCCATGCTCAGCGGCACGACGCGCACGGCCTCGAGCCGCAATTGCAGCGTCACCGGCTCGCTATTGGTGCCGGGCGGGGCGATGCGCGGCACCTCGAAACGGATCTCGAGGAAGCCGTCGCCCGAAGCCGCCACGTCGCGCGGGATCACCATCTGTCCATTGACCCGCCGCGCATCCTTGAAGGTGACGCTGCCGATTTCCGTGCCATTGGCGCGCACCGTGACCTCGCGCGCCGGCTTGCCGGCATTGGTATTGGCCCAGCTCGAAAAGGTGAGCAGCAGGTCCTCGCCCGGCGGCGCGAGCCGCAGCTTGAGGATGCCGTAGTCGCCGAAGGACTTGATGCCGTCGGCCTTCATCGGCATGAAGCCGCACCAGCGGATCGAATCGCGATCATAGCCGTTGCGCCCGGCCACGAAGCTCACCGGCGCCCCCAGCGGGTAGTAGAAGGTGACGAGCCGCGGAAAGCACGACCAGCTCCGCTCGATATAGTAGCGCCGGTAGTCGTCCTCGACCTGCGGATGGGCGATCATCCACACGACGACGGCGCCGGACAGCGCCAGCGCCAGCGCGGCGCCGAGCTGCCAGAGGCGGGGTGTGTAACGCGGTTCCATATGGCGGCTACATCAGGTAGTAGGACCGGCCCATCCAGGTCGGCAGCAGGAAGACGCCGAGGATGAGCAGGGCGGGCACGCACAGGTAGAACAGCCATTTCCAGCGGCTGAGGAGCAGCGCCGCGACGAGCAGCACCGGCGCCAGCCCGACCACGAAGCGCAGCATGGAATAGGCGTTGGTGGACAGCGGCAGCAGGACGCCCAGCAGCGTGAACACCGCCCAGTCCCACTTGCCCCTGGCGGCCATGACCACGGCCATGCCCATGCCGGCGAGCGCCGCGAGGCCGAAGGCGAGGTCCGTCGAGACGGTGCGGAAATTGCCGGCCTTGAACTGCATCTCGAGCGTCAGCCACAGATTCCAGAACGGGTTGGCGAAGGCCCGCCCCCAGGCGCGCTGGATGTGCTGGAAGGCGAGCGCGTCGCCGGCATGGAACCACAGGAACATCGCAAACAGGCTGATCCCCACCGGCACCAGCGCCAGCGCCAGCAGCAGCTCGGTGCGCGTCCACAGCGAGGCGAAAAAGCCGCGCACCGTGCCGCCGTCGCGCACATGGTGCTGCAGCGCCGCGATGAAGATGGCCGCCATGAACACCAGCCCCGTGGCCCGCGTCGCCGACATCAGCGCCCCGGTCAGCCCCGCCGCCACATAGTCGCGCTGCGCCAGCAGCACGAAGCCGGCGACGGTCAGCAGGATGAATAGCGCTTCGGTATAGAGCGTGTTGAAGTAGTAGGAGAACGGCCCGAGAAAGAGGAAGGCGCAGAACAGCACATAGGCGCGGAACCGTCCCTCGAAGAGCGGCCAGCTGACGATCGCCGCCCACACCGTGAGCAGGCTCGTCAGCACCGAGCCGGCGACGAGGACGGAAAGGCCGGTGAGCTTGCTCACCGTCCACGCCAGGATCGAGTAGAACGGAAAGAACGCCCAGTTGTTGGCGTCGCCCTTGTCGAAGCCCGAGGGCCGCCCCTCATAGCCGTTGAGCGCCAGCCGCTCATAGGCGTTGCAGTCATAGACGCACAGCGCCCGCAGATAGTCGGTAAATCCCCAATGGCCGGTATTGCGGATATAGACCGCGTAGCGCAGCAGCACGCCGATCACGAGCAGATAGCACGGCACCAGCACATAGGCCGGCACCCTGAGGCGCCAGCCTCCCGCCTTCGCTTCGGCACTGGTTTGGTCCATCGCGTCTCTTCGACCCCGGCTGCCGGTGTTGTAGCCCAGCTTCGCTGGCTCCAACAACCGCAGCGGGCGCGCCCGCGTTCCCGGGCCCCGCAAGCAAATCGCCGGCCTCGCGCAACCAAATGCCGCCGCCGCAATTCTGACACTTATGGAAACTGCGTCACGGAGCTCCCCTATGAACGGCATCATCTATCTTGTCGGCCTGGTCGTCGTGATCATGGCCATCCTGTCCTTCTTTGGCCTGCGCTGAGCAGCAGGGAGCAGGATCATGGCACTTGACAGCGACATCGTCGTCACCACCGCCACGGCGGGCGACGAGCTATCGGAACACCATTCCTATATCGACTGGGCGGCGATCATTGCCGGCATCGTGCTGGCGTCGGCCATCTCGGTGGTGCTGCTCGCCTTCGGCTCGGCCATCGGGCTGAGCTTTGCCGATTTCGGCGCCGGCGCCGACGTCAACCCGATCTGGATCGCCATTGCGGCCGCCACCTGGCTGCTCTGGGTGCAGATTTCGAGCTTCATGGCCGGCGGCTATCTGACGGGCCGCATGCGCCGGCGCTTCTTCGACGCCAGCGAGCATGAAAGCGACGTGCGCGACGGCGCCCACGGCCTGCTCGTATGGGCCGGCGCGCTGGTCGTCGGCGCACTCATCGCCGCCGGCGGCGTCGGCGCGGCGCTCAACGCCGCGGGCTCTGCGGTCGGCACCGCCACCACCGCTGCGGCGAACCTCGCCGACGATGCCGGCGGCACGGCATTGGACCCGCAGGCCTATTTTGTCGACACGCTGTTCCGCGCCGCGCCGGGGGCCGCGCCCGCCGCCGGCACGCTGCAGGACTTTCGCGGCGAAGCGACCCGCATCCTCGCCCAGGGCGCGCTGGCCGGCAGCCTCGCCGATGCCGACAAGGCCTATCTCGGCCAGCTCGTCGCCGCCAATACCGGCCTCGGCCCCGAGGAAGCCACGGCCCGCGTCGACCAGACGCTGGCCGCCATCGACACCGCCAAGGCACGGGCCGCCGCGGCCGCCGAGACGGCGCGCAAATGGACGGTGCTGGGCGCCTTCCTCACCGCCGCCTCGCTCCTCGTCAGCGCCGTCGGCGCCTGGTGGGCGGCCATGCAGGGCGGCCGGCATCGCGACGACGGTACCGAATTCGCCACCGTGTTCCGGCGTTTCTAGAGGAGAGAGCTGATGTTTCGCGCACTTGGACTATGGCTGCTGGGCGTGCCCATCTGGCTCATCATCGTCATTCTGCTGTTCATCCACCGCTGATCCCTCCCCGGCGGCAGGACCAGAGGGCGGGGCTTCGGCTCCGCCCCCTGTCAATCGGGGCCGCACAGCATGCCGGCATAGATGCCGGGGCGCGAGCCGGGGATTTCGAAGGCGTCGAGCCGCTTCTGGTAGAAGCCGGCCGGGCCGGCATCGCCGATCACCGCATAGGCATAGCCGGCCTCGCGCATGCCCTTGAGCGTCGCGATCAGCAGCGCCTCGCCGATGCCCTGGCCGCGCGCCGCCGCATCGACGCCGGTCGGCCCGAAAAATCCCTTGGCCGTGCCGTCATAGCAGGCAAAGCCGAAAATCCGGTTGTCGCGCAGCGCGAGATAGAGCGTCGGCGGCTGCTGGCTCAGCGCCAGCGCCGCTTCCGACACCCAGGGCAGCGAGAAATGCCGCTCGATCCAGTCGAGCACCACGTGCCGCTCGGGCGGCAGCGCCCGGCGGATGGTGATGCCGGCGGCGCGCACCCTGTCCGTCGCCGCGAGCTCGGGCAGGTCGTAGAGCCTGACGATGAGATCCGCCACTAGAGTCCCTCCCCCGCGCCCTCGCGCGCGCCGTAAAGGTTGGGCATGAGGCCCACGAGCCCGGCGAAGCGCCCGAAATCCTTGGCCTCGGGCCGCGTCCAGCCGGTCTCCGCAATGGCCGACAGGCGCGGGAAGACCAGCCGGTCGAACACCGCCCGCTCGGTCATCGGCTCCGACCAGATGCATCCCTGCACGCCGAGGAAATGCGCGCGCTCGGCGGCGCTCCAGCCGGCGGTCGGATCGAACCGGTAGGTCTTCTCCGGCGACGACCAGCCGGCCCAGCCGGCCCCCGGCTCGTGCCATTCCGGCCCGTTCGCCATGTCGAGATAATAGGCCTGGCCGGGCGCCACCACCACGTCATAGCCCGCGCCGGCGAGGCGCTGGCTGCCCTCCACGTCGACCCAGCCGACGAGATAGCAGGCCTCGCGCGCGATGCCGCCGCCATGCGCCGCCTCTTCCCAGGCGCCGGTGACCTTGCCTTTCGTGCTGAGGAAGGCCTGCAGGCGGCCGAGGAAGCGCGCCTGCAACGCGCTCGCCCCGCTGACGCCGAGCTCGCGCCGCATGGCGTTGGCGAGGGGCGAGGTCTGCCAGGCGTCGCTGGGCACCTCGTCGGCCCCGACATGGAACCAGCGGGCCGGGAACATCTCGACCATTTCGCCGAAAATCGTCTCCACGACGCCATGGACTGCCGGGTTCGCGGGGTTGAGGCAGTTGCTCGGAAAGGCCTGGATGGAGCGGTAGGGCGCGTTCTCGCCGGGGTCGCGCAGCTGCGGCAGCACGCTGAGCAGCGCGTAGCAATGCCCCGGCATGTCGATCTCGGGGATCACCGCGATGCCGAGGCGCTCCGCCAGCGCCACGATCCCGGCGATGTCGGCCTTGCTGTAATAGCCGCCGCTGGGCTCCGGCCCCGAGCCGAGCAGCGGCGGCAGCTCGAGCCCGTAGCCGCGCCAGGCGCCGCGCGCCGTCAGCGCCGGAAAAGCGGCGATCTCGACGCGCCACGCCTCGTCGTCGCTCAAATGCCAGTGGAAGCGGTTGAGCTTGTTCCAGGCGAGGATGGCGAGGAAGCGCCGCACCTCGCCGACCGCATAGAAGCGCCGCGCCACGTCGAGATGGCAGCCGCGAAAGCCGGCCTGCGGCGCATCCGCGATATGCCCTTCGGCGGGAAAGACATGGTCCTGCCGGCGGCGGCGGGCGCCGCGCGCCATCTGCCCCAGCGTGACGAGGCCATAGAGGAAGCCCGTGTCGCCCGCCGCCTCGACCCTCGCGCCGGCGGCCGAGAAGTCGAGCCGATAGGCCTCGGGCGCGAGGCCGGCATTGCGCGCCAGCGTCACGGGCAGCCCGCCCTCATGCGCCGCGCGCGACAGCCCCTCGCCGGGGAACAGGATGTCGGTGAGCTCGGCGAAGGCGGCTGCCGCGCCCGCGCCCTCGCCCGGGGTGACGGCGAGCCCGTCCGGCGCGCTGCGGCTGCCGCCGACCTCGACCTCGTTGGGCCACGGCACCACGCTGATGGCGCTCGGCGTGCCTGCAAGCGGCATGGTACCGCGCCGATAGGGGGCGCTGCCGGCGCGCGCGGTGGGGACGGTGAGGGCGACCTCGGTCGTCCCGTCGGCATGGATCACGAAGCCGGTCACGGCGCCGTCCGTCCAGTGCCGCAGCGGAAAGTCGAGCCGGTCGATGTCGATGGTCCACGCGGCGCCCGGCGCGAGGACGAAATCGGCTGGCGGCGCAAGCTCGGCATAATTGGCGAGCTGCCGCACGATGCGGGCCCCGCGCGGCTGTGCGTCGTCGCTGATGCGCAGCGGGCCGCTCAGCCCGAGCCGGAAGCCGCGCAGCGGCGCGTCGGTCTGGTTGGCGAGCACCAGCCGGTAGGGGCCGTCGCCGGCCTCGCCGGCCAGCACCTCGCCGCGCAGCACGAAGCCCTCATGCCAATCTGCTACCATTTGCATACCACTCCCGGAGCGGGTTTAGTCGACCCGTCCGCGTGCCGCAACGGGCACCGTCTCGACCTCCCCTTCCGGCCCCAGCAGGTGGACGACGTCGAAGAGGTTGGAGACGACGCAGGCGTGGTTGGGCACGATGCGCAGCCGCTCGCCGATGCGCGGCCACTCCGAGGGCGCCGGCAGCTCGATGACGCCGTGCTCCTCCGACAGCCCCGTCACCACCGCCTCGTCATGCCCGGCCACGGCGCCGAAGCCGCTGAGCCCCAGCGTGTCGCTGCTCAGCGCCTTCGAGCCGGCGTCGATCACCACCCGCGTCGGCGTCGGCCGCGACACCACCGTCGCCAGCACGCTGAGCGCGCAGTCCTCGGGGCGCGCGGCGCCCCACGCCACCTGCGAGCGGTCGAAATAGATGTAGGTCCCCGGCCGCCGCTCGGTGACCACCGTGTCGCCCTCGTGCCACATGTCGGGGCTGTTGCCGGCGGTGATGCGCGCGACCGGCAGGCCTGCCGCCTCGATGAGCCCCCTGGCTTCGGCAAGCCAGCGGTCGGCGGCGGCAGCCGCGCCGCGCGGCGGATAGGTCATGAGGCCGCCAAAGCGCAGGCCCTCGGCAGCGGCGATGCGGCGCGCCAGCGCCAGCGCCGCCGCGGGCGTCGCCACGCCGCAGCGATGCCCGCCCGTGTCGCATTCGACGAGCACCGTCAGCGGCCTGGCTGCGCCCGCGAAGGTGGCGGCATAGCCCGCCACCGTCTCGGCGCTGTCGGCGGTGACGCTGAGCGTCACGCGTTCGTTGAGCGCCTTGAGCCGTGCCAGCTTCGTCGCCCCCACGATATTGTAGGGCAGGAAGATGTCGGTGAGCCCGGCATCGGCCATCACCTCGGCCTCGCCGAGCTTCTGCACGGTGATGCCGACGGCGCCCAGCGCCAGCGCCGCCTTGGCGAAGCGCGGCAGCTTGTGCGTCTTGATATGGGGCCTCAGCGCATAGCCATGGGCGTCGGCATGAGCCTGCGCGCGGGCCAGATTGGCGTTGACGCGGGCAAGGTCGATGACGACGCAAGGCGTTTCGAGATCAGCGATTTTCGGCACGACTGGGTCTCTTTCCGGGCAAGTTGCGCACGGTGGTCC
>JBDHTK010000075.1:0-12226 GCA_039808625.1 Devosia sp. | reverse complement strand
GGCCGATCTGGCGCGCGAAAGGCGCGAGCTCGAGCTGCACTGGGACGACGAGCTCGAAGAGCTCGCCACCATCTATATGCGGCGCGGCCTCGACCCGCAGACCGCCCACGCCGTGGCCCGCCAGCTCATGGAGAAGGACGCGCTCGGCGCCCATGCCCGCGACGAGCTCGGCATCACCGAGGTGTCGAGCGCCAACCCCATCCAGGCGGCGCTCACCTCGGCGGCGACCTTCACCGCCGGCGCCGCGCTGCCCCTGCTGGCCGCCTGGCTGGTGCCGGGGCCGACAAGCGTTCCCGTCATTGTCGCCGTGTCGCTCATGGTGCTCGCGGTGCTCGGCGCCCTGGGCGCGCGGACGGGCGGGGCGAGCCTGGGGAAAGGCGCCGCGCGCGTCCTCGTCTGGGGCGCGCTGGCGATGGCCTTCACCGCCGCCGTCGGCGCCCTGTTCGGCACCGTCGTCGGTTAAAGCCCGGCTTCCGTCAGCGCCGCCAGATCGTCCGCCGACAGCGCGAGGCGCGCGCCCCTGGCGAGGCTTTCGACCTGGGCCCGGCTGGTCGCCGACGCGATGGCGCCGCCGACGCCCGGCTGTGCCGCGATCCAGCCCAGCGCGATCTCGGCCGGCGCCGCACCGCGGCGTGCCGCCACCGTGTCGAGCGCCGCAAGGATGCGCCGGCCCCGGTCGTTGAGGTAGTGCCTGATGGCGTTGGCGCCGCGCGGGCTCTTGTCGGCATCCGCTTCCGAGCGGTACTTGCCGGCGAGGAAGCCGCGCGCCAGGCTGTAATAGCCGATGCCCGACACCTCGTTGGCCAGGCAGTAGGCCTGCACGCTGCCGAAGCCCTCGCGGTCGTAGAGGTTGAACTCGTTCTGGATGGTCTCGTAGCGGGCCCAGCCGTGGCGCCGCGAAATCTCGTGCGCCTCCGAGAGCAGCGCCACGTCCTGGTTCGACGAGCCGAGCCAGCGCACCTTGCCGGCCCTGACCAGCCTGTCGAAGGCGCCCAGCGTTTCCTCCTGCGGCGTCTCGGGGTCGGGCCAGTGGCTCTGGTAGAGGTCGATATGGTCGGTCTGGAGCCGCCTGAGCGACGCCTCGACCTCTTCCTCGATCCATTTGGCGCTGAGGTCGCGATGCCCCTGGCCCATGTCCGAGCCGACCTTGGTGAACACCAGCACCTTGTCGCGGTTGCCGCGCGCCTTCATCCAGTTGCCCAGGATCGTCTCCGACTTGCCCTTGCCGTAGCTGTCGGAGGTGTCGATGGCGGTGAAGCCGTGCCCCACATAGGCGTCGAGCACGTCGAATGCCGCCGCCTCGTCCAGCGTCCAGCCCAGCACGTTGCCGCCGAACACCAGCGGCTCGATCACCATGTCCGTTCGACCCAGCCGGCGCGTCTGCATTCTCGTCTCCTTTGTACGTGCTGGCGGCCCACTGGGCGCGCCCTTGACCAATTGGTCAAATACTACAGGCCCTTAGCATGAAAGCCAGCGTAATGCTGTCGCGCGGGGCATGAAAGCCCCGCCGCGCCGCCCCGTGAGTGGACGATTATTCCGTTGCGAATGCTGCCGAAAAACGCTTTGGTGCGCGCCAGGCTTCCGGCAGCAACGCCAGGAGCGCAATAATCTTCGGGAGAAACCCATCATGAAATTGATGCAAACCCTGCTGACCGCGTCCGCGCTCGTCGCGGTGATGGCCGGCAGCGCCTACGCCAAGCAGCTCGTCTATTGCTCGGAGGCTTCGCCTGCGCATTTCGACCCCGGTCCGACCACCGGCGGTAATGATTTCGACGCGTCGTCGCGCACCATCTACAATCGTCTCGTCGAGTTTTCGCATGGCGGCACCGATGTCCAGCCGGGCCTCGCCGAGAGCTGGGAAATCTCCGAAGACGGCCTGACCTACACCTTCCACCTGCGGCCGGGCGTGAAGTTCCACACCACTTCCTATTTCACCCCGACGCGCGACTTCAACGCCGACGACGTGATCTTCTCGTTCGAGCGCCAGTGGAAGCAGGACAACCCGTTCTACCAGTACCTCGAGGGGCTGACCTGGGACTATTTCCAGGGCATGGACATGCCGCGCTACCTCGCCTCCCTCGAGAAGGTCGATGACCTGACGGTCAAGATGACCCTGACCGAGCCGAACGCGCCCATGATCGCCAATCTCGGCATGGACTTCGCCTCGATCCTGTCGAAGGAATATGCCGACCAGGTGCTCGCTTCGGGCAACCTCGCCGACTTCGCCAACAAGCCCGTGGGCACCGGCCCGTTCCAGTTCGTCGACTACCAGACCGACGCGGTCATCCGCTACCAGGCCTTCCCCGACTACTGGGCCGGCAAGGTGGCGCTCGACGACCTGATCTTCGCCATCACGACCGACCCGGCGGTGCGCGCGCAGAAGCTCAAGGCGGGCGAATGCGATATCATGTCGTATCCGGCCCCGGCCGATCTCGCTGACCTGCAGGCGGACCCGAACCTCGCCGTCGCCGAGCAGGAAGGCCTCAACATCGGCTATATGTCGTACAACACGACCATCGCGCCGATGGACAATGTGAACGTCCGCAAGGCGCTCACCATGGCCATCAACAAGGACGCCATCATCGACGCGGTCTATCAGGGCGCCGGCCAGAACGCCAAGAACCTGATCCCGCCGACCATGTGGTCCTATGACGACGCCATCCCGGCCGACGTCTACGATCCCGACAAGGCCAAGCAGATGCTGGCCGACGCCGGCGTCTCCAACCTGACGCTCGACCTGTGGGCCATGCCCGTGTCGCGCCCGTACAATCCCAACGCCCAGCGCGTTGCCGAGCTCATCCAGGCCGACTGGGCCGCGGTTGGCGTCACCGCCAACATCGTGACCTATGAGTGGACCGAATACCGCGAGCGCGGCAAGCAGAAGGACCGCCCCGGTGCGTTCCAGATCGGCTGGACCGGCGACAATGGCGATCCGGACAACTTCTTTGCGACGTTGTTCTCGTGCTCGGCCATCGGCGTGTCGAACTACTCGAGCTGGTGCAACCAGGACTTCGAGGACGCCATCCAGAAGGCCAAGACGGTCTCCGACCCGGCCGAGCGCACCAAGCTCTACATCAAGGCCCAGGAGATCTTCAAAGCCGAGGAGCCGGCCATGACGCTGGCGCACTCGAAGGTGTTCATGCCGATGAACAAGCGCGTCCAGGGCTTCACCATGGACCCGCTCGGCATTCACCGCTTCGACAACGTCGACGTCACTGAATAATTCCGCTCAAGGCTGAAGGGCGGCGCCACCATTGGCGCCGCCCTTCGGCTCTTTCCGCATGCTGCGCTTCATCCTCAACAAGCTCGCGCTGATCGTGCCGACGGTGATCGGCATCACCATCGCGTCCTTTTCGTTCATCCGCCTGCTGCCGGGCGATCCCATCCTCGCGATGGCCGGCCAGCACGGCGTCACGCCGGAACGCTACGAGATCCTGAAGGAGCAGTTCGGCTTCAACCTGCCCATCTGGCAGCAATATCTCAACTACGTCTGGGGCCTGCTGAACGGCAATTTCGGCGTCTCGCTGTCCACCAAGCGGCCGGTGATCGTCGACTTCCTGTCGCTGTTCCCTGCCACCATCGAGCTTGCGCTCTTCGCCATGATCATCGCCGTGCTGCTCGGCATTCCCGCCGGCATCTTCGCGGCCATCAAGCGCGGCTCGTGGTTCGACCAGTCGATCATGGGCATCGCGCTCGCCGGCTATTCCATGCCGATCTTCTGGTGGGGGCTGCTGCTCATCATCTTCTTTTCGGGCTATCTGGGCTGGACGCCGGTTTCCGGGCGCATTGCCCTGCAGTACTTCTTCCCCTCGGTCACCGGCTTCATGCTCATCGACAGCCTGCTCGCCGGCAAGCCCGACGCCTTCGTGTCCGCAGTGCGCCACCTCATCCTCCCCTCGGTCGTGCTAGGCACGATTCCGCTCGCCGTCATCGCCCGCCAGACGCGCTCGGCCATGCTCGAAGTGCTGGGCGAGGACTATGTGCGCACGGCGCGCGCCAAGGGCCTGTCGCCGCGCCGCGTCGTCGGCTTGCATGCCTTCCGCAACGCCCTGATCCCGGTGGTTACCACCATCGGCCTCCAGGTCGGGCTGCTGATGGCGGGCGCCATCCTCACCGAGACGATCTTTTCCTGGCCCGGCATCGGCAAGTGGATGATCGATTCGATCTCCAAGCGCGACTATATCGCCGTGCAGTCCGGCCTGCTGCTCATCGCGCTCATCGTCATGGCCGTGAACCTCCTGGTCGACCTGCTCTACGCGGTCATCAATCCGCGCATCAGGGTACAGTAATGGCCGAGTCCGCCCTCGACGGCCCCCGCGCCATCCGCTTCGCCGCCCTGCGCGACTTCTGGTATTATTTCTCGGTCAACCGCGGCGCCGTGCTCGGCCTCGTCGTCTTCCTGCTGCTCATCCTCATCGCCATCTTCGCGCCGCTCATCGCGCCGTTCCCGCCCGAGCTGCAGTTCCGCGATTCCATCCGTACGCCGCCCTCCTGGCTCGCCGGCGGCAAGCCGCAATTCCTCATCGGCACCGACGAGGTCGGGCGCGACATCCTCTCGCGCCTCATCCACGGCGCGCGCTACTCGCTGTTCATCGGCTTCTTCGTCGTGCTCGGCGCCATGCTGGTCGGCGTCACGCTCGGGCTGGTCGCCGGCTATTTCCGCGGCTGGGTCGATGCGCTGATCATGCGCATCATGGACATCATCCTCGCCTTCCCGTCGCTGCTGCTGGCGCTGGTGCTGGTGGCCATCCTCGGGCCGGGCCTGTTCAACGCCATGCTGGCCATCGCGCTGGTGCTGCAGCCGCACTTCGCCCGCCTCACCCGCGCCGCGGTGATGAGCGAGAAGAACCGCGAATACGTGACCTCGGCTCGCCTCGCCGGCGCGCGCCACCTGCGCGTCATGTTCGTCACCATCCTGCCCAACTGCCTCGGCCCGCTCATCGTGCAGGCGACGCTGAGCTTCTCGAACGCCATTCTCGAAGCCGCCGCGCTCGGCTTTCTCGGCATGGGCGCGCAGCCGCCGACGCCCGAATGGGGCACCATGCTGGCCCGCGCCCGCGAGTTCATCACCTCGGCGTGGTGGATCGTCACCTGGCCGGGCGTCGCCATCCTCGTCACCGTGCTCGCCATCAACCTCATCGGCGACGGCCTGCGCGACGCGCTCGACCCCAAGCTCAAGAGGTCGTGACGATGGCGCTCCTCGACATCCGCAACCTCACCGTCGCCTTCGATACCTCCGCCGGCCAGTTCAAGGCGGTGGAGGGGATCGACCTCAGCGTCGATGCGCGCGAGGTGCTCGCCATCGTCGGCGAATCCGGCTCCGGCAAGTCCGTCGAGATGCTCGCCGTCATGGGCCTCCTGCCGCCCTCGGCCACCGTCACTGCCGACCGGCTGGAATTCGACGGCCGGAACCTCCTCACCATGCCGGCCAGCGAGCGTCGCCGCGTCGTCGGGCGCGACATCGCGATGATCTTCCAGGAGCCCATCGCCTCGCTCAATCCCTGCTTCACCGTGGGTTTCCAGATCGAGGAGACGCTGCGCTTCCACCTCGGGCTCGACCGCGCCGCGCGCCGCAGGCGCGCCATCGAGCTGCTCGAGCTGGTCGGCATCACCGACGCCCGCCAGCGCCTCGGCGCCTTCCCCCACCAGATGTCGGGCGGCCAGTGCCAGCGCGTCATGATCGCGATGGCCATCGCCTGCAATCCCAAGCTCCTCATCGCCGACGAGCCGACCACCGCGCTCGACGTCACCATCCAGAAGCAGATCCTCGACCTTCTGATCCACCTCCAGGCCGAGACCGGCATGGCGCTGATCATGATCACCCACAATATCGGCGTCGTCGCCGAAACCGCCGACCGGGTGATCGTGCAGTATCGCGGGCACAAGATGGAGGAGTCCGATGTGCTGACCCTCTTCACCGCCCCCACCTCGGCCTATACGCGCGCGCTGCTCGCGGCGCTGCCCGAGAACGCCACCGGCGACCGCCTGCCCACGGTCGGCGATTTTGCCCGCGAGGACGCCGCGCCATGACGCCGGTGCTCGAGACCCGCCACGTCACGCGCGACTACGTGCTCGGCGGCTCGCTGTTCGGCCGCCGCCGCGTGCTGCGTGCCGTCAAGGACGCGACGCTCCGCCTCGACAAGGGCAGGACCCTCGCCATCGTCGGCGAATCCGGCTCCGGCAAGTCGACCCTGGCCCGCATCCTCACCCTCATCGACGCGCCGACCTCGGGCGAGCTGTTCATCGACGGCGAAAGGATCGACATCGCCCGCCACGGCGTCTCGCCGGCGCTGCGCCGCAAGGTGCAGATGGTGTTCCAGAACCCCTACGGCTCGCTCAATCCGCGCCAGAAGATCGGCGACGTGCTGGCCGAGCCCCTGCGCATCAATACGCGCCTGCCGGCCGCCGAGCGGCGCGAGCGCGCCATGGCGATGCTGCGCAAGGTCGGCCTCGGGCCCGAGCACTTCAACCGCTACCCGCACATGTTCTCGGGCGGCCAGCGCCAGCGCATCGCCATCGCCCGCGCGCTGATGCTGAACCCCTCGCTGCTCGTGCTCGACGAGCCGGTCTCGGCGCTCGACCTCTCCGTGCAGGCGCAGATCCTCAACCTGCTCGCCGACCTGCAGGACGAGTTCCAGCTCACCTATGTGTTCATCAGCCACGACCTGTCGGTGGTCCGCTACATCGCCGACGAGGTGATGGTGATGTATCTGGGCGAGGTGGTGGAGCAGGGCAGCCGCGACGCGCTTTTCGCCGACCCCCAGCACGCCTATACGCGCGCCCTGTTCGCCGCGACGCCGCGCGCCGATGTCGCGAGCATCAAGGCGCGGCTGGCGCGCCGTGCCGCCGCCACGGCGGCATTAGCCGGGAATTAAGCCTGCCGCGCTAGTCTTGGCCCCGCGATTTGCGGAGGCTTGGGCGTGGCGAAGATTCGCGGCGGTAGCGCCGGGAACGGCACCGGCGCAGCAGCGCTGCAGGCCGGACGGTTCGAGCCGTTCGGGCGCCGGCCGCTGCGCACCTTCGTGCTGGCCTTCGGCCTGCCGGCCGTCCTGATCTACGTTGTCAGCGCCGTGCTGGTGATCTCCGCCCTCGCCACCATGGCCCGCGAGATCGACCGCATCGAGAGCGAGCGCGGCGTCACGACCATGCATGCCGTGCTCGATTCCTTCCTCAACAGCGTGAGCGACGTGGCCGCCAACGAGACGGCCTGGAACGAGGCATACCTCAATGTCGTCATCCAGCCCGATCCGGCGTGGATGGACGACACCTGGGGCACCACGGCGCGGCTCGGCGACGTCTATGACGACGTCATGGTCACCGACCAGGACGGCCTCATCGTCTTCGGCGAGAACGCCTTCGGCCCGATCCGCGGCAACATCGCCGCGCGCTACCCGGCGGCCAAGGCGATGCTCGCCGAGCTCGATCGCGAGATCGCGGCCAGCGGCGATGCCGCCGTCGTCGCCAATTTCGCCGCCAGCGGCCAGCAGCCTGCCGGCCTTGCCGCCGCCTCCATCCACCGCAGCGCGCCGGGCGAGACACGCGTGCCCCGCCACAGCCGCCGCATCCTGTGGGTCGCGCGCCACATCACGCCGGCCCTGCTGCAGGATTTCGCGATCCGCTACCAGACCCCGCTCGCCCACATCGTCACCGACATGGAGCCGCAGGCCGCGTCCATCGACATCGTCGACGCCGAGGGGCGCATCGCCGGCACCGTGGCCTGGACGCCGGATAATCCGGGCGGCACCGCCTTCGGTCACGCCCTGCTCGTCGCCTCGCTGGTGTTGCTTGCCATCGGCGTCGGCCTGCTCGTCTGGCTGCGGCTGTTGCGGCGCGCCATGCGGCGCTGCACCGAGGCGATCGCCACCGCCTTCGCCGCGCAGGGCGCCGCCGCCGGCGCCCCGCCGGAGGCCGTGGACACCGCCGCCGAAGCCACCGTCGAGCGCCTGCCGGACGGCATCACGGACGTCGACGCCTCCGATTTCACGCTCGCCTACCAGCCCGTCTTCGAGCTGCGCACCCAGGCGCTGCTGGGCGTCGAGATCCTGCTGCGCTGGAGCCGTCCCGACGGTACGCCGCTGTTGCAGGAGCAACTCGGCCCGCACGATCACGCGGCGCTGCTCGCGCGCGCGGCCATTCCCGCCCTGCGCCAGGCGACGAGCGAGCTCGGCCCCTATATCGGCACGGCCCTCAGCCTCAAGGTCGGCTGGAGCCAGCTGCAGACCGCCGTCTTCACCGAAAAGGTGCTGGCGACGCTCGCGGCCACCGGCTTTCCGGCGCGGCGCCTGCAGCTTTGCGTCGATGTCGCGCAACTGCCCGATCCGATGCGCTTCGCCAGCGCCGTCGGCGCGCTGCGCCGCGCCGGCGTCGCCGTGGCGCTGGCCGATTTCACCCTCGGGCCGCAAAGCTTCGACTATCTGCGCCCGGGCGTCGCCGACCGTATCTGCCTCGCGCCCCATGTCGTGGCGCTGCTCGATGCCGATCCGGTGCGGCTGGCGCTGGTTGAGGCCACGCTCGCGGCGGCCCGCGCCGCATCCGTCGCCGTCACCGTGCCGGGCGTGGCGCGCAAGGAGGAAGCCGGCCAGTTGCTGCGCCTCGGCTGCAGCGAAATTCGCGGGCCCCTGCTGGCGCCGCCCATGCCTGTCGGCTCGCTCGTCAACCTGCTGCTGGCCCCGGCGCAGCCCGCGCGGCAGACAGCCGGCTAGGCGGCCTGGCAGGCTCCGCAGACGCCGCGCAGCTCGATGGTCACGCGCGTCGGGGTGAAGCCGGCCTGCCGGCTCCAGCGCTGCAGCTGTTGTTCCACCGCCGGCTCGGCGAATTCCTCGACCCGCCCGCAGCGCTCGCAGATGGCGAAGCCGATGCTGCCGGCCGCGTGGCAGCGGGCATCGGCGCAGCACACGAAGGCGTTGAGCGATTCGATGCGGTGCGCGAGCCCGCGCTCGGTCAGCTTGTCGAGCGCGCGATAGACCTGCAGCGGCGCCCGCAACCCGTCGTCGCGCAGCCGGTCGAGCAGGTCGTAGGCCGACAGCGGCCCCTCGGCATGGGCGAGGGCGCCCAGCACCAGTTCCTGGTTGCGCGTCAGGTCGTCGGCCCACACATGGTCATGGCCCTTGTGCGACCGTGTCATCGTTGTCCCTCCATCGCCCCGATCAGCAGGTCGGCATTGTGCCGGAACATGTCGAGATAGCTCGCCGCCGGTCCGCCGGGCGGCGACAGCGCGTCGGCATAAAGCGCGCCGCCCGGCGTCACGCCGGTTTCCGCCGCAATCTGCTGGATGAGCCGCGGGTCCGTCATGTTTTCGATGAAGACCGCACCGACGCCGTCGGCGCGAATCTGCACGATGAGCCGCGCCACGTCGGCGGCCGAGGCCTCCGAATCGGTGCTGATCCCCTCGGGCGCGAGAAAGCGTACGCCATAGGCGGCGCCAAAATAGCCGAAGGCGTTGTGGCTGGTGATGACCTTGCGCCGCGCCTCGGGCACGGCGGCGAGCCGTGCGCGGATCTGCGCGTCGAGCGCGTCGAGCTGGGCGCTGTAGGCCGCCGCATTGGCGGTGTAGGCGGTGCAGCCCGCCGCATCCACGGCGCAGAGCCCGGCCGCGATGGCCGCCACATAGCGCCCGCCATTGCGCAGGTCCTGCCAGGCATGCGGGTCAAGCTCGCCATGGCCGTGTCCGGCATCCTCGACCGCCAGCGGCGTCACCTCGGCGCTCGCCACCACCAGCGGCCCCCTGTAGCCGGTGGCCTCGACCAGCCGGTCCATCCAGCCCTCGAAACCCAGCCCGTTAACGATGAAGATGTCGGCGCCGGCGACCGCCGCCGCATCGGCCGGCGTCGGCTCGTAGACATGTGCGTCGGCGTCCGGCCCGACGATGGCGGTGACGGCGACGCGTTCGCCACCCACCTGCCGCACCATGTCGGCGAGGATGGAAAAGCTCGCGACGGCGTTGATTTCGGCGGCGAGGGCCGGCGTGGCGGCGAGGGCAAGGGCGGCGGCGAGGGCGGGCAGCAGCGGCGGTGTCATCATGCGATCCTGTGGCGGGAGGGTTGGGTGCGGCTGAACACGATGCCGCGGCGGCCGAGGACCAGCGAGACGACATAGGCCGCGCCGGCGACGAGGATGATCGCGGGGCCCGAGGCCACTTCGAGATGGTACGACACCAACAGCCCCAGATAGCAGGCGCCGATGCCGATCGCGATGGCGAGCCCCGTCACCGCTTCGAGGCTGCGCACCCAGAAGCGCGCGGCGGCGGCGGGCAGCATCATCAGCCCCACCGACATCAGCGTGCCCAGCGCCTGGAAGCCGCCGACGAGGTTGAGCACCACCAGCGCGAGGAAGGCGAGGTGCACCGGCTGGCCGGCGCGGCTGACGCTGCCGAGGAAGCTGGGGTCGAGGCATTCGGCGAACAGCGGCCGCCAGATCAGCGCCAGCCCGACAAGGCTGACGCTGGCGACGCCGCCGATGAGGATCAGCGCGTCGTTGTTGAGCGCCAGCACCGAGCCGAACAGCACGTGCATGAGATCGACGCTGGAGCCGCGCAGGCTGACCAGCAGCACGCCCAGCGCCAGCGAGATGAGGTAGAACGCGGCGAGGCTCGTGTCCTCGCGCTGCGCCGTGAGCCGTGACACCAGCCCGGCGAGCAGCGCCACCACCAGCCCGGCGACGAAGCCGCCGATGGTCATCGGCAGGAGGGCGAGGCCCGAGACGAGGAAGCCCGCTGCCGCGCCGGGCAGGATGGCATGCGCCATCGCGTCGCCGGCAAGGCTCATGCGGCGGAACATGAGGAATACGCCGATGGGCGCCGCGCTGACGGCGAGGATGGTTGCGCCGGCCAGTGCGCGCTGCATGAAGCCATAAAGAACGAACGGTTCGACCAGCACCTGCCACATCAGAGGTTTGCCTCCGCATGGCCGTGCGCGGCCGTGTCGTCGTGCCAGGGGGCGCTTTCGTCCCACGCCTCGGGCATGGCGCGGGCACGTTGCAGCGTTTCGGGGCGGAGCGCCACCGGCGTGCTGCCCCAGGCGATGGCCTCGCGCGCGAGGAGCAGCGTCTGCGGGAAATGCCGGCGTACCAGGCCCAGATCGTGCAGCACCGCGATCACAGTGCGGCCCTCGCCATGCCAGCGCGCGATCAGCGCCACGAGGTCGTGCACGGTCTTTTCGTCCACGGCGGCGAAGGGCTCGTCGAGCAGCACGATCGGCGCGTCCATGAGCAAGAGCCGCGCGAACAGCGCCCGCTGGAACTGCCCGCCGCTCAGCGTATCGAGCGGCCGGTGCGCGAAGCCGTCGAGCCCCACCGCGTCGAGCGCCGCGCTCACCTGCCGGCGATCCGCGGCGCCGAGGCCGCCGAACGCGCCGCGCCGCGGCCACAGTCCGAGCGAGACGAGTTCGCTCACCGTCGCCGGAAAGCTCTTGTCGATCTCGGCGCCCTGCGGCAGGTAGGCGATGGCGCCGTTGCGCAGGATATGCCCGCCCAGAGGCTTCAGCGTTCCGGTGATGCCCTTCATCAGCGTCGATTTGCCGGAGCCGTTCGGCCCGACCACGGCGGTCAGCGAGCCGGCGGCGAAGCTGCCGCTCACATGATGCACCGCCGGGTGCCCGTCATAGCCCAGCGTCAGGTCGTCGAGGCGGATGGCGGCGCTCACAGCAGGCCCCACACGATCAGCCAGATCAGCGCGACGATCGCGAGGGCCAGCGCCACGCGCGCGCCCACCCCCCATTTCACCAGACTCATCCATCGCTCCGCCGCTTTCGGAGCGCGGATGTAACTAAATAACATATCGCCGTCAAGCGGCGGACATATGGCCTAGAACTCCACCCCGGCCTGCGCCTTCACGCCGCTGCGGAACGGGTGCTTGATCTCGGTCATCTCGGTGACGAGGTCGGCGATCTCGATCAGTTCGTCCTTGGCGTTGCGTCCGGTGACGATGACATGCAGGTCGCGCGCCTTGTTGCCGAGAACCTCAAGCACCTCCTCGAGCGGCAGGTAGTCGTAGCGCAGGACGATATTGAGCTCGTCGAGCAGCACCATCCTGTAGCTCGGATCGGCGATCATTTCCTTGGCCATCTCCCAGGCCGCCTTCGCCGCGGCGATGTCGCGCTGGCGGTCCTGCGTGTCCCAGGTGAAGCCTTCGCCCATCGCTTTGATCGTCACCTGCTCGGGAAACCTGTCGAGCACGTCGCGCTCGCCCGTGCCCCAGGCGCCCTTGACGAACTGCACCACGCCGACGCGG
>JBDHTK010000074.1:0-12557 GCA_039808625.1 Devosia sp. | reverse complement strand
CCCTCTGCCCGGGGGTACCTCGACGGTTCGTGGGCTGGGCGCAGGCCAGAGGGTACTACAAGATGGCGCCGAGGCTGTTGCGCACGCCCGATCTGACGCTCGCCCGCAAGCTGCCGGCCATCGGCCTTTATCTGGCGCGGGCCGCCATGGCCGACCCGTTGGGCACGTTCGTTCTCACCTCGGCGGCCGGCTGGCGGCTTCTCGCGCGGCGCACGGGCGGGCGCGCCGTCGTCGCCGCGTCTTGGGCGGTCGGCCAGCCGTTTCTGGCGATGGACCCCACCCGGCTCGACCCGCGGCCATTGCCGTGGCTGACGCGCCGGCGCCTTGCCATCGCCGGAAAGGCCGACGAGGCGGCGCCGCCAAACTGGACGCTGGCGCAGGCTGAGGGTAAGGCTGGCGCATCCTAACGCAGTCGGACACGCACATGACGCGCAGCTTATTCACCTTTCCGGGGCAGGGCAGCCAGGCCGTGGGCATGGGCCGCGATCTCGCCGCGGCCTTCGACGAGGCGCGGGCGGTGTTCGACGAGGTCGACGAGGCGCTCGGCGAAAAGCTCAGCGCCGTCATGTTCGAAGGGCCGGACGAGACGCTGCGCCTCACCGAGAACGCCCAGCCGGCGCTGATGGCCGTGTCGATGGCGGTGATCCGTGTGCTCGCGGCGCGCGGCGTGACCGTGAAGCAGCACGCGACCTGCGTGGCGGGCCATTCGCTCGGCGAATACTCGGCGCTGTGCGCCGCCGGCGTCTTTTCCATCGCCGACACGGCGCGGCTGCTCAAGACGCGCGGGCGGGCGATGCAGCAGGCGGTGCCGGTCGGGCAGGGGGCGATGGCCGCCATCCTCGGGCTCGACCTCGAAACGGTGCTGGCGGCGGCCAGTGACGCAGCCCAGGGCGAGGTGTGCGGCGTCGCCAACGACAACGCGCCCGGCCAGGTTGTGATCTCCGGCCACGTGGCGGCGGTGAACCGGGCCGTCGAGCTGCTCAAGGCGGCCGGCGCCAAGCGCGCCCTGCCGCTGCCGGTGAGCGCGCCCTTCCATTGCGCGCTGATGCGGCCGGCGGCCGACGCCATGCAGGAAGCGCTGGCGACGGTGACGATGGGAACGCCCGCCGTGCCGCTGATCGCCAATGTCACGGCGCAGCCGACGAGCGATCCGGCGGCCATCCGGGCGCACCTCGTCGAACAGGTGACGGGCATGGTGCGCTGGACCGAGAGCATGCGCTGGGCGGCGGGCGCCGGCGGCATCGACACCTTCTACGAGCTGGGCACCGGCAAGGTGCTGACCGGCCTCGCCAAACGCATCGCCCCCGAGGCCACCGCCGCGGCGATCAATACGCCCGCCGACATCGACGCGCTGGTTGCGGCGCTGGCGTGACTCAATTTCTTCACAGGGACGGCCAAATGTTTGATCTGACAGGCAAACGCGCGCTTGTGACGGGCGCTTCGGGCGGTATCGGCCGGGCCATCGCGCAGGCGCTTGCGGCGGCCGGCGCGCGCGTCGCGCTGAGCGGCACGCGTGTCGCCGCGCTCGAGGACACGGCGCAGGTGATGACGCCGGGCCCCCACCCGATCCTGCCCTGCAACCTCGCCGACACCGGTGCGGTGGACAAGCTGGTGCCCGACGCCGAGGCGGCGCTGGGCGGGCTCGACATCCTCGTCAACAATGCCGGCATGACGCGCGACAACCTGTTCATGCGCATGAAGGCCGAGGAGTGGGACGAGGTGCTGGCGGTCAACCTCACCGCGGCCTTCCACCTCACGCGCGCGGCGCTGCGCGGCATGATGAAACAGCGCTTCGGGCGCATCATCTCGATCACCTCGGTGGTCGGCGTCGGCGGCAATCCGGGGCAGGCCAACTACGCGGCGAGCAAGGCCGGGCTCATCGGCATGACCAAGTCGCTGGCCCAGGAGGTCGCCTCGCGCGGCATCACCGCCAACACCGTCGCGCCGGGCTTCATCGCCTCGGCCATGACCGACGAGCTCAACGACAAGCAGCGCGAGGCCATTCTCGCGCGCGTGCCGGCGGGCCGGCTCGGCACCGCCGAGGAAGTGGCCGGCTGCACGGTTTTCCTCGCCTCGGACGCGGCCGCCTACATCACCGGGCACACGCTCAACGTCAACGGCGGCATGCTGATGATCTAGGCCGCCGGGCCCCGGGGACGGCGTGCCGCGAAATATGGTCAAAGCCGAACGAGTATGTTAGTTGCCGCCGCTTATTAGAGGGTCAACGGCTCACTTGCGGGCTTTGTGAAGCCCGCCTAAAGTCGCGCCGGACTGGACAAAAGGCCGGTTCGCGACCGGAAACGAACCGAACCAGACTGCAAAGGGAAGTCAAGAACATGAGCGATATCGCTGACCGCGTCCGCAAAATCGTCGTCGAGCATCTCAACGTCGATGCGGAGAAGGTCGTCGACAAGGCAAGCTTCATCGACGATCTCGGCGCCGACTCGCTCGATCAGGTCGAGCTGGTGATGGCCTTCGAAGAAGAATTCTCCGTCGAAATCCCCGATGACGCCGCCGAGTCCATCCAGACCTTCGGTGACGCCGTCAGCTATCTCACCAAGGCGGTCGGCTGAGGCCGGCCGGCAGGCCGGGAGCCGCCGGGAGCGCCGCGTTTCATGGACCTTCGTCGTGTCGTCGTAACGGGCATGGGGGCTGTCACCCCCCTCGGCTGCGGCGTCGAGGCCAGTTGGGCCAATATCCTCGCCTCTCGCAGCGGCGCGCGCGTCATCGATGACTTCAAGGTCGATGACCTCGCCTGCCAGATCGCCCATCGCGTGCCGATGGGCGACTACGCCACCGGCGGCTTCAATGCCGACGAGTGGATGGACGTGAAGGACCAGCGCAAGGTCGATCCGTTCATCGTCTACGCGATGGCCGCCGCCACCCAGGCGATCCAGGAGGCGGGCGTCGAGCCCGGGACCGCCGACGAGGCCGAGCGCACCGGCGTGCTCATCGGCTCGGGCATCGGCGGGCTCGGCGGCATCTACGAAACCTCCATCGTGCTGCACGAGAAGGGGCCGCGCCGCGTCAGCCCGTTCTTCATCCCCGGCCGGCTCATCAATCTCGCCTCGGGCTATGTGTCGATCCGCTTCGGCCTCAAGGGGCCGAACCATTCGGTGGTCACCGCCTGCTCGACCGGCGCCCACGCCATCGGCGATTCCTGGCGGCTGATCGCCATGGGCGACGCCGACGTGATGGTGGCCGGCGGCGCCGAAAGCTGCGTCAACCGCATCGCGCTCGCCGGCTTCGCCGCCTGCCGGGCGCTCTCCACCGGCTTCAACGACAATCCCGTCGCCGCTTCGCGTCCCTACGACAAGGACCGCGACGGCTTCGTCATGGGCGAGGGCGCCGGCGTCGTGGTGCTCGAGGAGTACGAGCGGGCCAGGGCGCGCGGCGCCAAGATCTACGGCGAGGTCATCGGCTACGGCATGAGCGGCGACGCCTACCACATCACCGCCCCCTCCGAGGACGGCGACGGCGGCTATCGCTGCATGCGCGCCGCGGTCCAGCGCGCCGGCATCGCGCCGGCCGACATCGACTACATCAACGCCCACGGCACCTCGACGCCGCTCGGCGACGAAATCGAGCTCGGTGCCGTGACGCGCCTGCTCGGCGACGCGGCCGGGAGCGCCGCCATGAGTTCCACCAAGTCGGCCATCGGTCACCTCCTGGGCGCTGCCGGCGCGGTGGAGGCGATCTTCTCGCTGCTCGCCATGCGCGACGGCGTGGCGCCGCCGACGCTCAACCTCGACAACCCGTCCGTCGAGACGGTGATCGACCTCGTGCCGAAGGTGCCGGTCAGGAAGGACATCTCGATCGCGCTCTCCAACTCCTTCGGCTTCGGCGGCACGAATGCGTCGCTGATCTTCCGGAAAGTCGCGTAGCGGACGTGCCAGCGTCCTTGTTTTGCCCGCTTCGTTGAGGCAAATGCAGCCGGACGGCG
The DNA here is from genome assembly GCA_039808625.1 of Devosia sp. Lineage (GTDB taxonomy): Bacteria > Pseudomonadota > Alphaproteobacteria > Rhizobiales > Devosiaceae > Devosia_A. Next base: position 8,614 of record JBDHTK010000074.1, on the reverse strand, counting down.
CGAGGGGGATGACCGATGGCCAGAAAGAAGCGCAGGTCGAGCGCGCTCGGTTTGCTCAACGGCCTGCTGACACTGCTGATCCTCGGGATCGTGGCAGCGGGAGCGGTGGCCTACTGGGGCATCACGCAGTTCTACGAGGACGGCCCGCGCACCGAGGAAACCGCCTTCCTCATCGAGAAGGGCTCGGGCTTCAACACCATCGCCAGCCGGCTCGAGGAGCAGGGGCTGATCGACAACGCGCTGCTGTTCCGCGGCGGCGTGTGGGCGACGCGGCGCAACGCCACCGTCATGCCGGGCCAGTACCTGATCCCGGCCGGCGCCTCGATGTCGGAGATCCTGAGGATCATCACCGAGACCAAGCCGCAGGAGTTCTTCATCAACGTCGTGCCCGGCCAGACCTCGTGGCAGGTGGCCGAGCGGCTGAACGACGCCGCGCAGAGCCTTAGCGGCGAGCCGCTGGAGCCGCCGGAGGAAGGCTCGCTGCTCGCGGTGCGCTACGACTTCTTCCCTGGCGACACGCGCGCCTCGCTGCTCGCCGCCATGCGGGAGAAGATGGAGGAGGAAGTGGCGCGTGTCTGGGCGACGCGCGACCCCGCCATCGACGCCGTCATCAAGAGCCCGGCCGAGCTGGTGACGCTCGCCTCGCTGGTGGAAAAGGAGACGGGCGTCGAGACGGAGCGCCCGCAGGTCGCTTCGGTCTTCATCAACCGGCTGAAGAAGGGTATGCGGCTGCAGACCGACCCGACGGTGATCTACGGCATCACCGGCGGCAAGGGGCCGCTCGGCCGGTCGCTGACGCGCGCCGACCTCAACACGAAGACGGCCTACAACACCTACCAGATCGACGGGCTGCCGCCGGGCCCCATCGCCAATCCCGGCACCGCCGCGCTCGAGGCCGTGGCCCGGCCCGCCGACACCAACTACCTCTACTTCGTCGCCAGGGGCACCGACCCCAAGGACGGGCATCTGTTCGCCGCGACCTATGCCGAGCACCGGCGGAACGTCGCGCAATACCGCAGGGCCGAGGACGAGGCGGCGCGCGAGGCGCTGGAGCAGCAGCAGGCCGAACAGGCGGGAGACACGGCCGAATAGATCGTGTAAGCGCGCCGGTATGAGCAACGCCCTGATGAGCATGACCGGCTATGCGCGCGCCCACGGGCGCGTGCCCGGCGTGGCCTTCGCGATCGAGATCAAGACCGTCAATGCCCGCGGCCTTGACATCCGCACGCGGCTGACGCCCGGCTATGACGTGCTCGAAGGCGAAATCCGCCGGCGCATCACGCGGGCGCTGTCGCGCGGCTCGGTGACCGTCAATGTGAGCATCGACCGCGAGGGCGAGGGCGGCCGTGTCGTCATCAACCGGCAGGCGCTCGACGCCGTGCTGGACGCGATCCGCGAGGTGGGCGCGCTGACCGCCGCGCCGGCCCCCACGGCCGAAGGCATCCTCGCCCTCAAGGGCGTGCTGGAGCAGCACGACGCGCCGCTCGATGCCGGGGCCGAGGAGCGCCTGCAGGACGCGGTCTACGCGGCGCTGGACGCGGCGCTCGCCGACCTGCGCGCCGCCCGGCAGGCCGAGGGCGTGCACCTGGGCACGGTGCTGGGGGCCGAGGTCGACGAGATCGCGCGGCTGCGGGATCTGGCGGCGGCGCATCCGACGCTGAGCCGCGACGCCCTGCTGGCGCGGCTCAGGGAGCAGGTTGCCGATCTCGTGGCGGCCGGCGCCGGCCTCTCGGAGGACCGGCTGGCGCAGGAGGCGCTGCTGCTCGCCACCAAGGCCGACATCCGCGAGGAGCTCGACCGGCTGGCCGCGCATGTGGCGGCGGCGCGGGCGCTGCTCGCCGCCGGCGGCCCGGTGGGGCGCAAGCTCGACTTCCTGTCACAGGAATTTAACCGCGAGGCGAATACGCTGTGCTCCAAATCCAACGCCGCGGATCTGACGGCGATCGGCCTCGACCTCAAGGCGGTGATCGACCAGTTCCGCGAGCAGGTGCAGAACCTGGAGTAGCGTGATGGTCGAGTTTCCGCGGCGCGGGGTGATGCTGGTGCTGGCCTCGCCGTCCGGCGCCGGCAAGTCGTCGATCACCCGCGCGCTGTTCGCGCAGGACACCAGCATACGGCTCTCGGTCTCGGTGACGACACGGCCCCGGCGCACCGACGAGATCGAGGGCACGCACTACTATTTCCGCGACGTGAAGACCTTCGAGCAGATGCGCGCCAATGGCGACCTGCTGGAATGGGCGCAGGTGCACGACAACTACTACGGCACGCCGCGCGCCCAGGTGGAGGAGCAGCTTGCCGCCGGCCACGACATCCTGTTCGACATCGACTATCAGGGCACCCTCCAGCTCTACGAGAAGTGCCGGGCCGACATGGTGACGGTGTTCATCCTGCCGCCCAGCATCCCGGAGCTGAGATCGCGCCTCGACCGGCGCGCACAGGATTCCTCGGGCACGATAGAACGCCGTCTCAGAAACGCCAAGGTCGAGCTGAACCATTTCGACGAGTACGACTACGTGCTCGTCAACGAGGATCTGGAAACCTCGACGCAGTGGGTGCGCGCCATCCTCGTCGCCGCCCGGCTGGCGCGCGGGCGGCAGACCGGCCTCGGCGAATTCGTCAAGGGCCTGCAGGCGCAGATCGACGCGCTGTAGCCAGCGCCTTCGCCATGGCGAGGAAGGCAGCGATGGGCAGCGTCTCGGCGCGCTCGTCGCCCGCGAGGCCGGCGGCGGCGAGCAGCGCCTCGACCGGCACGCCGGTGGCCTTGAGGCTCTGGCGCACCATCTTGCGGCGCTGCCCGAAGGCGGCGCGCGTTATCGTCTCGAGATCGCGCACGCGCACGTCCGCCGCTACCGGCTTGGGCACCAGGTGCACGATCGCCGAGGTCACCTTGGGCGGTGGAATGAAGTTCTCGCGGCCGACGGCAAAGGCGATGCGCGCCGCGCTGCGCCAGCCGCACAGCACGCCCAGCCGGCCATAGGCGTCGCTTCCGGGCTTCGCCACGATGCGCTCGGCCACCTCGCGCTGGAACATCAGCGTCAGCGACTGGAAGAAGGGCGGCCACGGCTCGGCGGTGAGCCAGCCGGTCAGCAGCTCCGTGCCGATATTGTAGGGCAGGTTGGCGACGATGCGCGTCGGCCCGTCGGCGAGCGCCGCATAGTCGGTGGCGAGTGCGTCGCCGGCGATGACGTCGAGCCGGCCGGGATAGGCGGCGGCGATCTCGGCGAGGGCGGGCAGGGCGCGCTCGTCGCGCTCGATGGCGATCACCTTGCGGGCGCCGGCCGCGAGCAGCGCGCGCGTCAGCCCGCCAGGCCCCGGACCGACCTCGATCACCGTCACCCCGTCGAGCGGGCCGGCGGTGCGGGCGATGCGCGCCGTGAGGTTGAGGTCGAGCAGGAAGTTCTGGCCAAGCTGCTTTCTGGCGCTGAGGCCGTGCCGTGCGATGACCTCGCGCAGCGGCGGCAGGCTGTCGATCCGGCTCACGCCGTCATCCGGTCCGCGAGGCGCAGCGCAGCGAGCAGCGAAGCCGCCGACGCCTTGCCCGTGCCGGCCAGGTCGAACGCCGTTCCATGATCGGGTGAGGTGCGCACGATCGGCAGCCCCAGCGTGACGTTGACGCCGTGGTCGAACGCCAGGGTCTTGATCGGGATCAGCGCCTGGTCGTGATACATGGCGATCACCGCGTCGTAGCGCCGCCAGTTCGGCGGATGGAAGATCGTATCGGCGGAGAAGGGGCCGTCGATCTGCATGCCGCTGCGCTTGAGCTCGGCCACGGCCGGGGCGATGCTCTCGATCTCCTCGCGCCCGAGCGCGCCGCCTTCGCCGGCATGGGGGTTGAGCCCGGCGACGGCGAGGCGCGGCGCCTCGATGTCGAAGCGGGTGCGCAGGTCGTGCTCGACGATGCGCGCCACGTCGCGGACGCGCCTGGCGGTGACGAGCGCGGGCACCTCGCGCAGCGGCACGTGGATGGTGAGCGGCGCGACGCGCAGCTCCTCATGGGCCATCAGCATCACCGGCTGCGGCACGCTGCCGCCATTGGCGCACAGCGCCGCGAGGAACTCGGTGTGTCCGGCATGCTGGAAACCGGCGGTATAGAGCGCCGCCTTGTGGATGGGGGCGGTGACGAGGGCGCGGCACTGGCCGGCGATGGTCTCGGTGGCGCCGCGCGCGATGGCTTCGATCACCACCTTGCCCGACAGGGGGCTCGTATCGCCCGGCTTGTCGGGCACCAGCCCCTCGACATGGGAGACGGGCAGGGCCGTCGCGAAGACCTCGGCGGCGGCCGCCGCGTGGGTCTGGGCGAAGGCCACCTCGAGCCCCAGCCGGCGGGCGCGGCTGGCGAGGAAGGCCATGCTGCCGAAGACGATGAAGGGCGGCAGCGTGAGCTCCGCCCTCCGGCAGTAGAGATCGAGGATGAGGTCGGGACCGACGCCGGCGGGCTCGCCCATGCTGACGGCGATCGGGACGGGCCCGGCCATGTTACCCCCTGACGATCTGCGCCTTGGCCTTCAGCTCGGCGAGGTATTTCTTGGCCTCGGCCTCGAGCCCGGCATTGCCCGCTTCCTGGCGGATCTCGTTGGCGATGTAGGTGGTGTCGTCCGAGCCCGACTTGGCACAGACGGCGAGCATCGAGACGCCCGATTCGACGACGCGCGGCTTGGTGATGCCGCCGACATTGAGCTTGCTCAGCTCGCTGGCGATGGCGTCGGGGAATTGCGTCGCGTGCCGCCGGCCGAGATCGCGGACCGCCGCGTCGGTGTAGGACAGGGTGAGGTCCACCGCACTGTCGCAGCCGCGGAAGCTCTTGCGGTACTGGTTGGCGTCGGCCGTGCGCTTGCTGGCCGAGCCCTTGCCGCCCGGCATCAGGAACACGACTTCCTTGAGGATGTAGTCGAAGCTGTTGGCGGCGGTGAGCTTGGCCTTCGCCTTGGCGTCGATGTCGGCCTCCGACACCTGCACGCGGCTGCCGATCGTCGAGCCGACAACGCGCTGCCAGGCGAGGGTCGCCTTCAGCCGGTCGCGCAGCGTCTGCATCGGCACGCCGTTGTCGGAGAGGATTTTCGACAGGTTGCTCGCCGACACCTTGATGCGGCGCGCCAGGTCGAGGAAGGCCGCGTCGATGTCGCCTTCCGACACGGAAATGCCGAGCCGGGCGGCTTCCTGCAATTGCAGCGCCTCGTTGATCAGCTCGTCGGCGGCTGCCTTGGAGCTGTTCTTGCCCTCGATCTTGTGCAGCGCCAGCCGCTGCGCGATCTGCACGTCGGTGATCGGCTGGCCGTTGACCTTGAACTGGACGGTGGCCGCCAGCGCCGGTACGGCCGCCAGCAGCACCAGCCCCATCAGCATTGCGCCAAGCACGCGTAGCATCTTCATACTCTGCCTGTCCGTTGGGAAAGCCCGCGGCTTTCTCCCTGAAAATTGCGGCTGAAATCGGTGCATCAGAAGGCCACCTCGCCATCCGGCCCCTTGAGCTTGAAGCTGAAGCCGAAGCCCCAACTCGTCGGCGTGAAACTGGCGGAGCCGCCCAGCGCCAGATAGCCGTCGTCATAGCCGAGCCCGGTGCTCGCCTTGACCCAGCTATTGCTGCCCAGGTCCCAGGTCAGCCCGCCGTCGAGGGTCCAGTAGTCGGCCAGCGTCAGGCTGCCGTGCCCGGCGATCTCGTGCTGGTCTCCGGCGATGCCCAGCGCCGGATCGGCGGCGATGTAGATGTAGTCGAGGCCGAGGCTGTACCACGCCTCGGGAGGCGCGTAGGCGGCGCCGGCGCCGAAGCGCGTCACCTGCCATTTCGCCGGATCGACCTGCGTCTTGACGCCGCCCGACAGGCCGTTGGCGAAGCCGCCGCGGGCGCTGGCGACGAGGAAGGAGGCGCTGCCGCCCAGTCCCGTGCTGGTGCCCACCTGCGCCGCGTCGGGGACGCCGAGCGCGTTGACGCCGGCAAGGTGGAAGGACTGGCCAGCGACGACGTCGAGCCAGCTGCCGTCGGCGAAGGTGCCGAGATAGTGCCCGCCGACATTGGCGCGCAGTCCCGTCTCCTGCCGGTCGATGCCGGAGAAGCGGTTGTAGGAGAACAGATTCGAGGTGTCGAACACGAAGCTGTGCGCGTCGTCATTGGTGATGCCGACGGCGGTGGTGCCCGAGCCGCGATAGACGATCTGGGCAATGGGCTCGACGAGGTGCGTGCTGTCGCCGGCCAGCGCCATGAGCGGCCAGCGCATGTCGAGCGCGGCGATGGGCGTGGCGCTGAACAGCACGGACGAGGCGGGCGTTGGATAAGGGGCAGGCAGCGCGCCCAGCGAGCGATCGTACCACGCGCCGTCGAGCCGGGCGCCGAGATAGGGCGTGGCGGTGACGCCGCCGGGCAGCACCATCTGGTTCTCCCAGGCCCCTTCGAGCATGGCGTGCGCCTTGTCGCCCGCATGGCCGTAGACATAGCCGACGCCGTTGACGGTGCGCGTCTGGTCGGCGTCGCGATGGATGCCGAGCAGTTCGCCGGTGACGTGCACGCGCCCCCAGCCCGGCTGCAGGTCGGTGACGTGGTCGAAGCGCACCTTGGGCAGGGTCATGCCCTGCTTCTGCTCGTCGGCGATGGCGTAATCGCCGATGCGGTTGAAGCGCTGGATGCGCGCGTCGATCCAGGTGTCGGGGCTCAGATGCGTGGCATAGACCTGGTTCACCGCGGTGTCCGCGTCGGTGAGGTTGTAGTCCTTGAGGTAGGCGTTGTCGGTGAAGGCGGTGTAGGACCAGCCGACCGTCCAGTTTTCGACCGGGGTGAAGCGGCCCGAGGTCTGGATGGCGCCGCGCCAGTCGCGCGCCGGCACCTTGGCGGTGGCGAAGGCGGCCGGATCGAGCTGGTAGAGGCCCGATGCCTTCACCTCGATGACGCCCTGCCACTGGGGCAGCCGCCAGCTCAGCTCGCCACGCGCCAGAAGGCCCTGCCGGGTCATCAGCGTCGGCGTCAGCATGAGATCGACGTCTTCGCCGAAGCCCATGAAGAAGGGGACCTCCAGCACGCTGCCGCGCTTGGCGTCGGCGTCGACGGAGGGCATGCGCGGCCCGGTGGCGCGCGGCTGCGAGGGATCGGGCATCCAGAACCACGGCAGCCACGCGACCGGCACGCCGAGCAGTTCGAGCGACGGCTGCTCCAGCGTCACCGAGGCCTTGTCGCGCTCGTAGATGATGCGTGCCGCCTTCACCTTCCAGCCGATGCGCCGGCCCTTGGCATCGACGCACAGGCCGCAGGGCGAATAGGAGGCGTCGTTGAGAATGGTCGCCAGCGCCTGCGCGTACTCCACATCGTGCGCCGTGATGCGCGCGCCGCCCGGCGTGGTCAGCGTCATCGAGTCGAGAAACGCCTCCTTCATGCCACCGGTGACTTCGAGCTTGTCCATCTCGTAGACGTTGTCGCCGCTGTCGCGCACCACCACCGAGCCGATGGCGTAAAGTTTGCCGGTGCGCTGGTTGTAGTCGAGGCGGTCGGCCTCGATGACGTACTCCTGGTAGACGAAATGCACCGTGCCCTCTGCCGAGATCACGCCGGTGCGGGCGTCGTAGCTCAGCCGGTCGGCCTCGACCGCCGCCGCGCCCTCGCCGGGGCGGATGTTGCGCTCGAAGAAGCCCTGGGGCAGCAGCGTCGCATAGGCGGGCAGGACGGCGGCTGCGAGGGAGAATCCGCACAGCGCGCAGACGGTGCCGGCGCGCTTCAGGAAGTCGGCTAGTGTGGCAGGGCGGAATACCATTACGCGCGCCCGTCTTCCTTGTAGAGCAGGATCGTCAAACCAATGACGATCGCCACGAATGCCGGCCCGACGGCGGCAAATGTGGGATCGAGGACGCCGGCGAAACCGGATCGGTTCGCCAGCTCGGTCACCACATAAACCACAAATCCAAGAACGACGCCATAAAGGACCGCCCCGCCATACTTATTTGTCCTTCGATAACCTGCGGTAAACGCCAGCCCCATGAGCACCGAGCCGACCAGCAGGCCGGGCAGTGACAGGAGCCGCAGCAGGCTGGTGACGGCGGCCGAGCGCAGGGTGGGGTCGGCGACGTTCTGCGTCACCACGTTGACCAGCTCCATGAAGGTGAGATTGGCGGCCGAGGTGAGGCGCAGCCGCATGTCGGCCGGCGTGGTGAGCGTCGCGAGGCGGAAGCCTTCGGGCAGCGGCTCGGCGCCGGCGCCGGCGCTGTAGCGGACGGCGTTGTCGAGCACCCAGGCGCCGCTGGCGAGCTTGCCCGCCTCCGCCTCGATGCGGCTGCGGGCGTCATCGCCGGTGAAATAGACCGAGACGCCCTGCAGCGCGCCGTTGGCCTGCGCGAAGTTGGCGTGCAGCCGGTAGGAGCCGTCGGCGCCGCCCTGTTCCAGCCAGAGTTCGCCGGCGCGCGAATGGGTATTGGAGATCGGCAGCCCGCGGTTGATCTGCAGCGCCACCGTATCGGCCACGAGGGCGGCGAACAGCCCGAGCACGAAGGCCGCGACGAGCGGCGCCCGCGCCACGCGCCAGATCGACACGCCCACAGACTTGATGATGGTCAGCTCGCGTCGGGCCTGCAGGTCGAGCACGCCGATGATCGTGCCGATCAGCACCGTCACCGGCAGCGTGTTGACGACGATGCGTCC
>JBDHTK010000073.1:0-12671 GCA_039808625.1 Devosia sp. | reverse complement strand
GCGTCGCGCGCCGCCAGGGCGTCCAGAGTGCGCTCCAAGGCTCCCGCTCCGGCGGGAGCCTTTCCTTTGGAGGTACGACCGGCTAGGACGACGGGGCGTTTTTATGAGCTCGCCCATGTCCCCGGCCCTGCCTCTCGACCCCGCGCGCCTGCGCGCCGAGTTCCCTGCGTTCCGCCAGCCGGACCTCAGGGACTTTGCCTATTTCGACAATGCCGGCGGCTCCTACACCGCCGCCGACGTGCTCAACCGCATGCGCAGCTTCTACTGGAACCACAAGGTCCAGCCCAGCGACACCAGCGCCCCGGGCCGCGCCGCCGGCAAGGCCATGGCCGAGGCCGTGCGTCGCCTCGCGCTCGCCCTCAACGTCGCCGCCGACTGGATCCATTTCGGCCCCTCGACCTCGGCCAACACCTACACCCTGGCGCGCGCCTTCGAAGGCTGGCTGCGCCCGGCCGACGCCATCGTCGTCACCAACCAGGACCACGAGGCCAATTCCGGCGTCTGGCGCAAGCTCGCCTCGCGCGGCGTCGAGCTGCGCGAGTGGCAGGTGAACCCGCAGACCGGCCATCTCGCCATCGCCGACCTCGACAGGCTGCTCGACAGCAAGGTGCGGCTCGTCTGCCTGCCGCACGTCTCCAATATCGTCGGCGAGATCAACCCCGTCGCCGAGGCGGTGAAGGCGGCGAAGTCCTTCGGCGCCGTCACCGTGGTCGACGGCGTCGCCTACGCCCCGCACGGCCTGCCCGACATCCTCGCGCTCGGTTGCGACATCTACCTGTTCTCCGTCTACAAGGTGTACGGGCCGCATCAGGGCATCATGGCCATCCGCCCCTCGCTCGCCGCCGAGCTGCCCAACCAGGGCCATTTCTTCAACGAGACGGCGCGCGACAAGCGCCTCAACCCGGCCGGCCCCGATCATGCCCAGGTCGCCGCCTCGGCCGGCATCGTCGACTACCTCGAAAAGCTCGCTGCCCTCGCCGGCCCTGCCGCGCTGGGCGCCACGCCCTTCCGCATCGCGCACAACGCCATGCGCGCGCAGGAAACGGCGCTGCTCGCGCCGCTCCTCGACTACCTGCGCGGCAAGAACGGCATTCGCCTCATCGGTCCCGACGACCCGGCGCGGCGCACGCCCACCGTCTCGCTCCGCGTCGAGCGCCCCGCCGCCCACCTCGCCGGCATGCTCTCACGCCACAATGTCGGCGTCGGCGGCGGCCATTTCTACGCCTGGCGGCTGCTCGAGGCGCTCGGCATCGCCCCCGCTCACGGCGTCCTCCGCCTGTCCTTCCTGCACTACACCACGCCTGAGGAAATCACCCGCCTCATCCAGGCCCTCGACGCCGAGCTCTAGCTCCCATGACCCGCCCGATCGCCGTTCTTCTGCTGCTCACCTGCACGGCCCTGTGGGGCTTTGCCTTCGTCTTCCAGAAGGGGGCGATGCAGCATATGGGCCCGCTCACCTTCTCGGGCGTGCGCTATTTCCTCGGCGCCTTCCTCGTCCTGCCGCTCGCCGTGCTCGAATACCGGCGCCAGCGGGCGCGCGGCCTCGTCCTCACCCGCAATCAGTGGCTGCGCATCGCCATCCTGTCGGTCGTCTTCTTTCTCGGCGTCTGGCTGCAGCAGGCGGCGCTGGTCACCACGTCCGTCACCAATGGCGGCTTCATCACCGCGCTCTACGTCATCTTCACGCCGATGGTGACCTATCTGCTGGTGCGCACGCGCCCGCACCCCATCGTCTATTTCAGCGCCCCGCTGGCGCTGGTCGGCACCTACCTGCTCGCCGGCGCGCGCCTCGACCAGTTCACGATCGGCGACGCGCAGCTGCTCGCCTGCGCCGTGTGCTGGGCCATCCAGGTGGCGATGCTGGGCCTGCTGGTGCGCGAAACCGCCCTGCCCGTCTTCATCTCCACGGCCAATTTCTTCGCCACCGCGGTGCTTGCCGCCGCCGGCGCCCTGCTCGTCGAAACGCCGAGCTTCGCCGGCATGGGCGATGGCTGGATCGAGATCCTCTATGCCGGCATCGCCTCCACGGCCATCGGCTTCACCCTGCAGGCGATCGGCCAGCAGCACGTGCCGGCCGCCAACGCGGCCATCATCCTGTCGGCGGAATCGCTGTTCGCGGCGCTCGGCGGCGCCCTGATCCTGGGCGAGCGATTGCCGCCCCTCGGCTATCTCGGGGCGGCCATCATCTTCGTGGCCATCGTCGTGGTCGAGCTGGTGCCGGCGCTGCGGGGCGCCCGGGCCACCCCTACTCTGCGGGAATCAGCGTGAGGTCTTCGCAGATCACGATATAGGCGCAGCCGGCCATTACGAACTTGGCGGGGGTCAGCGTCAGCGTGCCGTTCATCGTATGGCCGGCATAGGTCACCGCCCCCTTCCACCTGTTCGGGCCTGCCGGGCGCGCATTGTCGACCAGATACTGGCCGAACATCTTGACGACGCGCGGCCGCTTGGCGCTGCCCCGCGCATCGAGCAGCTTGACGCACATGTTCGTCTCGCTCTCGCCGCACAGGATCAGCTCGAAGTCCATCTTCCGGTCCTCGGTCTGGTACATGCCCAGCGACTGCGCGGCGGCCACCGGCCCCACCGCCATCGACAGCGCCATGCCGAGGCCTGCACCAAGGCTCAGCGCGTTCCGCAACATCTTGTTCATTCGGCAAATTCCTCTTGGCAGCTACGCGCCCCGCGCTCACGCGATCATGCGGGCGATTTGGACTGAATCATGGCCTGCGCGTCCTATAGCATCGCGCCGCGCCCACCGGCACCACCCCCGGCATGGATCTGCCGCCCCCCTGCGCCGCCGGCCAGCTCAAGGACAGCCTTGCCCCCGCCCCTGCGCCTCGGGCACAAAGGCGGCATGGCCAAGCTCTACTTTTCCTACGCCGCCATGAATGCCGGCAAGTCGACGATGCTGCTGCAGGCTGCGTACAATTACGAGGAGCGCGGCATGCGCGTGCTGCTGCTCACCTCGGCCCTCTATGCCGAGGACGGGGTCGGCATGATCCGCTCGCGCCTCGGCGTCGCCGCGCCGGCCGAAACCTTCACCGACGCCGACGACCTCTACGACCGCATCCGCGAGCACACCCTGCCCGGCAAGCTGGATTGCGTCTTCGTCGACGAGGCGCAGTTCTTGACCGGCGACCAGGTCTGGCAGCTCGCCCGCGTCGCCGACCGGCTGCACATTCCCGTGATGGCCTTCGGCCTGCGCACCGATTTCCAGGGCAAGCTCTTTCCCGGCTCGCTGGCGCTGCTCGCCATCGCCGACGAGCTGCGCGAGATTCGCACCATCTGCCATTGCGGCCACAAGGCCACGATGGTGGTGCGCCAGGATCTGCAGGGCCGCACCCTGCTCGAAGGCGATCAGGTTTCCATCGAAAAATCGGTCTACGTATCCCTGTGCCGCCGGCACTGGGAGGAAGCAACCGGCCGCTGGCCCGTCACCAAGGCACCCTCATGATCCCCGAACCGCGCGGCGCCCTCACCATCCGCACCCTCGCCATGCCCGCCGACACCAATCCCGCCGGCGACATTTTCGGCGGCTGGGTACTGAGCCAGATGGACATTGCCGGCTCGCTCGCCGCCGTCGAGCGGGCGCATGGCCGCGTCGCCACCATCGCCGTCGAGGCCATGAGCTTCATCGCCCCGGTCAAGGTCGGCGACATCCCGTGCGTCTATGCGCGCATCGAGAAGACCGGCACCACCTCCATCACCGTGGCGATGGAAGCCTGGGCCCGCCGCAACCGGCTGGACGACCGCGTCAAGGTCACCGAAGGCCGCTTCGTCTACGTCGCGCTCGGCGACGACGGCCGCAAGCGCCCGCTGCCGCCCGCCTGACCGGCAGCGGCCGACGGAACTCCATTCCGCGCCGTGCGTTCTGCGCTCCAAGGGGTACAGTCGAACAAGCCCAAGGAGCGTCTCATGAAAGTCCAGACCAAGCGCAACCTGCTGCGCCTTGCCACCACCGTCGCCGCCGCCTGCGCTGCTGCCGTGGTCTTCCTGCCTGCCGCCGCCTTCGCGGCGCCGGCCGCCGCCACCGGCAGCGTCAACGTGCGCAGCGGCCCCGCGACCAGCTATGCGCGCGTCGACACGCTGCAGCCCGGCGAATCCGTCGAGGTCGAAGGCTGCCGCGCCGGCTGGTGTTACGTCACCCGTCCGGGTCCGGACGGCTATGTCTCTGCCTCCTATCTGCGCCGCAGCAGCGGCCAGCGCATGGAGCCCGATTTCAACCTGAGCTTCAATTTCCCCAATGGCGGCAGCTTCTCCATCGGCACCGGCGGCGTCTCCATCGGTATCGGCGGCGGGCGTCCGGGGCGCCCGGGCGGCGGCCCCGGCGACCGGGGTGGCGATGTCTGCTTCTATGACGGCGCCAACTTCACCGGTGCGCGCTTCTGCATGGATGAGGGTCAGATGATCCCCAACCTCAACCGCACCGGCTGGAACAACCGGATTTCCTCGATCCGCAATCCCGACGGCCTGCGCGTCACCGTCTGCGACGATGCCGGCTATGACGACTGCCGCACCTACCGCACCAGCGCGCGCAGCCTCGGCAGCCTCAACAACGCCATCTCGTCCATCCGCATCAGGTAAGGACCTCCAGACCTGAAGCCAGGCGAGATAAGGGCGCTGCACCACGTGCGGCGCCCTTTCACGCTGCCTGCGAACGCGCTAGGCTCTGCTGCCATTCCGAGGGATCGTCATGCCGCTCGCTATCCGCCTCCTCGCCGCCGCCGTCCTTGCCCTCCTGCTGGCCGCCCCGGCCAGCGCCGGCCAGCCGCACGGCTCGGCCGCCTGGACCACCGATGGCTGGGCCAGCTTCGACGGCATCCTGCGCACCGGCCCCGGCCTCAATTACGACCAGAGCGGCAGCGTCGCCGCCGCTGTCCGCGTCCGCGTCGACCGCTGCTCGGGCCTGTGGTGCCGCATCCACACCGGCACCGCCCGCGGCTGGCTGCCGCTGCGCAATCTGAGCTTCGGCCAGGCGCCGGACGGTCTGTTCAGCGGCCCGAAATTCCGTACCCAGCGCGGCGGCCCCGGCGAGGTGTGCTTCTACAGCGGCAGGAACTATTCCGGCGCCGTGTTCTGCGGCAGGTCGGGCCGCGTCTTCCGCGACCTGGCGCTGCTCGGGCGCGACAACGCCGTCGCCTCCATCGAGGTCGGCCCCGGCGTCAGCGCCATCGTCTGCCGCGACCGCGGCTTCCGCTCCTGGTGCCAGGTGATCGACGCCAGCCAGCCGCGCCTCGACGGCCTGCTGGCGAACGCTATTTCGTCGGCGCGCGTCTACTGAGCGCCGCCCGCCATTCAGCGTGCGTTCACCTGCCGCCTGCTTGAGTGGAAGGTGAAGGCGGGGCGGCGCCCCGCCGCAACCAGGGACACCATCATGCTTGCGTCACCGCTCGCTCGCCTCGCCGCATTGTCGGTCATCGCCCTCGCCGGCGCCACCGCCTCGGCCGCCGCCGCCCAGCTCGCCTACACCAAGACAGCCTCCAACCTGCGCGAGGGGCCGGGCACCAGCTACGACACCATCGTCACCCTGCCGAAGAACACGCCGGTGGTGGTCGAGGCCTGCACCGCCACCTGGTGCGCCGTCACCACCGACGACGATGACGAGGGCTTCATCGCCAAGTCGCTGCTCAAATCCAACAAATCGGGCACCGACATTCCCTTCTCGATCCAGATCATCATTGGCCCCGAAGGCCCGTTCGTCGAGTTCGGCGACATCTTCGACAAGCCGGCTAAGCCCCACAAGCCGAGCAAGCCCGTCGATGCCGAGGTCTGCTTCTACCAGCAGGCCAATTTCATGGGCGCCAATTTCTGCGTCGAGGACGGCGATACCGACGCGCGCATTCCCGGCAGCTTCAACGACAACATCGAGTCGATCCTGATCTCCGGCGGCCTCGGCGTGGAGGTGTGCTCCGCCGCCAACTTCTCCGGCCAGTGCCAGTATTTCACCAGGAGCCAGAAGTCCCTGCCGAGTTCTCTGCGCAACAAGATCACGTCCTACGCCGTCGATGACGGCAACGGTGGCTTCGCCGACGACTTCGACGACGACGACGGCGGTTTCATCATCCTCCGCTAGCCACCTTCCCGCCGCAGGCTCCCCTCCCCTCAGCGGGAGGGGATCGCCGCCCGGCCCTAGACGGCCGACCGTTCGAGCTGGCGCAGCGTGCGTTCGAGGTCGCTCTGCATGAACGGCTTGCCCAGCCGCAGCACGTCGCGGTCCATCTGCTCGGGCAGTTCGGCATAGCCCGTCGCGAGGATCGCGCGCACGCCCGGCCAGCGCTCCTTCACCGCCGCCAGCAGCTGCGTCCCCGTCATCTGCGGCATGGCCTGGTCGGTGATGACCACGTCGAAGCCCGACGACGACGCCAGCGCCTCGAGCGCCTGCCTTCCGGAATGCACTTCCACCGCTTCGTGCCCGAGATCCTCGAGCATGGCGGTGGTGTTCATCGCCACCAGCACGTCGTCGTCCACCACCAGCACCTTGAGGCGCTGCGCCGCCTCGGGGGGCGCCGCCGCCGGCTCCACGCGGCTGGGCGCCGGCTGCGGCGCCTGCGCGCTCACCGGAATCCACAGCGTCACCGTGGTGCCGGCGCCGATGCGGCTCTCGATGGTCATCGTGCCGCCCGACTGCTCGGTCAGCCCGCGCACCATGGCGAGGCCCAGCCCCGTGCCCTTGCCCACGCCCTTGGTGGTGAAGAACGGCTCGGTCGCGTGCTCCAGCGTCGCCGCGTCCATGCCCTCGCCGGTATCGGCGACGCTGAGGCACACATAGCGGCCGGGCAGCAGCGCCGGGTTCTCCCCGCCCTCGCCCTCGCGCGCGCTGATCGTCAGCGTGCCGCCGGCCGGCATCGCGTCCTTGGCATTGACCGCGAGATTGAGCACCGCCAGCTCCAGCTGGTTGGCATCGGCGAGGATGCGGCTCAGCCCCTCGGGCACCCGCGTCTCGATCTCGATCGACGGCCCCAGCGAGCGCGACAGCAGGTCCACCATGCCGGCGATCAGCCCGCCCACGTCCACCGGCTCGGGCGTCAGCTCCTGGCGCCGTGCGAAGGCCAGCATGCGCTGCGTCAGCAGCGCCCCGCGCTCGATGCCCTGCATGGCGTTGTCGACCAGCCGCAGCAGCCGCTCGTCGGGCGGCAGGCGCTTGCGCAGCAGCTCGAGGCTGCCGCCGATCGCCATCAGCAGGTTGTTGAAATCGTGCGCCACCCCGCCGGTCAGCCGGCCGATGGCCTCCATCTTCTGCGCCTGCAGCAGCTCGGCGCTGGCCTGCGCCATCGCCTGCTCGGTCGCCTTGCGCTCGGTGATGTCGCGCGTCACCTTGGCGAAGCCGATCAGCACGCCGTCGTCGTCGCGGATGGCGTCGATCACCACATGCGCCCAGAACTGCGTTCCATCCTTGCGGACGCGGATGCCCTCGCGCTCGAAGCGCCCCATCCGTCCGGCAATGTCGAGCTCGCGCTGCGGCTCGCCGCGCTGCCGGTCCTCCTCGGTGAAGAAAGTCGAAAAATGCCGCCCGATGATCTCGTGCGGCGCATAGCCCTTGATCTTCTCGGCGCCCGAGTTCCAGTTGCTGACGTTGCCCTCGGGGTCGATCATGTAGATGGCGTAGTCGGTCACCCCCTGCACCAGATAGCGGAAGCGTTCCTCCGAGCGCCTCAGGTCGGCCTCGGCCTTGCGCTGCTCGGTGAGGTCGCGGGTGATCTTGGCGAAGCCGGTGAGCTCGCCCTCGGGCGAGCGGATCGCGTCGATGATGACATGCGCCCAGAAACGCGTGCCATCCTTGCGCACGCGCCAGCCCTGGATCTCGAAGCGCCCCTCGCTCGACGCCGTTGCCAGCGCCCGTGCCGGCAGGCCGCTCACCTGATCCTCGGGCGTATAGAAGCGCGAGAAATGCTGGCCGATGATTTCGTCTGAGGTGTAGCCCTTGAACCGCTGCGCGCCCGAATTCCAGCTCACCACATGGCCGTCGGGGTCGAGCATGAAGATCGCATAGTCGGAAATCGCTTCGACGAGGGTCCGGTAGCGGTCTCCCCCGACCACCGCCTCGGCCGTCTTCTTGTCCATTCAGGTCCCCCGTCGCGCCAACCTGCCGCGATCTGCCGATAACGCAGCGGTGAGCCCCGAAGTTCCGGCTTGTGCGTGAAATCCGGCCAGGGACGGCTTATATTCGCGGCAAACGGAGGTTCCGATGCTCAAATCCTATCCCGTCACCCGCACCGACGCCGAATGGCGCGCCCGGCTCACGCCGGAACAGTATCTCATCATGCGCGGGCATGGCACCGAGCGCCCCGGCAGTTGCGCCCTGCTCGCCGAAAAGCGCCCCGGCACCTTCCATTGCGCCGGCTGCGACGCGCCACTCTTCGAGGGCAAGGTCAAGTTCGAGAGCGGCACCGGCTGGCCGAGCTTCAACGAGCCCATCCCCGGTTCCGTCGAGACCTCCACCGACACCAGCCACGGCATGCTGCGCACCGAGGTCCACTGCGCCACCTGCGGCAGCCATCTCGGCCACATCTTCGACGACGGCCCCCCGCCCACCGGCCTGCGCTACTGCGTCAACGGCGTGGCACTCCGCTTCGCGCCCGCCGGCAGCAACTAGTACTGGCGGAACAGCACCACGCCGGCGAGATGCACCGCCGCCAGCGTGCCGAACACGCTGGCGGCAAAGGGCAGCCCGGCGAGCCACCAGGCCAGCGTCGCTGCGGCGAACATCGCAAGCTTGAAGACGAGCAGCGGGCGCGGCGCGAGCCGCGTCTTCTTGCTGGCCTTGGGCGCGGCCCAGACCGCCCACAGCGCAATGGCGATCCCCGGCAACGCCACGGCCAGCGCGATGCGCAGCCACCACGCCTCCGTCGCCGCCCAGCCGGCCACCGCGAAGCCGGCGAGCATCGCCAGCTCCACCGCGAAGGCCAGCGCCATGTTGCCGGCGCGCATCAGAGAGCCTGCACCCAGGGGCGCGTGGCGATGTAGCGCGCCAGCGCCGGCCCGGTGAGCATCACCACGAGCAGCCGGCCGGCCTGCATCGCCATCACGAACGGCACGTCCACGTCGGTGTTGGCGGCGATGATGGCGACCGAGTCGGCCCCGCCCGGACTCGTCGCCAGATAGGCCGAGAGCGGGTCGATGCCGGCCAGCCACACGAGCAGGAAGGCGAACAGCCCGCACACCGCGATCAGCGCCACGATGCTGCCGACCACGGCCGGCAGCGCCCGCGCCGCATGGGCGAGGATGTCGCGCGTGAACCTCAGTCCGATGGTCCAGCCCACCAGCGCGAAGCTCGCCGCCAGCAGCGCCGGCGGCAATTCGATCGGCATCCCGCCCAGATTCTGCGCCGCCACGCCGAGCAGCATCGGCAGGATCACCGCGCCGCCCCTGACGCGCGTGACGCGGCTGAGGATCAGCGCCAGCGCGATCAGCCCCAGCGTCAGCGCGAACGGCAGCGCCGCCACCGGTGCGAACATGTCGGGCGCCGGCACCAGGCCGTCGCCGCTCACCGTCAGCCGCGCCACCAGCGAGGCGGTGAGCGCCACCAGCGCCACCCTCAGATAGGTCATGAACGCCACCAGCCGCGCATCGGCGCCGAAGGCGTCGGCCATCGCCACCATCGCCGAGGCGGCGCCCGGCGCCGAGCCCCAGATCGCCGTGCTGCCCGGCAGGACGCCGAAGCGCGTCAGCAGCAGGCCGAGCCCCGCCGCCACCGCGATCACCGAACCGATGCCCAGTACGTAGATCGGCCACTGGGCCACCAGCTCGGCGAAGATCGTCGGCGGCAGCGCCCGCGCCATCATCATGCCGATCACCGCCTGCGCCGTGACGAACAGCGGCTGCGGCACCCGGGCGCTGGCCCCGCCAATGCCCATCACCATGCCGGCCAGCATCGGCCCGAGCAGCAGCGCCGCCGGGAACCCCATGAGCTCCATCGGCACCATCACGACGAGCGACAGCGCCAGCAGCGCCGCCCATTGCGCCGGTTTCGAGGTGAGCACCGCCGCCGCTCAGTCGGTGAACCGCACCGCGCCGATATAGGGCAGGTTGCGGTTGCGCTGCGCGTAGTCGATGCCGTAGCCGACGACGAAGGTGTCGGGAATCTCGAAGCCGATCCAGCGCGCCGAAACGCCCGTCTCGCGCCGCGACGGCTTGTCGAGCAGCGCGCAGGTCTCGATACGCCGCGGCCGCCTCGTGGCGAGGATGTCGAGCACGTGCCGCAGCGTATGGCCGGTATCGACGATGTCCTCGACGAGGAGCACGTCGCGGCCTTCGATCTCGCCGCGCAGATCCTTCATGATGCGCACCTCGCGGCTCGACTCGGTGGCGTTGCCGTAGCTCGACACCTCGATGAAATCGACCTCCACCGGCAGGTCGAGCTCGCGCACGAGGTCGGCGATGAACACGAACGAGCCGCGCAGCAGCCCCACCACCACGAGCTTTTCGGTGCCTGCGTAATAGGCGTCGATCTCGCGCGCCAGCGCCTCGACCCGGGCCGCGATGGCCTTGGCCGAAATCAGCTCGTCGATCACATAGGGTCGTGTGCTCATGAGTCCCCGCTCCGCTGCCCGCGCTCTTAAAGCGTTTCCGGGAAAAGTGCGACGCGGTTTTCCGGTTCGGAACCGCGAAAAATCGGGCTCGCGCCGGCCGGCGCCGCTCAACCGAAGCTGATGGTGACGCGGAATCCCTGCCCGGCATCGGACGTCACCGCCACGCTGCCGCCGCACAGCGTCGCGATCTCCTCGACGATGGACAGCCCCAGCCCCGCCCCCTGCTGGTCGCTGCGCGCGCGCCCGAAGCGCCGCAGCACCGCCGGCAGCGCCGCCGCCGCGACGCCCGCCCCGGTATCGACCACCTCCAGCACCACCGGCGGCCCGGCGGCGACGCGCACCGTCGCCTCGGCGCCGCGCCCGGCATAGGCCAGCACGTTGTCGATGAGGTTGGTCACCAGTTCGCCGAGCAGCATCGCGTCGCCGCGCACATGCGCCGCCGCATCGCCCTCGAAGCCGAGGTCGATGCCGGCCGCCGCGGCGCGCGGCACCTGGTCGGCGGTGCGCTCGCGCGCCAGCGCCGCGAGGTCGACGACGCCGAGCCGCAGCCGGTCCGACGCCGCCTCGTCGATCCGCGCCAGCACGAGGAGCTGCGCCAGCACGCGCTCGGCATGGCCCACCGCGCCGTCGGCCAGCGCCAGCGCCGCATCGCGTGCCGCCGCCGTCTCGGCCCGCTGCGCCAGCGCCAGTTGCGTGCGCACGATGGCCATCGGCGTGCGCAGCTGGTGGCTGGCATTGCCGGTGAAATGCCGGAGCCCGGCCAGGGCCGCCCCGAGCCGCGTCATGAACGAGTTGATGGTCTCCACCAGCCCCTCCACCTCGCGCGGCACGTCCTGGCGGATCGGGCTCAGATCGTCCGAGCTGCGCACCGCGATGGCGTCGCGCAGCCGGTAGAGCGGCGCCAGCGACAGGCTCACCGCGAACCACACGATCACCGCCGCGGCGGCGATCACCAGCGCCACGCGCAGCGCCGCCCTGACCAGCAGCGACTGCGCGAGCTGGCTGCGCGCGATCGTCGTCTCGGCCACCGTCACCGTGAATGGAATGGCGCTCACCCCCGACGACGCGGCCCGCTGCAGCGAACCGACGCGGATCGCCTCGCCGCGGAACTGCGCGTCGGCATAGACGATCTCGCTCCCCGCCCCGGCCACCACGGGCAGGTTCTGGTAGCCGGTGATGAACGCCTCCGGCCCGTCGACGCGGTAGAACACGCGGTCCTGCGCCGCCGAGGTCAGCATTTCGAGCGCCACATAGGGCACGTCCACTTCCAGCGCGCCGTCCTCGGTGACGATGACGCGCTCGGCGATGGCGAGGATGGAGCCGGCCAGCACGCGGTCCGACACCGCCGCCGCCGTCGCCTGCGCCTCGCGCCAGCTGTCGGCGATGGTGAGGCTGGCGATGCCGAACAGCGCCACCAGCAGCCCCAGCACCAGCCGGCGCCGCAGCGAATAGGATTGCGCCATCAGCCCGGCGCCCGGTCGAGGTAGTAGCCGAGCCCGCGCGCCACCTTCACCGTCAGCTCATAGGGCGCGAGGCGCTTGCGCAGCCGCGACACGTACTGCTCCACCGCGTTGGAGCTCAGATCGTCGTCGAAGGCCGCGAGCGAGTCGATGATCGCCTGCTTGGCCACCACGCGCCCGGCCTTCATCAGGAGCGTTTCCAGCACGTCGAGTTCACGTGCCGGCACCTCCAGCGGTACGCCGCGCGCCGTCACGGTGCGCGTCACCGTGTCGAGCACGAGGTCGCCGAAGCCGATCTGCGCCGTGTGCTGGCCGGCCCGGCGCCTGAGCAGCACGCGCACCCGCGCCTCGAGCTCCGGCACGTCGAACGGCTTGCTCATGTAGTCGTCGGCGCCGAGGTCGAGCCCGCGCACCCGCTCGTCCATCGCCCCGCGCGCCGTGAGGATCAGCACGGCCGAGCCGCTGCGCCGCGCCCGCATGGCGCGCAGTACGTCGAGCCCGTCCATTTCCGGCAGGTTGAGGTCGAGCACCACGAGGTCGAAATCGATGGTGGCGATGGCCGCGTCGGCCGACACGCCGTCGCCCACCACGTCCACCGCATAGCCGGCCGCCAGCAGCACCGCCGCCAGCCCGTCGGCGAGCGTCTCGTTGTCCTCCGCCACCAGTATCCGCATCGCCCCTC